>DASTPC010000035.1:0-11245 GCA_035720085.1 Gaiellaceae bacterium
GAACGTGACGGTGCCGACCGGCAGCTCGTCGACCGTGGTCACGCGCGGAGTCTCTCCTGCGGCGCGGACGGAATCAATCCGCCCGCGAGCCGCGTGGCGCACCGCTGTACAGTCGCCGCGTGCCCGGGCCGCACCTCGTCGCCGCGATCGACCACGGCACGTCGAGCACCCGCTGCCTGCTCTTCGGCCGCGACGGCCGGCCGGTCGCCTCGCACCGGGTCGCACAGTCGGTGCACACGCCGCGGCCCGGCTGGGTCGAGCTCGACATGGAGGAGGTGCGCCGGGCGGTCGACACGTGCGTCGAGGGCGCGCTCGCCGCCGCCGGCGCCACCGCCGCCGACGTCGCCGCCGTCGGGATCGCGAACCAGCGCGAGTCGGCCGTGCTGTGGGAGCGCGCCACCGGCGGGCCCGTCGGCCGCTCGCTCGTCTGGCAGGACACCCGCACGGAGGACGGCGTGGCGCGGCTCGTCACCGAGGGCGGTGTCGACCGCTTCCGCGTGCGCACGGGCCTACCGGTCTCGACGTACTCGACCGCGCTCAAGCTCGCGTGGCTGCTCGATGCGGAGCCCGGCCGCCGGGAAGCGGCGGCGGACGGAGACCTCCTCGCCGGCACGCCGGATGCCTGGGTGCTCTGGTGGCTGACCGGCGGGCCTGCTGGCGGCGTCCACGCGACCGACCCGTCGAACGCGAGCCGGACGCTGCTGATGGACCTGCGGGAGCTCGTCTGGGACGACGATCTCTGCGACCTCCTCGGCGTGCCGCGCGGGCTGCTGCCGGAGATCCACCCGTCGAGCGCGGTGCTCGGCGTGGCGACACGCGCGCTCGCCGGCGTCCCGGTGGCTGGTGTGCTCGGCGACCAGCAGGCGGCGCTCCTCGGCCACGGGTGCGTCGAGCCGGGCTCGGTCAAGAACACCTACGGCACCGGCGCGTTCCTGCTGCAGAACACCGGCCGCGAGCCCGTGGCCTCCCGGAACGGCCTGATCGCGACCGTCGCCTGGCAGCTCGAGGAGGCCCCGCCCGTCTACGCGCTGGAGGGCTCGGTCGCGGTGGCGGGCTCGCTGCTCGACTGGCTCTGCGACGACCTCGGCCTGGCCGCCGACGCGGCGGAGCTGGAGGCGCTCGCACGGACGGTGGAGGACACCGGCGGGGTCGTCCTCGTGCCGGCGTTCTCCGGCCTCTTCGCCCCATACTGGCGGCCGGATGCACGGGGCGTGATCGCCGGCCTGACGCGCCACACGACCCGGGCCCATCTCGCCCGGGCGGCGTTCGAGGCGTGCGCGTGGCAGGTGGCCGACGTCGCGGAGGCGCTGGCCGCCGACACCGGCACCCCTCTCGCGGAGCTGCGGGTCGACGGGGGCCTGGCGGCGAGCGCGCTCCTCCTGCAGCTGCAGGCGGACGCGCTCGGCGTCCCGGTCGCCGTGCCGGCGCAGCGCGAGCTGACCGCGGCCGGGGCCGCCTTCGCGGCCGGGCTGGCGGTGGGGTTCTGGAGCGGCCTCGACGAGGTCGCCGCGCTTGCGGGCGCCACACGCCGGGTCGAGCCGCGGCTCGGCGAGCGCGAGCGGGAGCGCGGGCTCGCGCGCTGGCGTGAGGGCGTCTCCCGCAGCCTCGACTGGGCCGTTTCCGTCGACTAGGCTTGAACCGTGAGCCTCACCTCGACCTGGGCCTGGCGACGGCGCCACGAGCGTGCCGGCTAGCCCTGCGCACCACCACGGCTAGAGCCGTCGACCCGCTCGCTCAGACCTCCTCGGAGGTCTTTTTCGTTCCATGACGCCGATTGCAGCCATCAACACCGACCTGCTCACGCCGCTCGGGGCGTACCTCCGCCTGCGTGGCATGGGCACGGCGAGCTTCCTGCTCGAGTCGGTCGAGCGCGGACGGCTGGGGCGCAGCTCGTGGATGGGAACGGGCTCGCGCCTGGTCGACTTCGACACGGCCGCGGCACTCGGGGAAACAGTCGTCGGGTATCTCGGCTACGACCACGTCGCGCGGCTCGAGCCCACGGTCCCGCTGCCCGAGCCGGGTCACGGCTTTCCCGAGAGCAGGCTGGTCGTCTGCGAGACCCTCGTCCGCTTCGACCACGGGGCGGGCGTCGCCGAGGTGCTGGCCGGCGACGCCGCCGAGGTCGCCGGACGGCTCGAGGCGGGCATCCCGTGGCAGCGCGAGCACCGCGGCGCGCCCGGGCCGCTCTCCCGCGTCCCCGACCGCGCCCGCTACGAGGAGATGGTGCGGATCTCGAAGCGGCACATCGTCGCGGGCGACGTCTTCCAGGTCGTCCCCTCCCAGCGGGCGGAGCGCCCGACGTCCGCCTCGCCGCTGGAGCTGTACCGGGCGCTCCGACGGGTCAATCCGTCGCCGTACCTGTTCCTGCTCGACCTCGACGGTATCGCGCTCGTCGGGTCGTCGCCGGAACGGCTGGTCGCATGCGAGCACGGCCGCGCGAGCCTCGTGCCGATCGCCGGCACGACAGAGCCGACCGAGGGCGACGTCGAGCGGCTGCTGTCGTCGGAGAAGGACCGCGCGGAGCACGTGATGCTCGTCGACCTCGGCCGCAACGACCTCTCGCGGGTCTGCCGCGGCGGCACGGTGCACGTCGCGCGCTCGATGGAGGTCGAGCGTTTCTCGCACGTCTCGCATCTCGTCTCGGAGGTGGTCGGCGAGCTGCGCGACGGCGTGACGGCGTTCGACGTGCTGCGCGCCTGCTTCCCGGCCGGGACGGTCTCCGGGGCGCCGAAGGTGCGGGCGATGCAGCTGATCACCGAGCTCGAGGGCTTCCGGCGGGGCCCGTACGCCGGGGCGGTGCTCTACTCGCTCCCCGACGGGACGATGGACGCCTGCATCGCGCTGCGCACGATGGTCGTCCGCGACGGCGTCGCGTACCTGCAGGCGGGGGCGGGGATCGTGGCAGACTCGGACCCGGCCGCCGAGCACGAGGAGTGCCTGCGCAAGCTGGCCGCGCTCGAGGCCGCGATCGACCTCGCGGAGAGGGAACGCGCGTGAAGCTGTTGATGATCGACAACTACGACTCCTTCACCTACAACCTCGTGCACCTGTTCGAGGAGCTCGGCGCCGAGGTGGTCGTGCGCCGGAACGACGCGATCACGGCCGACGAGGCGGAGGCGCTCGCGCCGGACCGGCTCGTCGTCTCCCCCGGCCCGGGTCGGCCCGCCGACGCGGGCGTCTCGGTCGAGCTGATCCGCTGCCTGGGCCCGACCGTGCCCACCCTCGGCGTCTGCCTCGGCCACCAGGCGATCGTCGAGGCCTTCGGCGGCGAGATCGGGCAGGCGCGCGCGCTCCTGCACGGCAAGGCGAGCCGCGTCCGCCACGACGGCCGCGGGGTCTACCGCGGGCTGCCGGAGGAGATCGAGGCCGGCCGCTACCACTCGCTCGCGGCTCTGACGGTGCCGGCCGAGCTGGAGGTGACGGCGCGCACCGAGGACGGCGAGGTGATGGGCGTCCGCCACCGCTCGCTGCCGGTCGAGGGCGTCCAGTTCCACCCGGAGAGCGTGCTCACCCCGACCGGGCCGGAGCTCGCGCGCAACTTCCTGGAGCAGGCGTGATCGTCGAGGCGATCTCCGAGCTGCTCGACGGCAAGGACCTCGACCGCGCGCGAGCGCGCGCCGTCATGGACGAGATCATGCGCGGCGAGGCGACGCCGGCGCAGATCGGCGGGTTCCTCGTCGCGCTGCGCGCGAAGGGCGAGACCGCGGACGAGATCGCCGGCTGCGCCGAGGCGATGCGCGAGCACGTGCTGCCGGTGCGGCCCGAGCGCACCGACCTCGTCGACGTGGTCGGCACCGGCGGGGACGGCGCGCGCACGTTCAACATCTCCACGGCGGCGGCGATCGTCGCCGCGGCGGCCGGCGCCGCGGTCGCGAAGCACGGCAACCGGGCCGTCTCGTCCGCCTCCGGCTCGGCCGACGTGCTGGAGGCGCTCGGCTTCTCGCTCGAGCAGCCGCCGGAGCGGATCGCGCGCTCGATCGACGAGCTCGGCTTCGGCTTCATGTTCGCGCCGGTTCACCACCCGGCGATGCGGCACGCCGCGCCGGTGCGGCGGGAGTTGGGCACGCGCACCGTCTTCAACATCCTCGGCCCGCTGACGAACCCGGCCGGGGCGCGGGCGCAGGTGCTCGGCGTCTACGCGGGGGCCCTGGTGCCCACGGTGGCTGAGGTGCTTGCACAGCTCGGCGCCGAGCGCGCCTTCGTCGTGCACGGCTTCGGCGGCATCGACGAGCTGTCGCCGGCCGGCCCGAACGCGGTCTGCGAGATCGCGGGCGGCGAGGTGCGCGCACGCGTGATCGACCCGCTCGAGCTCGGCCTGGAGCCGTGCGATCCGGCCGAGCTGGCCGGCGGCGACCCGGCGGAGAACGCGGCCACGGTGCGCGCGATCTTCGCCGGCTCCGAGCGCGGCGGGAGGCGGTCCGCGGTGCTGCTGAACGCGGCGGGCGCGATCGCCGCCGCGGGCCACGCCGACGACCTCCGCGAGGGGCTCGACCGGGCCACCGACGCGCTCGACTCGGGCGCCGCCGCCGAGCGCCTCGACGCACTGGTCGCGTTCTCGCAGGAGGTGCCGGCCTGATGGGACGGTTCGCCGATGCGCTCCGCGAGCCGGGGCTCGGCGCGATCGCGGAGATCAAGCGGCGCTCGCCCTCCGCCGGCGACCTGCGCCCGGACGCGGACCCGGGTGCGATCGCGGCGTCGTACGCCCGCGCGGGGGCGGCCGCCGTCTCTGTGCTCGTCGACGAGCGCTTCGCCGGCTCCTGGGACGACCTGCGAGCGGCCCGCGCGGCGACCGGCGCGCCGCTGCTCGCCAAGGGCTTCTTCTCGACGCGGGAGCACCTGGAGACCGCCCGCGCGGCGGGCGCGGATGCCGCGCTCGTGATCCTCCGCGACGTCGACGACGCGCAGGCACGCGCGTTGCTCCGCTGGGCCGGCGAGCTCGGCCTCGACATGCTGGTCGAGGCCCACGACGGCGCCGAGCTCGAGCGCGCGCTCGTGCTCGACGCGCCCGTGATCGGCGTCAACGCCCGCGACCTGGCCACGTTCCGGATCGACCGCCGCGCACAGCTCGAGCTGGTCGCCCGCGCGCCGGCCGACCGGGTCGTCGTGGCCGAGAGCGGCGTGACCACGCGAGCGCAGGGCGCCGCGGCCGAGCTGGCGGGGGCCGACGCGATCCTCGTCGGCTCGGCGCTGATGCGGGCACCCGACCCGGCGGCCAGGCTCCGCGAGCTGCTCTCCCGCCCCCTCGTCAAGGTCTGCGGCCTGACGCGCGACGAGGACGTCGCCGTGGCGGTCGAGGCGGGCTCCGACCTGGTCGGGTTCGTGCTCGCACCGGAGAGCCCGCGCGCGGCCGAACGCGTGCTCGACGCGCCCGAGGAGGTACTGCGGGTGGCGGTCTGGGTCGGGGAGGCCGGCGAGAGCCCGGCCGACCTCGACCAGGTGCACGAGCGCGAGGAAGGAAAGGTGCGCGGCCGCGAGGCGGCCGTCCTGCGGGAGGGGCGTGAGGTCGCGCGCCTCCTCGACCTCCCGTGGGAGGAGGACGACCCGGGCCACTGGGAGCGGGCCGCCGCCGCCGGCGGGCGCGTCGTCCTCGCGGGACGACTGGGGCCGGACAACGTGCGAGCGGCGATCGAGCGGGTGCGGCCGTGGGCAGTGGACGCGAGCTCGAGGCTCGAGCGCGAGCCGGGGATCAAGGACCACGAGCGGGTGCTGGCGTACGTGGAAGCGGCGCGATGACGACGAGGACGTTCGGGAGCTACGGCGGGCGTTACGTGCCGGAGACGCTGATCCCGGCGCTGGACGAGCTGACGGAAGCATGGGAGGCGGCGAAGGTGGACCCGGGCTTCCGCGCTGAGCTCGACCACCTGCTCGCCACCTACGCCGGCCGCCCCACGCCGGTGACGCTCGCCGAGCGGTTCGCGCCCGGCAAGCGCGTCTACCTGAAGCGCGAGGACCTCCTCCATACGGGCGCGCACAAGCTCAACAACGCGCTCGGCCAGGTGGTGCTCGCACGCCGGCTCGGCAAGTCGCGGATCATCGCCGAGACGGGCGCCGGCCAGCACGGCGTCGCCACGGCGACGGCGTGCGCGCGCTTCGGGCTCGAGTGCGTGGTCTTCATGGGCGCCGAGGACATGCGCCGGCAGGCGCCCAACGTCGAGCGGATGGGGCTGCTCGGCGCCACCGTCGTCCCGGTCGAGTTCGGTACGAGGACGCTCAAGGAGGCGACGAGCGAGGCGATCCGCGACTGGATCACCAACGTGGAGACGACGCACTACGTGATCGGCTCGTGCGTCGGGCCGGCGCCCTATCCCGAGCTCGTCGGGGAGCTGCAGGCGGTGATCGGCCGCGAGGCGCGGGCGCAGATCCTCGAGGCCGAGGGCCGGCTCCCGGAGGCGGTGGTCGCCTGCGTCGGGGGCGGCTCGAACGCGATCGGCATGTTCGCCGGCTTCGTCGACGACGCCGACGTGGAGCTGGTCGGCGTCGAGGCCGCAGGCGCCGCCTCGCTCGGCACCGGTCGCACCGGCGTGCTGCACGGCTCGCGCTCCTCGATCCTGGCCGACGAGGACGGGCAGGTCGCGGACGCGCACTCGATCTCGGCCGGGCTCGACTACCCGGGCGTCGGGCCCGAGCACGCCTGGCTCAGGGACTCCGGCCGCGCGCGCTACGTCGGCGCGACCGACGAGGAGGCCCTGGCCGCGTTCGCGCGGCTCGCCCGCACGGAGGGGATCATCCCCGCCCTCGAGCCCGCCCACGCGCTCGCGAAGGTCGACGGGCTGGAGGCCGAGCTCGTGGCCGTGTGCCTGTCCGGACGGGGCGACAAGGACCTCGCCGAGGCGCTGCACGCCTTGCGGGCGGGCAGCGCCTAGGGCACATGGCCAAGGCGCTCGTGATCTACCTGATGTCCGGGCGGGAGACGCCGGAGCTGGCGCAGGCGGCCGTTGAGGGCGGCGCAGACGTGGTCGAGCTCGGCTTCCCCTTCTCCGACCCGCTCGCCGACGGGCCGGTGATCCGCGCTGCGGCCGAGCGGGCGCTAGGCGCGGGTATGCGGACGGCAGCGTGCCTCGACTGCCTGGCGGAGACGCGTGCGCGAGTCGGCCAGACGCCCCTCGTGCCGATGACCTACTCGGCGCTGCTCGAGGCGTACGGCTGGGAGCGGTTCGACGCCGACGCGCGGGCGGCCGGGGCGACGGGGCTGATCGTCGCGGACCTGCCGGCGGACGAGCGCCCCGAGCTGCGGCGGATCCAGCTGGTGGCACCGACCTCCACCGACGCGCGGATCGCGCTCGCCGCCGAGCGCACCGACGGCTGGCTGTATCTGGTCACGCTGACCGGGACCACGGGGGCCCGCGCCGAGCTCTCGGACGCGCTCGGCGAGCTGGCCGTGAGAGCGCGGCGACTCGCCGACGTCCCGCTCTACGCCGGCTTCGGCATCTCGACCCCGGAGCACGCGGCCGCCGCGGCGGCCCTCACGGACGGCGTCGTCGTCGGCTCGCGGGCGCTCCAGGTGGCGGACGATGGCCCCGCAGCGCTCCGCGACTACGTCGCCTCGCTCCGCGCCGCGCTCGATCGCGCCTGAATCAAGCCCTGGAAAGGCGGCGGGCCGGGAAGACGGTCATGATCGTCTTCCCGGCCCGCCCAGGAGGGCATGGCCCGCAGTTACCCCGCCTCGCGGCAGTCGAAACACTGCCGCCATCCTGGCGAGAGTTCGCGCCAGCAGGTAAGGACCGCGGCCGCGGGGCGCGCCGGTTTCGCCGGCAGCTCGATCGGCGTGCTTGAGAACTCGTCTCGAAATGAAGCCTTGTGCCGTCGGAACACGCCGGTCGGCACGCTGCTTCGTCCTCGGTCGCCCCGATCTGTCTCAAATCGGTGCTCCCTGCGTCCTCGCATCGCACTCGACCGGCGCGCCCCGCCGCCGAAGCGTCATTCCGAAACGAGTTCCTACGGAACCGTGGGACCGCGTCGGCCCAAATGTGTGCGCAGCCGTTGCCGGGCGTCGCGCAGAGTCTCGTAGACGGCGCCGCGGTTGCTCTCCAACCGTTCGGCGAGCACGTCGATCGGCACGCCGTTCAGGGCCAGCGCGCCGAGCACGTGCCGCTGTTCGGGCGTCAGCGCGTCGGCGATCGCCGCCGGCAGTGCCGACAGAAGCTCACGCTGCTCGGGCGAAGCCTCCGGTTCGGAGCCGACGCTCGAGCAGTACGTCTGCGGATCCGGCTCGGCGGGGAGCTCCCGACCGCGCCATGCGCGCGTCTGCAGCCTGACCGTCGCTTCGCGCAACGCGAACTTGAGGGCCCAGGTGCCGAAGTGGCGATCGTCGGTGAAGTCGTCGAGACGCTCGAGCACGCTCGCGAAGGCGTGGTCGGCGATCTCGAACACGATGCCCTCCAGGTCGTCTCGACGGGCATCCGGCAGAGAGGGCGAGCGGCGCGCGACCTCGAGCCGCGCCGCACGCAGCAGGAGCGCACGTAGACGCGCGCGTGCCTCGTCACCGGCCGCCCCCGCCGCCCGCAGCGAACCGGGCCACGCGTGCGCATCGGCATCGAGAACGGCGGCAGTGACGTGGTGTGCGACCATGCGCTAGGAACGGGCCCGACGCCTCCGCACCGGCACGGGCTTCGCCTTCCAGGCGAGCTGCTTCTTCGCCACTCCGGCGGCGACCAGCATCAGGGCGATGCTCGACGCGGTCAGAACGGACGCGTACGTCTCGAGAGCTTCCATCGGTGTACCTCCTTGTTCACGAGGATCGCCGCTCAGCCGGTACGGCGGTATCGGGTCTCGACCCGATCTCCCCGGACGTCGACCACCAATCGCGCCAGAGCGAAGGGGCCGATCGGTCGCCGTTAGTGCTCACCCCGGTTCGTCGCGAGCGATCGCCGCCTGTCGCGCGGCGCCGCGATCAAGACGGTCACGGGTGTGGCGGTCTCGAGCTGCTCGGCAAGCCTGCTCTCGAGCCTGCGGTGCAAGCGCCCGCGCATCCGAGCCCCCACCACGATCAGGTCGGCGGCCTCTTCGGCGGCGATCTGGGCCAGGAGCGCGGCCGGGTCGCCGACCGCCGAGCGGTGCTCGGTTCGATCGGACAGTCCGTGGTCGGAGGCGAGCTCGAGGGCGAGCCGAGCCGCGCTCGCGCCGTTGGCCTTCACCGAACCGCTCTCGGTGTCGGCGCCGTCCCCCTCCGGCACTCGGATCCCGTCTGCGACGTGAGCCAGCACCAGCCGGAGCCGTAGACGCTCGCTGAGCTCGGCGGCTGCCTCGAACGCGGCGCGCCCATCGTCGCCGTCGCTGAAGCCACAGACGATCGTCCCTCGCATCGAGTCCTTCCGGTCGGGGGCCATGCACAGACGGTCGCGGTTCGAGCTCCCCCCTGCCATCGGGCCGCCACCCGATATCGACCTGGCTCGCGCCCCATGCGCATGAGCCGCCCGCCCCGGTGAAATGCGGCGGCGGCCCCATGGCGCGAGCTGCCGGAGGCGGGCAACCTCGATGCCTCGAGTCCAAGGCGAGCCGCGGCCGCTCGGAAGGGGCTCATTCCCGCCGCTAGAGAGAGGAGTTCGAAGTGACCGTTGCTCCCGCCGTTGACGATCTGCCTATCACCGCCGAAGGCTACGAGCGGTTGTGCGCCAGGCTCGACACGCTGCGTACGGTCGGTCGGCGCGAGATGAGCGAGCGGTTGCGCGACGCGCGCGCGGACGGTAACCCGGACGACAACCCGGGTCTGCTCGACGTCTTCGAGGCGCAGGCCCAGCTCGAGCGGCGCATTGCGATCCTCGAGGAGCGGGTGGCGGCGGCGCGGGTGGTCGAACCGAGCCGCGACGGCCGCGCCGGCATCGGCAGCGCCGTCTGGCTCCGCGACCTCGACGCGGACGAGATCGTCGAGTACCGGCTCGTCGGCGCGACCGAGAGCGATCCCGGCCAGGGACGCGTGTCGGTCAGCGCGCCCGTCGGACGGGCGCTGATGGGCGCGGTCGCGGGCGACGACGTGACGGTCGTCTGTCCACGCGGAACGCTGCGGTACCAGGTGATCAGCGTCGAGACGGTCATGCAGCCGGCACGGAAGGCGGCTTGACGTTCGAGGTGCGCTGAACGTCCTGGCCGAGCACCACGGACCTGGTGCCTCGAGCCGCGCCACTTGGGGTCGTGAACCCATGTTCAGGAGCTGTCGCCTCGGTGATCGTTCGAGACGTCGAATGTCCGAACAGAGGCCCCGTGGGCCACCGGAGAGGAGCATGACTGTGAGAGATGCAACACGTCGTAGGGCGGGCTGGAGGCTGTTCGCGATCGTGAGCGCGGTGCTGCTCGCGTTCGTCGTCAGCGCCGGCGTCGCGAACGCCACCACGAAGATCACGGTGGACTCAGGCTGGCAGTCGTTCATCACCGGCGGCGGGCTCGATGGTGCGTCGACTGCCGGACCGTGGGTGTTCACGAGCACGACCGTCGCCAAGGTCACCGTCACCGACGCCTTCTGTCACGGCGACGAGTTCCGCGTCTACGACGGGGACGCCTTGCTCGGCGAGACCAGCGAGGTCGAGTCCGAGTTCCCCGCGTGTCCGTTCGAGCTGTTCTTCCCCGCGCTCGCACGCGCGGACGCAGCGCTCGCCGACCCGGGATTCAGCCACGGAGTCTTCTTCATCGCGCCCGGCGCGCATGCGCTCGAGTTCGAGAACAAGGCGCTCTGGTCGGAGACGAGCACCGGAACCGGCGCGTTCTTCCGAGTCGACAGCGTCACTCTGAGCAAGAGCGACTGCAGGGACGGCGGCTGGATGAACTACGGCAGCCTGTTCAAGAACCAGGGTCAGTGCACGCGCCTGGCACCGTGATCAGCGGCCTCGGCGCCAGGCGTGACGTCGCCGTGCGTCGCAGAGACTGCTAGTGCGCTGAACGAGCTCGAATCGCGTGGGGGTGTAGGACTCCATGTCCTGCACCCCGACCGGCCGTGTGGCATCACGCTCGCGCTTCGGCACCGCTGCCACGGCGTGAAGCTCAACGACCCAACGCCGGTCGGATCGGTGCGGTGAGCAAGTCGCCGAGCCACCTGCTCACCGCACCGCTCTCACCTCGCCTCGACAGGTCCCGAGAAATGGGCGCCGCTAGGCGGGCTCAGTCGTCGAGAACGAAGGTGACGAGCATGTTCACCTGGTACTCGGCCACGTTGCCGCCCTCGATGCGGATCTGCTGCTCCTTGATCCAGGCGCTGCGGACGTTGCGGAGCGTCTTGTTGGCGCGGTCCAGCCCGTCCTGGATGGCCGCTTCGAAG
>DASTPC010000036.1:0-5247 GCA_035720085.1 Gaiellaceae bacterium
CAGCCGCTCGAGCGGGTGCCGGGCGGCTTCTGGGCCGGCGACGTCTCGCTCGCTCCCGCGGAGCGGTACCGGTTCCTCGTCGACGGAGCCGAGCGGGAGGACCCGTGTGCGCGGGCGCGCCCGGAAGGCGTCCGCGGCCCGTCGGCGGCCGTGGACACGAGGGCCTTCGAGTGGACCGACGCCGGCCGGCGGGGCCTCGGTGTGGGGGAGCTCGTGCTCTACGAGCTGCACGTCGGCACGTTCACCGAGGTAGGCACGTTCGCCGCGGCGGCGGAGCGGCTCGCCGGGCTGCGCGAGCTCGGCGTGACGGCGATCGAGCTGATGCCGGTCGCCACCTTCCCGGGGCGGCGCGGCTGGGGCTACGACGGCCTCTACACCTGGGCGCCGCACGAGGCGTACGGCGGGCCGGCGGAACTGGCCCTGCTCGTCGACGCGGCGCACGCCGAGGGCCTCGGCGTCGTCCTCGACGTCGTCTACAACCACGTCGGGCCCGGAAGCGAGGCGCTCCGCGCGCTCGGCCCGTACTTCACCGGGCGGCTCGGCCCGACCCCGTGGGGCGACGCGCTCGACTACCGCCGGCCGGGCGTGCGCGAGTGGGCGCTGCAGAACGCCGAGCAGTGGGTGCGCGACTACCACGTGGACGGGCTGCGACTCGACGCCGCCCGCGCGGTTCGTGACGACTCGCCCGTCCACGTCTTCCGCGAGCTCGCCGAGCGCGTGCGCGCGCTCGGCACCGGCGCGCTCGTGATCGCCGAGATGGGCATGGCCGACCTCCGGCCGCTCGAGGAGTGGGGGCACGACGCGATGTGGCTCGACGCCCTGCACCACGAGCTCCACGTCGCGCTCACCGGCGAGCGGGACGGCTACTACGCGCCCCACGACGGCTCGATGACCTCGATCCGGCGCGAGCTGCTGCGGCCCGAGCGCGAGCGGCTCGTCGTCTGCGCGCAGAACCACGACCAGGTCGGGAACCGCGCGCTCGGGGACCGCCTGCCGCCCGGCAAGCTGCGCCTCGCGGCTGCCTGCTGTCTCTTCTCGGAGTCGATCCCGCTGCTCTTCCAGGGCGAGGAGTACGCCGAGACCCGTCCGTTCCTGTTCTTCACCGACCACGTCGACCCGCGGATCGCCGACGCCACCCGCGAGGGGAGGCGGCGCGAGTTCGCGGCCTTCGCAGCGTTCGCCGGCGAGCACGTGCCGGATCCGCAGGATCTCGACACGTTCCAGCGGTCGGTGCTCGACCGCACGGCCGCCGACGTCGGGCACCGGGCGCTGTACGAGCGCCTGCTCCGACTCCGGCCGCAGCTGCCGCGCGCGCTCGCGGTGGAGGCCGACGACGACGCCCGCCGGCTCGTGCTGCGGCGCGGCGACGTCCGGCTCGTTCTCGACTTCGCCGCCGAGACCGTGGAGCTCGTGGAGCCGTGAACGACTTCGTCTGCACCTACCGGCTGCAGCTCGGACCGGGGCTCGGCTTCCGCGAGGCGCGCGCGCTCGTCCCGTACCTACGCGAGCTGGGCGTGTCGCACCTGTACCTGTCGCCCGCGCTCGAGGCACGGCCCGGGTCGACGCACGGCTACGACGTGGTCGACCCGACCAGCGTCTCGTCCGCGCTCGGGGGCGAGGACGAGCTGCGTGCGCTGGCCGGCGCCGGCCTGGGGATCGTGCTGGACGTGGTGCCGAACCACATGGCGGCCGACGAGGAGCACAACCCGTTCTGGCGGGACCCGCTCTGGCGCGCCAAGTTCTTCGACCTGGACTGGCGGACCGGCGCGCACCGGCGGTTCTTCGACGTCGGCGAGCTGGCAGGCGTGCGCGTCGAGGACCCGGAGGTGTTCGAGGTCACCCACCGCAAGGTGCTCGAGCTGGTCGCCGACGGCGTCGTCCAGGGGCTCCGGATCGACCACCCGGACGGGCTCGCCGAGCCGGCCCGCTACCTCGAGCGGCTGCGGGAGGCAGGCGCCGGGCACGTGTGGGTGGAGAAGATCCTCGAGCCGGGAGAGCAGCTGCCCGAGTGGCCGGTCGAGGGGACGACCGGCTACGACTTCCTCGCGGAGGCCACCGCGGCTTTCGTCGACCCGGCCGGCGAGGAGCCGCTGACCGCCTGCCTGGCGGACGTGACGGGGGAGCGGCGGCCGTTCGCGCAGGTCGCCCACGAGGCGAAGCTCGAGCAGGCACGAAACGTCTTCGACGACGAGGTCGGCCGGCTCGCCGCGCTCCTGCCGGCCGATGTCGCGACCGGCGTCGACCTGGCGTCGGCGCTCGCGTCGCTCCCGGTGTACCGCACCTATGCCGACCCGCTGACCGGAACGGTGAGCGAGCAGGACCGGCGCATCCTCGGCGAGGCAGCACTCGACCCGCGGCTCGCGGCGCTGCTGCTGCTCGAGCACCGAGGCCACGACGCGTTCGTCCTCCGCTTCCAACAGACGACGCCGGCCGTCGCGGGCAAGGGCGTCGAGGACACGGCCTTCTACCGCTGGCCGCGCCTGCTCGCGCTGAACGAGGTGGGCAGCGACCCGGGTCGCTTCTGCCTGCCGGTGGGCGATCTGCACCGTCGCGCGCTCGAGCGCGCGGAGCGCTTCCCGCGCGCGCTGCTCGCCACGACCACGCACGACACCAAGCGCTCCGCCGACGTCCGCGCACGGCTCGTCGCGCTCTCGGCCGAGCCGGGCGCCTGGCGGGCGTTCGCCGAGCGCTGGCTGGACGCGGCCGCGCGGCTTCCCGATCCTGCGACGGCGTACTTCGTCCTGCAGACGCTGGTCGGTGCCTGGCCGCTCTCGCGAAAGCGTCTCGACGGATACCTCGAGAAGGCGCTGCGCGAGGAGAAGCGGCGCACGTCGTGGCTCCAGCCCGACCCGGGCTGGGAGGACCAGGTGCGCCGCTGGACCGCTGCCCGCCTCGCCGACGACGCGTTCCGGCGCGACCTCGAGGCCCTACAGACACGGCTCGCTCCGACGGTCGAGCGGGCCTCGCTCGGACAGGTGCTGCTCAAGCTGACGTCGCCCGGAGTGCCCGACCTCTACCAGGGCGACGAGCTCCCCTACCTGGCGCTCGTCGATCCCGACAACCGGCGCCCGGTCGACTGGGAGGCGCGGCGCCGCTCGCTCACCGCCCGCATCCCGGGCTCGAAGATCGAGCTGATCCGCAGCCTCCTGCGCCTGCGCGCCGAGCGGCCGGCCGCGTTCGCCGGCGGCTACGAGCCGCTCGAGGCAGGCCCCGACGTCTGCTCGTTCGTGCGCGGCGGCGAGGTGCTGGTGGCGGTCGCGCTGCGCGGGGACCTCTCCGGCCTGCGCCTGCCTCCGGGCCCGTGGCGCGACGCCGTGCCCGCGCACCCGCACCGGCGCGTGCTCGTCCGCTGAGTCAAAGCCCGGCGGCCGCCGACTCGGCGGCGACGAGCCCGAGCACGAGCGCGGCGGCGAGCCCGCTCGCGTAGCCGCCGGTGAAGACGCCGCCCACGTCGGCACCCGCGGCGTACACTCCGTCGAGCGGCCGGCCCGCCGCGTCCAGGACGCGGGCGGACGCGTCGACGGCGAGCCCGGCGTAGGTGTGCGTGACGCCGGGCTGGACGAGCACCGCGGCGAACGGCGGCGTGCGCAGCTTCGGCGACGTCAGCGCGCCGAGGCCGAGGCCTGCGAGCTGCGTCGCCCGGCGCACCTCGCCGCCGAGCTCCTCCGCGACCGCCATACGCTCCGCGACCGTGCGACCGCCGACCGGGCGCGCGAGCGCGTCCCCGTCGACGACGAGCCACGCGCGGGCACCGGGGAGCCGGGAGACGGCGAGGGCGAGGTCGGTCTCGTCCCAGCGCGGGCGCCCGGGGAAGAATGCGCGGCCGCGCTCGTCGACGGCGTGGGCGAGCGCGCCGTACAGCTGCGCCGCTCGCACGAAGTCTCCGGGCGCGACGACGGCCGGCGCGGCCGGCTGCAGGCGCGCGTAGAACTGTGCCGGGTCGCCTGCGGGCGCAGCGCCGAGAGCACGCGCCACCTCGATCCCGCCCCCCTCGCTCCATGGCGCGGCCCGGAGCGGCAGGCCGCGCTCGCGCGCCAGCCGCGCGGCGTAGCCGCCGGTGGCGAGGACGAGCGGTCGCTCGTCCCCGACCGGCTCCCGCCGGAGCTCGGGACGGACGCGGCGGGTCAGCGCGGCGACGACGCCTGCCGGCTCGAAGCGGACGCCGACCGTCCGCGGGTTGCCCGTCGAGTCGGCCTGCACGGGAGCGCCTGCCGCCCGCAGCCAGTCCAGTGCCCCGTCGAGCCGCTCCTGGATCAGGCGCTGCAGCGTGGGATTGCCGTCCGGGCACTCCAGGCGGAAGTCCTCGTAGCTCGAGTACCGCCAGACGACGCCGCTCGACAGCAGCATCGAGCCGCCTGGCCGGTCACCGCGCTCGAGCACGACCGGAGCGCCACCGAGCTCCGTGAGGCGCGCCGCGGCGACCAGGCCGGCCATCCCGGCCCCGGCGACGGTCGGCACTGCTAGACGAGCGAGAACGACGGCTTGTGGGCGACGTACTCGAGCCGGACCCCGTCCGGCCCGTCGACGAACGCCGCCAGCGTGTTCGGAGCGTCGACGAGCTCGACTGCTCCGAGCCCGGGCTGCCCGGGAGCCGACTCCACCTCCGCGGTCGAGCCGACGAGCACGCCGAGATGGTTCAGCAGCGGCCTGTCGGTCGCCGGGGCTTCGCCCTGGTGGAGCTCGAGTGCCGCGTCCCCGACGAGGGCCCGCTCGAGCCGGTCGGAGGAGGGTGGCGCCTCGCGGAACCCCAGCTCGAGCCAGCGCCGCCGGGCCGCGGACGGGTCGGACGAGAGCAGGGCCACGTGGTCGAGGTCCGCGGTCGCCCCCGCGGGCGCAGGCACGAGGCGTACCCGGGGGCCACCGGGGGCGTCCGCCTCCTCCGGCTCGTCCAGCCCGGGGACCCGGATCCCCACGCCGAGGAGCGGCCCCGGCTCCCGCTCGCCCTCAGCGACGAAGAGCGTGAGCTTGCCGGCGCGCCCGTCGGCGCCCACGAGGGTGAATCGCTCCGTGCGCTCGACGACGTGGAAACCGAGCACGTCCACCGTCCAGGCTGCGGTTGCGTCCGGGTCGGGCACCCAGAGCGCGACGTGGTCGAGCCGTGTCGGGCGCATGCTCCGATTCTGCCTGCCGCGACCCACGCCGCCGCGGGGTTTGCGGGCTGAGCCTGCCGGAAACCGGAGGAGTGCACTCGAGACGGAAGGGGGTCGACGTGATCGTCGACATGTGGACGTACCGCGAGAACGTGGG
>DASTPC010000037.1:0-5813 GCA_035720085.1 Gaiellaceae bacterium
GAACGACCGTTCGTACCCGCTCGCCGTGGCACATGCCCGCCGACGACGACTAACGTCGCGAGCCGACATGAGCGAGTACAGCCGAGCCTTCTGGGAGGAGCGCTGGTCGCAAGCCCTGCGCGAGCACGGTGATCGCGTCGCCCAGCGGCCCCCGACCGCCCATCTGACCTCCGAGGTCGGCGACCTGCGTCCCGGACGCGCACTCGACGCGGGGTGCGGCCACGGGTCCGACGCACTGTGGCTCGCTGCGCGCGGATGGCAGGTCACCGCGGTCGACTTCGCCGCGTCGGCCCTGGCACGTGCCCGCACCACGGCCGAGGTCATGGGGCCGGACGTCGCCGAGCGCATCGACTGGGTCGAGGCCGATCTTGCGACCTGGACGCCTCAGCCGGACGGGTACGACCTCGTGGTCTCCCTGTATGTCCACGTGGCCGGGTCGGCCGAGGCGATGGTGCAGCGGCTGGCGACAGCGGTCGCTCGGGGCGGGACCCTGTTCCTGGTCGGCCATCGCCCGATCGACCCGGCCACGGGACTTGCAACCGCAGCGGCCGGGCAGGTCCAGGTCTCGGTCGAGTCAGCGCTCGCCGCCCTCGATCCGGACCGGTGGGAGGTGGTCGTCGCCGCTGACCGTCCACGGCCGCTGGCGGCTACCGGCGTCGATGCCGTGATCCGAGCGTGGCGGCGCTGACCCGCCCGACGGTGTCGCCGTCCGGCGACGAGGAGCCGCGAAGGCCGCGGGCGGTTCCCGCTTGACATGGCGGCACGGGCCTGCGAGAGTGGCCCCCGCTGAGTCCCACAGGCCTTCGGGTTCGTGGGACTCGGCATTTTTCGTGGTCCCGTGGGCAGGCGCGGGCGAGGCAAGCCTCGCGCCTGCGGCGACCGGGGACGGCCGCGCCCCCCGGCCGCGCGTTACGGCGTGACGCGGTAGGCGTCGAAGACGGCGTCGAGGTTGCGGAGCGTCGTCAGCAGCGAGCGGAGCCCCTTGACGTCGCCGATCTCGGCCGTGTACCAGTTGCGGGCCATCCCGTCCTCGACGGAGCCGCCGTAGGAGACGATGTTCGCGCCGTGCTCGGCGAACGTCCGGGCGACGTCCTCGAGCAGGCGAGCCCGGTCCCAGGCCTCCACCGCGATCTGGACCCGGAAGCTCGTCGAGGCGCCTCCGTCCCACTCGACCGGCGTGAACCGCTCCGGGTTGCGCATCAGCGAGCGGACGTTGGGGCAGTCGCCGCGGTGGATCGTGATCCCGCGGCCGAGCGAGATGTAGCCGACGATCTCGTCGCCGGGGACCGGTGTGCAGCACTTCGCCAGCCGGACGAGGACGTCGGGCACGCCCGGCACGACGATCCCCATCGAGTCGCCCGCGACGGCGCTCTTCGCCTTCGCCGGCTTGCGAGTGATCGCCGGCTCCTCCGCCACCTCGTCGGTCTTCAGGCGCTGGAGGACCTTGTTCACGACCTGGCCGGTGCCGATCTTGCCGGCGCCGAGCGCGAGGTAGAAGTCCTCGGCCTTCTTGAAGCCGAGCTCGCGGATCACGCCGGCGAGGACGCTCGAGCCCTGCAGCTTCCGGTAGGGCAGGTTCTGCGCCTTGAGCGCGTGGTCGAGCGCGTCGCGGCCCTTCTGCTCGGTCTCGCCGCGCGTCTCGCGCTGGAACCACTGCCGGATCTTGTTGCGGGCGCGCGAGGAGGCCGCCAGGGACATCCAGTCGCGCGAAGGGCCGCGCCCGGACTTCGAGGTGAGGATCTCGACGAAGTCGCCGTTCTTGACCCGGTAGTGGAGCGGCACGATCCGCCCGTTCACCTTGGCCCCGACCGTGCGGTGCCCGACGTCGGTGTGCACCGCGTACGCGAAGTCGATCGGCGTCGCGCCCGCCGGCAGCGTCTTCACCTCGCCTTTCGGCGTAAAGACGTAGACCTCGTCGTCGAAAAGGTCGGTGCGCAGCGTGCGCATGTACTCGGCGGCGTCCGTCTCGTCCGCCTGCCAGTCCATCAGCGTCTTCACCCACGCGAGCCACTCGTCGTCGCCCTTGCCGCCGCGCCCGCGCTTGTAGAGCCAGTGCGCGGCGACGCCGTACTCGGCCTCCTCGTGCATCTCGCGGGTGCGGACCTGGATCTCGAGCGGCGTCCCCTCCGGGCCGATCACGGTCGTGTGCAGCGACCGGTAGCGGTTCAGCTTCGGCATCGCCACGAAGTCCTTGAAACGGCCGGGCATCGGCTTCCACAGCGAGTGGATCAGCCCCAGCGCGCCGTAGCAGTCGCGCGTCCCCTCCTCGCCGTCGCGCTCGACGATGACGCGCATCGCGGTGAGGTCGTAGATCTCGTTGAACGCGCGGCCCTTCTTCGCCATCTTCTCGTAGATCGAGTAGAAGTGCTTCGCCCGGCCGGCGATGTCGGCGGGGATGTCGACCTTCTCCAGCTCGCCGCGCAGGACATCCGAGGCCTTCTCGACCTGCTGCTCCCGGTCGGCGCGCCGGTCGGCGACCATCGCCTTGATCTCGGCGTACTTGCGCGGATGGAGGATCTGGAAGGAGAGGTCCTCGAGCTCCCACTTGACCGCGTGGATACCGAGCCGGTGGGCGAGCGGCGCGTACACCTCGAGCGTCTCCTTCGCCTTCTGCACCTGCTTCTGCTTGCCGAGGTACTCGATCGTCCGCATGTTGTGGAGCCGGTCGGCGAGCTTGATCAGGATGACGCGCACGTCCTGCGCCATCGCGACGATCATCTTCCGGTAGTTCTCGGCCTCGGCCTGCTCGCGGCTCTGGAAGCTGATCCGCGTCAGCTTCGTGACGCCCTCGACCAGCTGCGCGATCTCGGAGCCGAACTCGGCGCGCACCTCGTCGAGCTCGGCGTCGGTGTCCTCGACGACGTCGTGCAGGAGCGCGGCGGCGATCGTCGCGTCGTCCAGATGCAGCTGCGCGCAGATCTGCGCGACGCCCCAGGGATGGTGGATGAACTCCTCGCCGGAGCGGCGGGTCTGGCCGCGATGCTGACGCTCGGCGTACTCGAACGCGCGCCTGATCAGCTCCCGGTCGACGCCCGGGTTGTACGCCTCGACGCTCGCGATCAGCTCGCCGACGAGGTTCTCGTGATACCGCTCGGTGTCGACGACCGCCATTTACTGAGTGTACTGCGAGGGTCTGCGGCGAAAGGATCGGCGGGACCAGCCGCGAACCTGACGGTTCCATGCTGCTCGGACGCCTCCGTTCCCGCCGCAAGCTGCGCCGCCTGATCGTCGAGCTCGACCGCGCCGCCGGACACGCCGGCCGGGCCGTCCGCCCGCTTCCGGCGCCGGTCCAGCGGGCCTCGAGCGCGTCGCCGCTGCGCCACCGCCGGGCAGCGTAAAGCGGCTCAGGCGGCCTGCGGCAGCGCCTCCGCGGCGAGCAGGGCGCGGAACGTCTCCGACTCGAGCAGCTCGCCGCGGGCGCCGTCCTCGCCCAGGCCGAGCTCTGCGAACACGCGCCTCGCGTCCGGCGTCCAGGCGCTCTCGCCGGCCCGCCAGAGGCCCGCGAGCCACTCGCGCAGCTCCTCGTAGCCGTCTGGCGCGTCGAGCACGCGGCGCACGACGAGCTGTGGTGCGACGGTGCCGTTCCAGCGGTTCTCCTTGAGGCGGCAGAGGACGTCGAAGCGGCCGCCGCCGCGCAGGCGGTCGAGCTGGCCGCCGAGGCCGAAGGCGATCGCGCTGCCGCCGTCGCGCCCGTGCTGGCGGACGCGGAAGCGGACGTGCTTGCCGTCGCCGACGAGCGTCGGCTCGACCGCCTCGCAACTCGGCACGAGCAGCGTCACGTCGGGATTGCCGAGCCCGAACGGGGCGAGCCGGTCGAGCTCCTGCGCCAGCTCGAGCGTCAGGGCGGAGGCCGGGACGACGGCGTCGACGGCCGTCACCGGGCGCAGGTCCTCGTCCGTGAGCGCGCCGTCGGCGTGGAGCGCGAACGCCTCGGCGAACGCCTCGAGCCGCTCGGGCACGATCGACAGCCCCGCCGCGGCCCGGTGGCCGCCGAAGCGCTCGAGGTGGCCGGAGCAGGCCGCGAGCGCTCCGTGCAGGTCGAAGCTCGGCACCGAGCGGCCCGACCCTTTCCACTCCTCGCCCGGCCCGGCGACGAGCACGACGGGACGGTGGTACCGCTCGACGAGGCGCGAGGCGACGATCCCGATCACCCCCTCGTGCCACTCCTCGCCCCAGAGGACGTAGCCGTGCCGGCGGCGGCGCGCCTCCGGCCAGCCGTCGACGGCGGCCGTCGCCTCGCGCAGGATCCTGTCCTCGACCTGCTGGCGCTCGCGGTTCAGCTCCTCCAGCTGCTGCGCGAGCCGCGTCGCCTCGCCGGCGTCCTCGCTCATGATCAGATCGAGCGCGACGTCGGGCCGGCAGAGCCGCCCGGCCGCGTTGAGCCGCGGCGCGAGCCGGAAGCCGACGGCGGTCGCGTCGACGACGGCCGGGTCCACGCGGGCGACCTGCATCAGCGCACGGAGGCCCGGCTTCTGCGTTCGCGCGAGCGAGCGGAGCCCGGCGGTCGCGAGCGAGCGGTTCTCGCCGACGAGCGGCACGACGTCGGCGATGGTCGCGAGCGCGACCAGGTCCAGGTGGCGCGCGACGGCGGGATGGTCGGCCCCGAGCAGGGCCTGGGCGAGCTTGTGCACGACGCCCGTGCCGCAGAGCTCGGGGAACGGGTACGTCGAGGGCCGGGTGGCGACGACGGGGCAGTCGGGGAGCTGCTCGCCGGGCCGATGGTGGTCGGTGACGACGACCTCGAGGCCGAGCGCCTGCGCTTCGGCGACCTCCTCGACCGCCGTGATGCCGCAGTCGACCGTCAGCACGAGGCCGACGCCCTCGTCGGCGAGCCGCGCGATCGTGTCGCGCGAGACGCCGTACCCCTCCTCGAACCGGCTCGGGAGGTGCCAGGAGACGTCGGCGCCGAGCTCGCGCAGCGTCAGCACCGCGAGCACCGTGGCGCAAATCCCGTCGACGTCGTAGTCGCCGTGGACGCAGATGCGCGTGCCGGCGGCCACGGCGGCGCGCAGCCGCTCGACCGCCACAGCCATGTCGCCGAGCAGCAGTGGGTCGTGGCCCGGCTGCTCCCCGGCCAGGAAGGCTGCCGCCTCGTCGGGGTCGCCGTGGCCGCGCCGGAGCAGGACGGCGGCGGCGGTCGGGCTGACGCCGAGACGCGCGGCGAGCGCCCGTACGTCCCCGCTCTCGACGGGGCTGATCGTCCAGCTGCCGGCGACCATCGTCGCTCGACAGTACGGCCGGCTCCGGACGGAGCCTCCGAGCCGTCAGGGGGTTTCCGTGCGGCGCTCGCGGCGCTGGCGCAGCGAGTCGCGGATCACCTTCACCCAGAGCATCCCGAGGCCGATCGTGGCGCCGACGACGAGCACCGCGATCGGCGTGAAATACGCCATCTCCTCCAGCGTGTAGCGCGTCACCGCTGCGCCGACGAGCCAGACCGCCAGCACCACGAACACCATCACGATGGTCAGCCGCCTGTTCACCGCCGCCGATGAGGCTACCCTGCGACCATGGTCGCGGGCGACGTCAACTACCGCTCCGGGGACGACTTCGTGGTCGAGTTCCTCGGCTACCGGTTCGGCTTCGGCCAGCGCGACTTCGAGGAGCGGGTCTCGGCCGCCGCCGTGCGGCTGGGCCTGATCGGCTCCAACGACCTCGACGACGACGAGGTGCTCGACCTCGTCGAACTGGCGGCCGACGGGCGGATCGCCGACCCGCGCAGCGGCCTCGGCATGTACCTCGTCCGCCACTGGGAGCGCCTGTCGCTCGTCGACGGCGAGTCGCTCGTCTACTGGCTGCGGAAGCTCGTCTTCCGC
>DASTPC010000038.1:0-3404 GCA_035720085.1 Gaiellaceae bacterium
GACCTCGGCGAGCTCGAGGATGTCGCCGGTCTTCATCTTGTCGCGGTTGTGCTTGAAGCGGCGGTTCCAGTTCTTCGGCATCTCGGTGGAGCCACCGGACAGGGCCTTGACGACGACCTCCACCATCTCGTGGTCGATCACCCAGCGCAGCCCGACCCGCTCGGCGTTCTCGCTCGGCACGTTGACCGTCATGTCGTTGTGGAGGATCTTGATCGTCAGGTACTCGCGCTCCTGACCCAGCACGATCCGCGTCTCCTTGCTGACGACCGTGCCTGCCCCGTGGTGCGGATACACCACCTTGTCGCCGATGTCGAACAAACGATCCTCCCCTGAATCGACCGACCACGAAAAGCGCCGGCAGCGGAATCCCTCTGCCGGCGGACAGCGCAATTCTAGCTGAGATCCCGGCGCCGCTGCGGCGAACCGACACGCCGAGAGGGACCGCGAATCCGCTCAGAGGTTCAGGTAGCGCTCCACCAGGTTGTGCTCCTGCAGACGCCGCAGCCCCTCCTGGATCTCCCGCGCGCGGACCGCGCCCACGCCCTCGACCGTCTCCAGGTCCCGCAGCGAAGCCTGCGCGATCCCGTCCAGCCCGTCGAGCGCGGTCACCACGCGGCGGATAACGCTCGGAGGCAGGCGCGGGACGTGCCCGAGCGCCCGGTAGCCGCGCGGGCTCACCGCGGTGTCGAGCGGATTGACACCGCGCGGGTAGCCGAGCACCTCGAGGAGCAGCTCGGGCTCGAGCACGCTCTCGTACGGCAGCGCGGCGATCCCTTGCAGCGCCGACTTCAAGTCCGTCGCGGCCTCGCTCGCGTGGTAGTCCGCGATCACGGCGGCCTCCTCGTCCGGCACCGGCCCAGCGAGCTCCTCGAGCTGCGTCCGGAGCATCCGCCCCTCTGAGCCGAGCTCGACGCAGTCGCGTTCCACCTCGCGCACCATCCGGGAGGTCATCTCCGCGCGCTGGAGCACGACGAGCACGTCGTCGAGGACGACGGCATTCTGGAACTCGAGCGCGGTGAGGCGCGTCAGCACCTGCTCGAGCCGCTTGCGGTACGTCTCCAACGCCGCCAGCGCCTGGTTGGCCTTCGCGCGCACCGCCGCGATCGGGTCGAGTTGGTACCGCAGCGAGCCGCGGAAGATCGTCACCGTCTCGCGCTTCTGGGAGATCGAGATCACCAGCGCGCCCGTCTGCTTCGCCACGCGCTCAGCCGTCCGGTGACGGGTGCCCGTCTCGTCCGAGGCGATCGTCGGATCTGGCATCAGCTGCACGTTCGCGTACGCGAGTCGCGAGACGTGCTCGTCGATGACGATCGCGCCGTCCATCTTGGCGAGCTCGTAGAGAAGTTGCGGCGAGAACGGCTGGTCGAGGCGGATCCCACCGGAGTAGAGGAACGAGAGCTCCTCCGGGTGGCCGAGCACGATCAACGCGCCTTCGTGCGAGCGGATGATGTCGTCGATTCCCTGGCGGAGGTCGGTGCCGGGCGCCACCCGCTCGATCGCGGACAAGAGGCTCGGGTCGAGGCGCGGATCCGGGTCAACGCTCACGATCGCAGCGTAACGCCCTCCTCTCCCGGGAGCGCGGGCAGCTCGCCTGCCCGCCCCGCGCCGTCGTCTGCCCGCCCGCGGTCGCCGACGCCCAGGCGCATCGCCTCTCGCAGAGTCGACGCGAGCACGAGCCGAGGACCGCCCCGCGCCGTCGTCCCTTCCGGGGCGAGAACGGCTGCGATCCGGAGCTTCTTGCACTCCTCCAGCCGCCGCTCGGACTGAGCGGCCGCCCGAAGGCGCCCTGTCAGGCCGAGCTCGCCGAACGCCGCAAGCCCGTCCCGCACCGGTGCGCCCCTCGCTGCCGACGTGATCGCGAGCGCGATCCCGAGGTCGGCGCCCGGCTCGTCGATGCGGACGCCTCCGGCGACGTTCACGAACACGTCGGCGGTGCCGAGCGCGACGCCCGCGTGCCGCGAGAGCACCGCCACGATCATCGCGAGCCGCTTGGGGTCGACGCCCGTGCCGACTCGCCGCGGCATCGCCAGGTCCGTACGGGCCACGAGCGCCTGGATCTCCAGCAGGAGCGGCCGCGTTCCCTCGAGGACGCACGCGACCGCGGCCCCGACCTCGCCGGAGTGGGTGCGCCCGAACAGCTCCGACGGGTCGGGTACGCCCACGAGCCCGCCTCCGGTCATCTCGAAGACACCGAGCTCGTTCGTGGAGCCGAATCGGTTCTTCGCCGCGCGCAGGATGCGGTGGGCGTGGTAGCGGTCGCCCTCGAACTGCAGGACGCAGTCGACCAGGTGCTCGAGCACGCGGGGGCCTGCGACCGCGCCGTCCTTGGTCACGTGCCCGACGAGGATCGTCGCGACGCCGAACTCCTTCGCCACGCGCAGCAGCCGCGCCGCCGACTCGCGGACCTGCGCCACCGAGCCGGGCGCGGAGCCGAGGTCGGAGGAGTAGAGGGTCTGGACGGAGTCGATCACGCAGACGTCGGGCCGTTCGCGCTCGAGCGTGCCGCAGACGGCTTCCAGCCGGGTCTCGGCGAGGATCTCGACGGCGTCGGCGCCGCCCAGCCGGTCGGCGCGGAGCTTGACCTGGGCCACCGACTCCTCGCCGGTGACGAGCAGCGCCCGCCGGCCGGTGCGCGCGATCGAGCCGAGCGTGCTCAGCAGCAACGTCGACTTGCCGACCCCCGGCTCGCCGCCGACGAGGACCAGCGACGCGGGCACGAGGCCGCCGCCGAGCACTCGGTCGAGCTCGGGCACGCCCGTGGGGATCCTCGCCGCCTCCTCGACCTTGACCTCTGCCAGCCGTCGGAGCGGACGGGCGGCGGCCGTCGGCCCGGCCTCGCCCCCCGTCAGCTCCTCGACGAGCGTGCCGAAGGCGCCGCACCCGGGGCAGCGCCCCAGCCAGCGGCCCGTCGTCGTGCCGCACTCGCTGCAGACGTGCTGGACGATCACCTTCGCCACGCCGACGATGCTAGACGGCCGGTCGGACGACAATGGTGTCAATTCTGTCAACGCGGCAGCGGCGCGCCCGCTGACACGGCGAAACGTGCCGCGGGCGCCCGCCGCGCGTTCACGACCAAGCCGGGCGCCGCACCTACGCTCGTGCAGGCTCGAAGCCTGTGCGGCGCGCGCGGGTGGCGAACCGGCGCCGCGTCGTGGGCGGCAGCCGGCCCGCCGGGATTCCCCGGTCAAGCATCTAACCCGCCGGCAAGCGCTGGCCCGACGCCTCGAGCGCCGGGTCCCCCGGCGCGCCGGCGCCCTTCGGCCGCCCGGGCTCGGCCTTTGGCCGCTTCGGCTTCACGGGCGCTGCCTTCTTCGCCGGCCCGACCTCGACGATCGCGTTCTGGGCGTCGTAGCGCACCGTGTAGTGCTCGTCCTTCAGGAGCCGCGGGCCGCGGAACACCTTGC
>DASTPC010000039.1:0-21445 GCA_035720085.1 Gaiellaceae bacterium
TCGCGCGGGCGCGCGCATCGGTGGCCGCGTGGGGTCGTTGCGGCCAACGGAGGTGGCCGCCTTCAGGGGTGTTCGCGCGGGCGTGTGCAGCGGTGGCCGCCCAGCGCCGTTGCGGCCAACGGAGGTGGCCGCCTTCAGGGGTGTTCGCGCGCCCGGGGTCTGCACAGGTGTGCAGACCCCGGGCTTGCGCAAAGGTAGGGTCGGCCGGTGAGCGAGGCCGAAGCCGTCGCCGGGTCGCCGCCGCGGCGCTCGCGGCGCAAGCGGCTGATCCTCGGCGCCGTCGGGGTCGCGGTCGCGGTCGGCACGTTCGCGTACGTGCTGCCGCAGATCGCGGCCTACCAGGACGTCTGGCAGGTCGTGAAGGGGCTCTCCTGGGGGTCGGTCGTGGCGCTGCTCGCCGCGACCGCGCTCAACCTCGCCACGTTCGCGCCGCCGTGGATGGCCGCGCTGCCGGGGCTCGGCTTCCCGCAGGCGCTCGCGATGACGCAGGCGTCGACCGCGGTCTCGATCGTCTTCCCGGGCGGCGCGGCGGTCGGGATGGCCAGCTCGTACGCGATGCTCCGCAGCTGGGACTTTCCCGGCTCGGCGGTTGCGCGGGCAGTCACGCTGACGGGGATCTGGAACCAGTTCGCCAACCTCGCGTTCCCGATCGTCGCCGTCTTCGTGCTGGCCGTGAACGGCGGCCGCAACCCGCTGCTCACGACTGCGGCGTTCGTCGGCGCCGGCGTGCTCGCGGTCGCCATCACCGGGCTCGCGCTCGTGCTCTCGAGCGCCGGGCTGGCGCGCGACCTGGGCGACGCCGCGGCGCGTGCGCTCGGGTGGGTGCTCGCCAGACTGCGGCGCGGCCCGGTCGGCTGGTCGGGGGAGAGCTTCGTGAGCTTCCGCCGCGACTCGCTCGAGCTCCTGTCCCGCCGCTGGCACGTGCTCACCCTCGCCACGCTGGCCGGACACCTGACCGTCTTCCTGCTCCTCGTCCTCTCGCTGCGAGCGCTCGACGTGCCCGCGTCGCAGATCTCGCTCGACGAGGCGTTCGCGGCCTGGGCACTCGTCCGCATCCTCGGGGCGATCCCGCTGACGCCCGGCGGGGTCGGCTTCGTCGAGCTGGGCCTGACCGGGGCGCTCGTCGGCTTCGGCGGCGCCAACGCGACCGTCGTCGCGGCCGTGCTCGTCTACCGGTTCCTCACGGTCGTCCCGACGCTCGTGCTCGGGCTGGGCGCGGCCTTCGCGTGGAAGCGGCTCCATCCGCCCGAGGCGCCGGACACCGGCTCACTCTGACCCGTCGGGAACCACGACCAGCAGCTCACGTCGTCGTGCCGGCGGACCCGTCCCGCGTGTCGAGCTTCGCGCTGAGCCGCTGGAGCGCCGCGCCCCCCACGAGAATCGCCGCTCCGACGAGGATGAACGAGGCAGCACGCGCGACCGAGCTCAGCTCCGACAGGTCGTAGATGAAGATCTTCGCCAGGCTCACGCCGAAGAGCCCCAGCCCACCGAGCCGGAGGGCGGCCGAGCCCCGCAGGAGCCCGGCCACGAGCGCGGTA
This sequence comes from Gaiellaceae bacterium, assembly GCA_035720085.1. Taxonomy (GTDB): domain Bacteria; phylum Actinomycetota; class Thermoleophilia; order Gaiellales; family Gaiellaceae; genus Gaiella. The sequence continues at coordinate 1,539 of DASTPC010000039.1, forward strand.
AGCCCCACGAGGGCCCAGACAGCGCTCACGACGGTGTGCGCGCGCTCGAAGTCCGTCTCTACACTCGCGCCCGAGACGCCCACGACGAGCCCCAGAATCCCGAGGGAGACTGCGTAGAGCGTCAGCGCTCCGAGGGCGATGCCGACAGCGCGCCACTCGTTCCGGCCGGCGGCGCGGAAGGCGACCGTCACCGCAGCGCCGCCGGCGAGGCACGCGGCGAGCACCCAGAGCCCGTCCGCGGGCGCTGCGCTCGCCTCGAGGAAGCGCTCGGGCGGCGTCACGAAGGCCAGCGTGCCGGCGGTCGCGAAGCCGGTCACGATCGCTCCCGCGAGGGCGAGGCGCACCTCGCGGAGAGGCAGCGACGTGAGGGCGAGCAGCCCGCCCGTGACGGCGGCCACCGCCGCGATCAGGCGCCCGTCCTGGAGCAGGTATGCCTCGGCGGCGATCGTCGCGACGACCCCGGGGGCCCAGAGGGTGGTGGAGAGGTTCCGGAGCCTTCCGGGCCCGAAGACGGATGCCGCCAGCACGCCGTAGACGAGCGCGACGGGGAGCAGCCCGAGCCCGAGCCAGGTCTCGCTGGGGTCGACGCCGTCGGCGCGCGGCACGAGCAACGTGAGCGCGGAGGCCGACCAGGCGAGCGAGACGAAGGCCGCGACCGCCGACACGATGCCGAGCCGGCGCCGGGTCGGATGGAGCACCCGCAGCGCGAACGTCCCCCCGAGGAGGCCCGCGGCGGTGAGGAGCATCGACCAGCCGCCCGGCGACCGGTCGTCGCCGCGCAGGAACTCGTCCGCGTCCCACACGGACTCGCCGAGCACGAGGACGAGGGCGGCGAGCGCCGCGACGACGAGGCCGGTCGACCGCATCCGCGCCGCCACGCCGAGCGCCGCGGCGGCGGCTGTGGCGGCGATCCCCGAAGCTGCGACGTGCCCCGCCTCGAACGTGATCCCCGTCAGCAGGACCGCGGACGCAAGGACCCCGAGCGAGCCGGAGACGAAGAAGAGCGACTCGCGGAGCGCCGTGCGGCGCTGCTCGAGGAACACGCGGACGCCGGACAGGAACGCGAGGACACCGGTCTCGGTCGCGACGACGTGTGTGACGGGGGCCGCCAGGCCGGCGACGAGCGCAGCGAGCGCGGTGGCGCCGAGCGCGGCCGAGGCGGCCGGGTCGGCGCTCGCGGGCTCGAAGAGGATGCGAGGCGGCGCGTCGACCACGAGGGCGTGCCCGCCCGCGAGCGCGAGGTAGACGAGGCCGCCGAGCTGCAGCCGGGCGTCGCGGAGCCGCATCGCGAGGGCGGAGAGCAGGATCGCCTGTGCCGCCCAGGCGAGCGCGAGCGCATCGTCCGAGAGCAGCTCCGCGGTCGCGACGGCGAGGAGCGCGAGCGACGAGGCGCCGACGACCAGCGCGAGCGCACGGTCCCGCGCCCGCAGCGCGAGCCACGCCACCGCCCAGACGCCCGCGACCGCGAGGAGGACGGCGCCCCTGTCGGTCCCGTGCTCGAGGAGCCGGGCGGCCGTCAGAAGCGCAACGCCGGTCCCGGCGAGGGGCAACGTCGCAGCCAGCGGGGCGAGCTCGTCCGACCCGCGGCCCTGACGGAGGAGAATGCCCGCGCCGAGGAGCGTTCCGGCGAGCGCGAGGGCGACGGACACCGCGCCGGTGTCGCCGGCCCAGCCGTTGTCCGCGACGAGCACGAGTGTCTGGCCGGTGACGATCAGGGCGACGGTCGCGAGCAGCGGCTCCCAGTCCCGCCGCGCGGCGACGACCGCGGTGGCCGCGAGCACGATCACCGCAAAGGCGGCCGATCCCGGCATCATCCCCGTGTCGAGCGCCTGGAGCGCCGGCGCGAGCGCGGAGCCGACGAGGCCGATGCCCGCGAGGATCTGCGAGCCCCAGGCGAGCGCGACCGCGGTCGTCAGGGCGGCGATCAGGCCCGCGAGCGGCAACGCGAGCGGGTCCGGCACGAGGTCGTAACGCGCGGTCGCCGCCGCGAGGGTCGCATAAGCGCCGGCGGTGCCCGCGCCCACCGCCGCGAGCGCGGCGAAGAGCTGACCGTACCTCGCCCGGACGACCAGTCCCGCCCCGAAGACCAGTGCCGACAGGACCGCGCCGATGAGGACGCGCTCGGCCGGCCCGATCCAGCCGCGGTCGACGGCCAGGACGAAGAGCAATCCGATCCCGAGTGCCGTCACGGCGCCGCCGACGATCGCGAAGCCGCGCGGGCCGAGGAGTTGCCAGCGCTCGACCAGCTCGCTCGCGGTCGGGTGCGCCCGCGGGAGCCGCGAAGCGCCCGCGACCGGCTGAGCTGGCGGATGCGTCGGCCGCGCTGCGGGCTGCGGCTGCCGGGAGGCGGGGCGCCGGGAGGGCGCCGGCGACCTCGCCGGCTGGTAGACCGCGACCGGCGGGCGCGGAGGGGTCACGGCCTCGACCTCGGGCGACGCCGCGCGCGCGAGCGTGCGCACCTCGGCGAGCTCTTCACGCAGCGCGTCGAGCCGCCGTTCGATCGAGTCCAGCCGGCCCGCGAGCTCGGTTCCCGGTGTGTCATGCTCGGACATGCTCCGCCCCCTCGTATCGGTGCGCCTCGTCGCGGAGTGAAGCGCGGGCGCCGTTCGTTGACATCCGGGAAAGCCCCGAGCCCCCCAGGGCCCACCCGACTCCAGTGGTCGTCCGAAGCTTCGTGCGTGGCGCTAACGCGAAGCTAACGGGCCGCTATCGGACGTTCACCGGCGCGCCGTGCCGGTCGGAGGCCGTCGTCGAGGACGCGTCCTGGAAGAGCGGCGGTTCTTACAAAGCGTTAACGAAGGCGCGCTAGCGTGCCGCGCCGATGAGGCTCGCCGCGCTCGCAGCCGCCTCCGTCGCCGCCGTCTTCGTGCTCGCCTCCGGGGCCGGCGCAGCCGGCGGGGAGCTGGCCTCGACGGCCCGCTGCGCCTCCGCCCAGGCGCGCTCGGCGCTCCTCTGCTACGTCAACTTCGCCCGCGCCGCGAATGGCGCCGGGCCGCTCCGCCAGGCGTCGACCCTCGGCAGCGCCGCACGGGTCAAGGGCGGCGCGATCGTCCGCTGCGGCGACTTCTCGCACGGGCCGTGCGGCAGCGATCCGACCGCCGCCGTCCGTGCCTCCGGCTACGGGTTCCGGCTGTGGGGCGAGAACCTCTACTGGGGCTCGGGCCCGCTCGGGTCGGCGCGAAACGCGGTCGGCGGCTGGCTGCGCTCGCCCGCCCATCGCAGCGCCATGCTCGACCGGCGGTTCCGCGAGATCGGCATCGCCGCGGTCGCCTGGCCGGGCCGCGGCACCGTCTGGGTGATCGAGCTCGGCACGCGCTAGGGGCCTGTCCGGAAAGTGGCCCTGGTTCACTTTCCGGACAGGCCCCTAGGCCGGGCAGGAGTTCGATCCCGGGCGGGGAACGAGCGAGCGCGTGCGAGAGCAGAGCCACAAGCGCGAGATGCAGGCCGCGATCAGCGGCGACTTCGCGCGCCTCCGCGAACGGCAACAGCGCGAGGCTGCCCCGCCGGCAGCCCGCGTCGACCCGCCACCCGGCGAGCCGCCGGCGCCGCCGCAGCCGCAGCCGGAGCCGCCGCCCGGCCCGGAGCCGTCACCTCCGCCGACGCCGGAGCCGTCGCCGGCGCCCGAGCCAGCTCCCTCGCCGCCGGCCCCGGAGCCGTCGCCGTCGCCGCCGCCGGTCGAGCCGGACGCGTCTGTGCCGCCCGCGAAGCGGTCCTGGCTCGGCTCGCTCTTCCGCCGGTAAGCGGCGCACCCCGCCGGCACGGGCGGGAAGAATGGCGGCGTGACGCTCGCGGAGCTCGCGCTCACGGTGGGTCTGCTCGGCGCGCTCGGCGTCGTCGCCGGCCGCTTCGGCATGTCCGCGATCCCGGCCTACCTGCTCGCAGGGATCCTCCTCGGGCCGAACGAGCCCGAATTCATCCAGCTGATCAGCCCGTCCGAGGTGACCGACTTCGTCGCGGAGATCGGGCTCGTGTTCCTGCTCTTCTTCCTCGGGCTCGAGTTCAGCCTCGGCCGCCTGCTGCGCGCCGGCCGGCACGTCGCGCTCGGCGGCACCGCCGACCTGGTCATCAACGGCGCGATCGGCGTGTTCGTCGGTCTGATCGCGTTCGGAGCGGGATTCGGCGCGTTCGCGCTCGCGGTCGCGATCTACGTCTCCTCGAGCGCGATCGTCGTCAAGGGCCTGATCGACTTCCGCCGCCTCGCCGACGACGAGACCGATCTGGTGCTGGCGATCCTCGTCTTCGAGGACCTCGTGCTCGCGTTCGCGCTCGGCTTCGTCGGCAGCGGCGGCGGCGGCGAGGCGGGGGAGACGGCGGCGCTCGCCGGCAAGGCGCTGGCGTTCGTCGGGCTGTCGCTCGCCGCGTCCCGCTGGCTCGCGCCCGCCGCCGACCGGCTGCTGCGCCGCCTCGAGCCCGAGTTCTTCGCGCTCGCCGTGATCGCGTTCCTGGTCGGGATGGCGGCGCTCGCGGACTGGCTCGGCATCTCGGAGGCGATCGGCGCGCTGATGGCGGGCGTCGTGCTCGCCGAGACGTCGGTCCGGCAGGAGATCGAGGAGCGCTTCTTCAGCTTCCGCGACGTCTTCGCGGCGCTGTTCTTCTTCGTCTTCGCGCTCACGATCGACCTGTCGCAGCTCGCCGCCGTCTGGTGGATGCTGCTGCTCGCCGTGCCGCTGACGATCCTCGGCAAGGTCGGCTCCGGCTTCGCCGCCGGGCGGCTCGGCGGCTTCAACGAGCGGCAGAGCTTCAACGCCGGCATCGCCCTCGTCGTCCACGGCGAGTTCACGATCATCGTCGCGGAGGTCGCGGCGCGCAGCGGCGCGCTGCCGGAGGGCCAGGAGACCGACCTGACGGCGTTCGCCGGCCTGTACGTGCTCGTCACCGCCACGATCGGGGTCGTGCTGATGAAGGAGTCGAAGCGGCTCGGCCGCGTGGTGTTCCCGCTCCGTAGACTTGAGGAAGGAGCCACCTGATGCCCGTCGACCTCCGCGAGACCCGCCTCCCCGGCGTCGGTGTGAAGTACACGCTGCGCCTCGACAGCGGCGGCCGGCTGGCCGTGATCCAGCACAACGACGGCGTGCGGGAGATCTACGTCTACGAGCGCTTCGCCGACGACGAGCCGCGCTCGGTCGTCCGGCTCGACGACGACGAGGCGCGCCAGCTCGGAGCGGTGCTCGGCGGCGCCTATGAGCGCCCGAAGATCGTCGACGACCTCGAGATGGCGCTCGGGGAGCTCTCGATCGAGTGGGTGCGCGTGCCCGACACGAGCCCCGCGATCGGGAAGACGCTGGCCGACTGCGCCTTCCGGGCGCGCACCGGGATCACGATCATCGCGATCCTGCGCGAGTCGGAGACGATCAGCGGCGCCCAGCCCGACGACGTGATCCAGGCGGGGGACACGCTCGTCACGGTCGGCAAGGCCGGTCAGTACCGCGACTTTCGCGAGCTGTTGACGCACGGGCCGCTGTAGCTCTTGCGCAGGGCCGGGATCCACTTCTTGGACTCCGGGGGCCGTCTCCGACACGGCTAGCATCGGCCGGTGCGCCCGTTCCGCTGGCTCTACCACGTCATCTGGGGCGACGACGTCGACCCCGCCCTGCGGCCCATCCTCGCGATCAACCTCGCGGGCTCGATCGCCGGCTCGACGTGGTGGACGTTCATGGGCATCTGGGCGATCACCCTGCTCGAGGCCGAGGACCAGCTGCCGTTCGCGTTCGGCGTCGGGGCCGTGCTCGCAGCGGCGTCCGGCTACGTCGGCGGACACCTCTCGGACCGGTTCGGCCGTCGCCGGCTGCTCCTGATCTCGTCGGGGCTGATGGTCGGCTACCCGCTCGTGCTGATCGCGATCGGCGACCGGCTCTGGCCCGGGATCGCCGCCCTCGCGTGCGCGGGAGCGCTCGGCGGCCTCGGCGGCTCGGTCTCGCAGGCGATGGTCGCCGACCTCGTCCCGCCGGAGCGGCACGAGGCCTCCTACGCGGCCGTGCGCGTCGCCTCCAACCTCGGCGTCACGATGGGGCCGCCGGTCGGCGCGCTCCTGCTCTTCGCAGGCGACTGGGAGACCCTGTTCGCCGGCGTGGCGCTCCTCTCGCTGACGTCGTGGCTGATCGCGTACAGGCTGCTGCCGGTGCGGGGCGCGTACTCGCCCGAGCACCCCCCGGAGCAGGGCTCGCTCGGGGTCGTGCTGCGCGACCGGGCGCTCTTGCTCTTCGTCGGCTCGGCCGGGTTCGCGTGGCTCGTCTACGTCGCCTACCAGGAGCTGCTGCCGATCTCGCTCGTGGACAGCCACGGCCTCGCACCGGCCGCGTGGGGCCTCCTGGTCGTGATCAACCCGATCTGCGTCACCTTCCTGCAGCTCCGCCTCACGCGCGCCGTCGCCGGCTACGCACGCGCGCCGAAGCTCGTCGCGGCGATGCTGATGATGGGCCTGCCCTTCCTGCTGCTCACCGTGACGTCGGCCATGGCGGTGATCGTGGTCGTGATCGTGGTGTTCGTGGTGGGGGAGATGCTCTGGGTGCCGACGTCGCAGTCCGTCGTCGCGGCGCTCGCGCCGGCGGAGCTGCGCGGCGCGTACATGGGCGCGTTCGGCAGCGCGGCCGCGGTCGGCTTCGCGCTCGCCCCGCTCGTCGGCCTCTCCGTGCGGAACGCATACGGCGACGACGCGATGTGGGTGCTCTTCGCGGCCGTGTCCGTCGTGGCGGCGTGCCTCGGCGCCCTCGCGTGCGAGGGCGTGCGCCGCCGCGAGCGGGCGCCGGCTGCTGTACTGGAGGCGTGAGGAAGGCCGAGCGCGAGCGGATCCTGAGGCAGGGCGTCGTGCTGCCGGAGACGCCGCGCGACCGCCGTCAACAGGAGGCCCTCGCCGCCGACCTCGAGGGCAGCCCGGTCGTGGGCCGGCCGCTGCCGCTGCGGCTCCGCAACTTCCGCCCCGCGGCCGACTCGTACCTCGCCTCGCTCGGCGGCCCGCTGGCGTACATGGTGCGGCTGCGGCAGATCGACGAGCTGACGCGCGGGCACGAGGCGGCGCTGGGCGAGGCGCGGCAGGCGCTACAGGAGGAGTGCGGCGGCGACGACGCGGCGTTCGCGCGGCGGTGGCTGGAGACGGCGTCGACCTGGAGCTTCGCCGAGGTCAACGACCTGATCGAGCGCCACAACCGGTTCTACCCGGCCGAGTCGCGGCTGCCGATGGACCCGAAGCGGCGCGACTTCGCGCTCGTCAACGGCCGCGACTACCGGCGCCGGCCGCTCGACCGCGAGTGGCTGCTCGAGCGCTTCCCGGCGGACGCCGCCCCGGCCGACTAGCGCCGCCGGGCCCGGACGAGCGTGTCCAGCGCCGGGCGCTCGGCGCCGTCGACCGGACGCGCGACGCACTCTGCCCGCTCGACCGTGAGCCCCGGCAGCTCCGTCGCCACCTCGTCGGCGGTCGTGAGCACGGCCGGGTCCGACGGGCCACCGTGACCCGCCGTCAGGTTCGACAGGTCGTGGGCGACGAGGAGGAACGTGCCTCGCGGCGCGACGGCCTCCGCGGCGCGGCCCAGCACGAGCCCGCGCTCGCCGGCTGGCAGCTGCAGGTAGAGCACGACGACGAGGTCGTAGGCGCGGGGCGGCGGCACCCAGTCGACCAGGTCTGCGTGGACGAGCTCGAGCTCGACGCCCCGGCCGGCTGCGAGCTCCGTCGCCTTGGCGAGGGCTGCCTCGGCGAAGTCCACACCGGTCACGCGCCAGCCGCGCTCGGCGAGCCAGACGGCGTTGCGGCCCTCTCCGCAGGCGAGGTCGAGCGCCCGTCCCGGCGCGAGACCCTCGGTCTCGGCGACGAGGAACCGGTTCGGCGTGCTGCTCCAGAGCAGCTCCGCGCCGCCGTAGCGCTCGTTCCAGCGCTCCTGCTTCATGCCGTCCGCGGCCGGACCGAACCGACGGCGAGCGCGGCGAGCGTGGCGGCCGACAGCGCTGCGCCGAGGAGGTAGGGGGCCGGGTCGCCGAGAGCGTCGGCGAGCGCTCCGCCCACTGCGGGGCCGAGGAGGGCGCCGAGCGCCCAGGCCGTGTTCATGACGCCGAAGCCCAGCCCCTGCGCGAGGCCGGCGAGCTCGGCCCGGTCCGCCACGAGTGCCATTCCGGGCGTGTAGAAGCCGCCGAACGCGAGTGCGGCGGCGATCACGAGCACCGCCAGCGCGGCCGGCTCCTCGGCCACGGCGAGCGCGAGGCCGACGACGACGGAGGCGGCGAGCGACATCCGGATCGGCAGTAGTCGCCCGCGGCGGTCGGAGAGCCGCCCGACCAGCGGGTTGACGGCAGTCTCGCCCAGCCCGGCGGCGACGAAGACGGCAGCGATCGCGACGACGCCGAAGCCGGCGTCGTCGAGCGCGAGCGGGGCGAGGACGTCCAGCATCCCGAAGAGGAAGGCGGGCAGGGCGTTCAGCCAGAGGCCGACGACGAAGGCGGGGTCGAGCAGCGCGCGGCGAAGCCCGCCCGGCTCGAGCCGCTCGGCCGGCGCCGCAGCGGTCAGCGCAACCGCGCCGGCGAGCAGGAGCGCGCCGACGCCGACGACGACGAAGCTGGGGCGGATGCCCGCGAGCTTCGCGACCGCGCCGAACATCGGCCCGACGATGAAGCCGAGCACCGCGAACGCGAACACCGTCCCGAGCACCTGGCCCCGGCGTGCGCGCGGCGCGGTGACCGTGACCCACGCGAGCGCGCCCGCCCACGTCACCGCGCTCGAGAGGCCCTGCACGAAGCGCGCGAGCCCGAGCGCGAGCGGCCCGCCGGCGAGCGCGAACGCGAAGCTGGCGGCGGCGAGGGCGAGCAGGCCGACCACGATCGCATTCCGCGGGCCGACGCGGCGGGCGAGGAGGCCGCCGGGGATGCCGCCGACGAGCGCGCCGGCGCCGTACGCGCCGACGAGCAGGCCCGCCTGGAGCTTGCCGAGGTCGAACTCGTCGGCGTAACCGGGGACGAGCGGGATGATCGCGCCGAAGAGCGCGGCGTCCACGAAGACGATCGAGCAGACGAGGGGGAGCAGGCGGCGCACGCGTTGAGGATACGCGCGCACGAAAAAGCACCGAGCGGTCTCGCCGTCGTCCAGACTCTCGATCGACCTTCGCCGAGGCGACTGCCGGTCGGGAGGCCTTCAACCTTCGGCGCTCCGTACTCGGTGCACGGGGGACACTACGCGAGCCGTACGAGGAGCGCAAGCGATCTGAGGACGAAAATCGTCGCAAAATGCGACGATTTTCAGGACTACCCGGATTACACCTGTATGAGCGCCCGGGAACGCAAAAATGCACCGAGCCGGTTTCGCCTTCGTCCAGCGTCCCGATTGACCTCCGCCGAAGCGGCTGCCCCTCGGATCACCTTCAACCTCCGGCGCTCCGTACTCGGTGCAAACGGGACACTAGGGCCTGTGTGAGCACGCGTCAAGCGGGAACCGGCGGCGCTTCCCGCAAATTGCGAAATTTTCCTCATGAGGAGCATGGGTTGCGATTTCCGCTGTGTGCTCTAGAGGTCGTCTCGTAGAAGAGGCCGGCGTAGCCGGCCCCGAAGACGATAATTCGCCGAGTCGGGTGCGCTTTCGTCCACCACACCGGCCGACCGTTCGCTTCCGCGTCGTGCCTTCCGGCGGGGCTTCGTCCTACTCGCGTCCCGTGCTCGGCGCAGGCAGGACTCTAAGTGCAGCGGCCACGTCCGATCAAGTCCCGTCCGGGCGAAACTTCGCGCAAATTGCGGACGTGCGCGAGCGCCCGCAGGCGCCCGGCCCGTGCCACGGGCTTCGCCGTGACGGGCGCGTTAGGTTGCACGCGTCCCCGGAGCGGAGGTGAGCGTGCGAGATCGAGCCCGTGCGGTCGTGATCGGCGGCGGCGTCGGCGGCTGCTCGGTCCTGTACTGGCTGGCTCGGCTCGGCTGGGACGACGTCGTGCTGGTGGAGCGCGCCGACCTGACGAGCGGGTCGACGTTCCACTCGGCGGGGCTGGTCGGGCAGCTGCGGGGCTCGCTCGCGCTGACGCGGATGATGATGGCCTCGGTCGACCTGTACCGGACGCTCGAGCAGGAGGTCGGCCTCGCGACGGGCTGGCGCGAGGTCGGCTCGCTGCGGCTCGCCTCCTCGGAGGAGCGCATGGACGAGATCACGCGCCAGGCCGGCTGGGCGAAGACGTTCGGCCTGCCGCTCGAGCTGATCTCGGCGGCCGAGGCGCAGGAGCTCTTCCCGCCGATGACGACCGACGGCGTGCTCGGCGCGGCCTACCTGCCGACCGACGGGTACGTCGACCCCAGCCAGCTGACGTTCGCGCTCGCCGAGGGCGCCCGCCGGCGCGGGGCGGAGGTATGCACGCAGACCCGCGTGACCGGGATCCGGGCGCGGCGCGGCCGGGTGGAGGCGGTCGAGACGGACCGCGGCGAGATCGAGACGGAGGTCGTCGTCAACGCCGGCGGCATGTACGCCCGCGAGATCGGCGCGCTCGCCGGCGTCAACGTGCCGATCGTGCCGATGGCGCACGAGTACCTGGTTACGAAGCCCGACGGCCTGCCGACGGATATGCCGACGATGCGGGACCCGAGCCTGCTCGTCTACTTCCGCCCGGAGTCGGGCGGGCTCGTGATGGGCGGCTACGAGCGCCGGTGCGCGCCCTGGGGGCTCGACGGCATCCCTGCCGACTTCAACTCGCAGCTGCTGGAGGAGGACTGGCCGCGCTTCGAGGAACTGCTCGAGAACGCGCTCGTGCGCGTGCCGGGCCTGGGGGAGATGGAGGTGATCCGGCTGATCAACGGCCCCGAGGCGTTCACTCCGGACGGCGAGTTCGTGCTCGGGCCGGCGGACGTGCGCGGCTTCTGGGTCGCCGCCGGCTTCTGCGCGCACGGGCTCGCAGGGGCCGGCGGCATGGGGCGGCTCGTCGCCGAGTGGATCGTCGAGGGCACGCCGTCGCTCGACGTGTGGCACATGGACTCCCGCCGCTTCGGGGCCGCCTACCGCAGCCCCCACTACACGCTCGCCCGGACGAAGGAGGTCTACGAGACCTATTACGACGTCAAGTACCCGGGGCACGAGCGGCAGGCCGGGCGGCCGCTGCGGCTCTCGCCCGCCTATCCGCGCCTGCGCGAGCTGGGCGCCGTGTTCGGCGAGAAGTCCGGCTGGGAGCGCGCGAACTGGTTCGAGCCGAACGCGGAACGCGGCGACCCCGGGCTGCGGCCGCGCGGCTGGGCCGGGAAGCTGTGGTCGCCCGCGGTCGGCGCCGAGCACCGCGCCTGCCGGGAGGCCGCGGCCCTCTTCGACGAGACGTCGTTCGCGAAGATCGAGGTCACGGGGGCCGGCGCCGCCGAGTTCCTCGAGCGGCTGTGCGCCAACCGCGTCGCGCGGGAGGTCGGGCGGGTGACGTACACGCAGATGCTGAACGCGCGCGGCGGGATCGAGTGCGACTTCACCGTGGCGCGCCTCGCCGAGGACCGGTTCCGCATCGTCACCGGCACCGCCTTCGGCCAGCACGACCTCGCCTGGATCCGGCAGCACGCGCCAGAGGACGGCACCGTCCACGTCGCCGACGTGACCTCGGCGCACGCCTGCCTCGGCCTCTGGGGGCCGCTCGCACGGGAGCTCCTGCAGCCGCTGACCACGGCCGACCTCTCGAACGACGCCTTTCCGTACATGCGGGCGCGCGAGCTCGCCGTCGGCCCCGTGCCCTGCCTGGCGCTGCGCGTCACGTACGTCGGCGAGCTCGGCTGGGAGCTCTACTGCCCCGCCGAGTACGGCCTGCGGCTCTGGGACACGCTCTGGGAGGCGGGGCGCGCCCACGGCCTGGTGGCCGGCGGGTACAAGGCGATCGACTCGCTGCGGCTGGAGAAGGGCTACCGCGTCTGGGGCGCCGACATCACCCCCGAGGAGACGCCGTTCGCCGCCGGGCTCGGCTTCGCCGTCGCGCTGGACAAGGGCGACTTCCTCGGTCGGGACGCGCTCGCCGCCGCAACCGAGCCGGCCGAGCGGCTCTGCTGCCTCACGCTCGACGACCCGCGCGCGGTCGCGCTCGGCTCGGAGCCCGTGCGCGCCGGCGGCGAGCCGGTGGGCCGGGTCACGAGCGGCGGCTACGGCTACACGGTCGGGCGCTCGATCGCGTATGCGTACCTCCCCGCCGCGCTCGCCTCTCCTGGCACGGCCGTGGAGGTGGAGATCTTCGGCGACTGGGTCGGCGGCGCCGTCGCGGAGGAGCCGCTCTTCGATCCCGCGGGCGAGCGGGTGCGGGCATGACGGACGAGGCGCGGGCGGCCGTCGAGCGTGTCTGGCCCGGCCGTCAGGCAGACGTCGAGGTGCTCGGCGGCGGCATCACGAACCACAACCTGAAGGTCGACCTCGGCGGCGGCGAGGTGTACGTCCTGCGGATCGCGGGCAAGGACACCGACCTGCTCGGGATCGACCGCCGGACCGAGCTCGAGGCGACGCGGGCGGCCGGCGCGGTCGGTGTCGGACCGGAAGTGGTCGAGTTCGTCGAGCCCGAGGCCTGGCTCGTGACGCGCTTCATCCCCGGCGAGATCCCCTCGCTCGAGCAGATGCGGGAGCCGGAGCGGCTGCGCCGCGTCGCCCGGGCGCTGCGGGCGGTCCACGCCGCTCCCCCGATCCCGGGCCGCTTCGTCTCCTTCCGAGTGGTCGATGACTACCGGACGACCGCGTACGAGCGCGGCGCGCACGTGCCCCCGGCCTACGCCTGGGCGCGCCAGCTCGCGAAGCGGATCGAGCAGCTGCGCCGCGCGGCGCCCGAGCGCCCCTGCCACAACGACCTCCTGAACGCGAACTTCATCGACGACGGCGCCCGCATCCGCATCGTCGACTGGGAGTACGCCGGCATGGGCGACGTCTTCTTCGACCTGGCCAACTTCGCGATCAACCACGAGCTGGGCCCGGAAGCCAGGGCGGAGCTGCTCGCGGCCTACTTCGGCGAGTCACGGCCCGAGCACGCGCGCGCCCTCGAGCTGATGCGATTCATGTCCGACTTCCGCGAGGCGATGTGGGGCGTCGTCCAGTCGGCCGTCTCGGCTCTCGAGTTCGACTTCGAGGGCTACGCGCGCGAGCACTTCGAGCGCATGGAGCGGACAGCCGAGGAGCCGGCGTTCCGCGCGGCGCTCGAGCGGTAGAGGGGCCCGCCCCGGCGGGACGGGCCCCTCCGAGCGGTGCCTGGGCTCAGGCCTCCGTCGGGAACTCGAACTGCTTGAGCTGTTCCTCCTCCAGGCGCTCCAGCTCCTCCTCGGTGCCCATGCGCACCGGGCCCTTGAACCACTTCCGGGCCGAGATGAACCACCAGCCGCCAAAGACGAGGCCGATGCCGGCGAACCAGAGGATCGTGTAGTTCGTGAACCGCCAGTCGAAGCCGTCCTCCCAGGGCAGTCCGACCTTGTACAGCGGGATCAGGAAGATGATCGTGATCAGCGCGACCCAGGCGATGGAGAGCGGGTCGATCCACTTGTAGTGCTTCCCGAGGCTCCATGACCTCGGCTCGTCCCAGCTGTCACCAAGTCGCCAGCGGAGGAAGACCGGGATGATGAACGCGATGTACAGGCCGATCACCGCGATCGCCGTCCCGACCGCGTAGCCGACGAAGTAGTTCCAGACCGCCGGGATCATGAGCACCGCGGCGAAGAACCAGATGCCGACCACCGACCACCTCGGCACGCGGTTCCGCGCGACCCGCCTCCACAGCTGATGTCCTGGAACCGCTCCGTCGCGCGAGAAGGCGAACATCATCCGCGAGGCCGAGGTCACGGACGCCGTCACGCAGAAGAACTGCGCGACGACGCAGATGAAGAGCAGCGCCTCCGCCCAGTCCTGGCTCATCGAGTTGGCCCAGATCCAGGGCACGAGGAGCCCGAGCGCGTTGACGGTCTCGAGCGCGCCCTCCGTGCTCGGGATCGCGAACGTCACCGCGACCAGGAGGATCCACCCGAAGATCACCGAGACGACGACCGACGTCCACATCCCGACCGCCGCCATCCGCGACGCGTTCTGGGTCTCCTCGGCCGTGTGTGCCGACGCGTCGAACCCGGTGATCGTGTACTGCGGCAGGAGCATGCCGAGCCCGAGCACGAGCAGGAACGCGAGACCGAACGAGGTGGTCCCGTCGCCGAAGCCCGAGTTGTTGATCGTCTGCGAGAACACGTAGGAGAGCGACTGATGGTCGTTCGGGACGATGATCAGGATCGCGACGATGACGACGACCCCGACCATGTGCCACCACGCCGAGATCATGTTCAGGCCCGACGTGAGGCGGATGTTGAGGAAGTTGATGAGAGCCGCTGCGGTCAGGAACAGCGCGTACAGGATGTACGTCGACGCGTCGAAGGACGCGCCGAACCAGTCGTTCATGTGCTCCGAGTAGGAGAACCAGAAGTCGAACAACGCCTGCCCGAAGAGGGCGAGCCCGTAGCCGATCGCGGCGGTGACCGCGACCTGGCCGATCAGGTTGAACCAGCCGGTCGCCCAGCCCCAGCCCGGGCCGCCGAGCTTCGACGCCCAGTAGTAGAGGCCGCCGGCCGTCGGATACGCCGAGGCGATCTCCGCCATGCTGAAGGAGATGATCGTCGCCATGAGGCCGACGAGCAGCCAACCCCAGGTGACCCACATCGGGCCGCCGTGCTCGAAGCCGATGTTGTACGACGTCAAGCACCCCGCGAGGATCGAGATGATCGTGAAAGAGATCGCGAAGTTGCGAAACCCGCCCATCGCGCGGAAGAGCTCCTGCGCGTAGCCGAGCTTGTGGAGGATCTTTTCGTCCTCCGAGGTGTGGTACCCGCCTGGCGCGGGTCCTGTGCTCATCTTCCCGTCCTCCCTGTTCGACGACGATCGACGGCGACGGCTGACGCGCTATTCACCTGCCTCCGGGGTCTCGCTGTCAAGCGAGATCCGCTGCCGGAGAGTGTCCGCGCGCAGTCGGACGGAACCTCGTAGGATCGCGCGGATGCTGAGCCTCGACGAGCTGCGGGGCCTCGCCGCCCGGGGCGAGGTGGACACCGTCGTGGTCGCGTTCACCGACATGCAAGGCCGCCTGCTGGGCAAGCGGCTGCACGTGGAGTTCTTCCTCGACGAGCTCGACTCGGGCCACCCCGTCGAGGCGTGCAACTACCTGCTCGCCAACGAGATGGAGATGGACCCCGTGCCGGGCTACGAGATCGCGAGCTGGGAGCAGGGGTACGGCGACTTCGCGGTCGTGCCCGACCTCGCGACGCTGCGCCGGATCCCCTGGCTGGAGGCGACCGCCCTCGTGCTCGGCGACGTCTCGTGGCACGACGGCTCGCCCGTGCAGCCGTCGCCCCGGCAGGTGCTGCGGGCGCAGATCGAGCGGGCGGAGGCGCTCGGCCTCCAGCCGATGGTCGGCTCCGAGCTCGAGTTCTACCTCGTCCGCGAGACGTACGCCCAGGCGCACGCGCTCCGCTACCAGGACCTGACGCCGTCCGTGCCGTACATCCTCGACTACCACGTCCTCGCCTCCACCTACGACGAGCCGCTGCTGCGCCAGCTGCGGAACGGGATGCACGGCGCAGGCCTGCGCGTCGAGACGTCGAAGGGCGAGGCCTGGCCGGGCCAGCACGAGCTCAACTTCCGCTTCGCCGACGCGCTGCGGATGGCGGACGACCACGTCGTCTACAAGAACGGCGCGAAGGAGATCGCGCACCTGAACGGCTGCGCGATCACGTTCATGCCGAAGCCGTACGAGGACTGGATCGGCAACTCGTGCCACATCCACGCGAGCCTGTGGAGCGAGGGCCGGAACGCGTTCGCGCGGGGCGACCGGGAGACGCCGCTCTTTCGGCGCTTCCTCGCCGGGCAGATCGCGTGCGCGAAGGAGCTCGCGGTGTTCTTCGCGCCGACGATCAACTCGTACAAGCGCTACGCCGCCGGCAGCTGGGCGCCGACCACGCTCGCGTGGGCGCACGACAACCGCACGGTCGGCTTCCGCGTGGTGGGGCACGGCCAGTCGCTGCGCGTGGAGACCCGCATCCCCGGCGGCGACGTCAACCCGTACCTGGCCTTCGCCGCCATGATCGCGTCGGGATTGCACGGGATCGAGAACGAGCTGCGGCTGCCGGCTGCGCTCGAGGGGAACGCGTACGAGTCCGCCGCCGAGCGCTTTCCCTCGACCATGCGCGAGGCGATCGAGGCGCTCGAGGGCGGCACGGTGGCGCGCGCCGCCTTCGGCGACCAGGTCGTCGACCACTATCTCAACTACGCCCGCACGGAGCAGCTGCTGTACGACCGGTTCGTGACCGACTGGGAGCGTAGCCGGTACTTCGAGCGGGGATAGGGCCGCCTTCGGCGGCGACCGCTACGGTGACTCCCTGAGCCAGCGGCCCGTGATCGGCATCACGTCCTACGCCCAGCCGGCGCGCTGGGGCGCCTGGGACCTGCCGGCGGCGCTGATCCCGCTCATGTACGTCGAGGCGGTCGAGCGTGCGGGCGGGCGGCCGCTCGTGATCCCGCCGAGCGACGACGGCCTGGCGGAGACGCTCGACCTGCTCGACGGCATCGTGTTCTCCGGCGGCGCCGACGTCGACCCGATCGCCTACGGCGCCGACCCGCATCCGCTCACGGACCCCCCGCAGGAGCGACGGGACCGCGCCGAGCTGAGGCTGCTCGGGGCGGCCCTGGCGCGCGACGTGCCGATGCTGGCGATCTGCCGCGGCAGCCAGCTCCTGAACGTCCTTCGCGGCGGCGACCTCGTCCAGCACCTCCCCGACGAGCTCGGGCACACGAACCACCGCGAGACGCCCGGTGTGTTCTCCGACCACGAAGTCGACGTGGTGCCGGGGAGCCGGCTCGCCGCGCTGCTCGGCGAGCGGGGCACGGTCAAGTCGTCGCACCACCAGGGCCTCGGCAGAGTGGGGGAGGGGCTCGTAGTGAGCGCACGCGCGGCGGACGGGACCGCCGAGGGCGTCGAGGACCCGTCGAAGCGTTACGCCGTCGGCGTGCTCTGGCATCCCGAGGCCGGCGAGGACCAGCGGCTCTTCGACGGTCTCGTCGCGGAGGCTCGTCTGTACAGGGCCGCGCGCGGGCGCTGAGCCGCCACGGCTGCGCCGATCGACCAGAATGCGCACATGAGCCCCGCGGCACGCATCGTGGTGGGGGCGCTGCTGGCGGCGGCCGTGCTCGCCGTCGCGCCGAGCGGGCTGGCGGGCTCCGCGGTCACCTCCTGCAGCCCGGTGAACGGGTTCGCGATCTACGCGAACGGCGTCACCTGCCCGACGGCCAAGAAGCAGGTCCGGGCGATCTCCGCGCGCCCGTTTCGCGCCGTGCTGGTCACGATCAGGAACGTCCCCGGTTGGCTGTGCGTCGCCAGGTACAACCGGCGCACGAAGCGCCAGGTGGCCGGCTCGTGCCTGAAGGTCGGCACCACGGCGACCGGGTTCGGCTGGACGAAGGGCGGCGCCACGGTGCCGCTCCCGCCCGGGGCCCAGCAGCCCGCGCCGCCCCCGCCGCCTCCCTGAGCGGAGTCGCCGGCCCCTTCCCGGCCGAGTCGTGGTTGAATCGCCCGGTGACGCTCACGGTCCTCAACCCTGCCACCGAGCAGCCGATCGCGGAGCTCGAGCAGGCCGGGGTGGAGGAGGCCGACGCCGCCGTCGCCCGCGCCAAGGCGGCTCTCCCCGGCTGGCGCGCCGTCGCACCTGCCGACCGCGCCCGGCTGCTGCGGCGCCTCGCGACCCTCGTCGAGGAGCACGGCGAGGAGCTGGCGCGGATCGAGTCGCAGAACGTCGGCAAGCCGATCGCCGGCGCGCGCGGTGAGGTCGGCATGGTCGCGCAGGTCTTCCACTTCTACGCCGGCGCGGTGGACAAGCACCACGGCGAGACGATCCCCGTGCCGGGCGGCGTCGCTGCCACCTTCCGGGAGCCACTCGGCGTCGTCGGCCTGATCGTGCCGTGGAACTTCCCGCTCAACATCGCGAGCTGGAAGCTCGGGCCTGCCCTCGCCTGCGGCAACGCCGTCGTCCTCAAGCCGGCCGAGCTGACGCCGCTGTCGGCGCTCCGGCTCGCCGAGCTCGTGCTGGAGGCCGGGATCCCGGAGGGGGTCGTCAACGTCCTCGTCGGCAAGGGCTCGGTCGTCGGCCGGCGCCTGGTCGAGCATCCCGACGTGGCGAAGATCGGCTTCACCGGCTCGACCGAGGTCGGCGTCGAGGTGATGCGCGGCGCCGCCGCGACGATCAAGCGCGTCACCCTCGAGCTGGGCGGCAAGTCGGCCAACGTGATCTTCGCCGACGCCGACCTCGACGCGGCCGCCGCCGCGGCGCCGTACGCGGTCTTCGACAACGCGGGCCAGGACTGCTGCGCGCGCTCGCGGATCCTGGTCGAGCGTTCGGTCTACGACCGCTTCCTCGACGCGCTCGTCGACGCGACCGGCCGGGTGAAGGTCGGCGATCCCGCCGACGACGGCACCGAGATGGGGCCGTTGATCTCGGCGCAGCACCGCGCCACCGTCGCCTCGTTCGTGGAGGGCGTCGAGCCCAGGTACCGGGGCGAGGCGCCCGCCGGTGCCGGCTACTGGTTCCCGTGCACGCTCGTCGAGGCGACCAACGACGACCGCCTCGCGCGCGAGGAGGTGTTCGGCCCGGTCGCGGCCGTGATCCCGTTCGTCGACGAGGCGGACGCGATCCGGATCGCGAACGACACGCCGTACGGGCTCTCGGGCTCGATCTGGACGCGCGACGGCGCCCGCGCGCTCCGCGTCGCCCGGGCGGTCGAGTCGGGCGTGCTGTCCGTCAACTCGAACGGGTCGGTGCGGGTCGCGACCCCGTTCGGCGGGTTCAAGCAGTCGGGGTTCGGCCGCGAGCTCGGCATGCACGCGCTCGAGGGCTACTCCGAGGTCAAGAGCGTCTTCGTCTCCACGGAGGGTTGATGGCCGGACGGCTGGAGGGAAAGGTCTGCGTGATCACCGGCGCGGGTGGCGGGATGGGCCGCGAGGCTGCCGTGGTCTTCACCGGCGAGGGGGCACGGGTCTGCGTCGCCGACGTCGGTCTCGCCGCGGCCGAGGAGACGGTGTCGCTCTGCCCCGAGGGGACGGCGGTCGCCTTCGAAGTCGACGTCGCGAGCGAGGACGGCGTCCGCGCGCTGATGGCCGCCACCGCCGAGCGCTTCGGCGGCATCGACGTCCTCTACAACAACGCCGGCATCTCGCCCGACGACGACGCGAGCGTGCTCGACACGACCGTGGAGGCCTGGCAGCGCGTCCAGGACGTGAACACGAAGGGCGTCTTCCTCTGCTGCAAGCACGGCATCCCCCACCTGCTCGAGCGTGGCGGCGGCTCGGTGATCAACGTCGCTTCCTTCGTCGCCATCCTCGGCGCGGCGACGTCGCAGATCTCCTACACCGCCTCGAAGGGCGCCGTGCTCGCGCTGTCGAAGGAGCTCGGCGTGCAATTCGCCCGTCAGGGCGTCCGCGTCAACGCCCTCTGCCCGGGGCCCGTCGAGACGCCGCTCCTGCTCAACATCTACGGCTCGGACCCCGCGGCGCTCGAGCGGCGGCGCATCCACTGGCCGATGGGGCGCCTGGGCAAGCCGCGCGAGCTGGTCGACGCCGCGCTCTTCCTCGCGAGCGACGAGTCGTCCTTCGTCAACGCCGCGACGTTCGTCGTCGACGGCGGCCTCACCGCCGCGTACGTAACGCCTCTATGAGCGCACGCTCGAGAATCCGCGGGAGCAGGCTTCTCGAGCGCCCGAAGATCCCTGAAGGCGGCAGCTGGCGCGGCCGCAAGAGCCACGTGCGCCTTGTCGTATCGCGGTAGAGCGCGGCCTTGCCTTGCCCGCGTCGCGCGGTGGCCTCAGACGCCGACGACCCCGACAAGGCCGCCAAGCGCAAGGTCCACCTGCCGATGGGCCGCTTCGGCGAGCCGGAGGAGATCGCCAGCGCGGCCGTCTTCCTGGCCTCCGACGAATCGAGCTACATCACCGCATCGACCTTCCT
>DASTPC010000040.1:0-21880 GCA_035720085.1 Gaiellaceae bacterium
GATGCGCCGGCCGATCTCGGGGGAGACGCCGTCGAACCCGTTCTCGGAGGTGACGACGTAGTCGGCGGCGATCTGCCGCTCGACCGTCTCCCTGGCCGACGTGCGCAGGCCCTGGCCGAGCACGGCGACCGTGGTGACCAGGGTCAGGCCGATCATCAACGCGGCCGCGGTCGAGGCCGTGCGGCCGGGGTTGCGGACGGCGTTCCGCCGCGCAAGGTCGCCGGCCGTGCCGCCCAGGTGCTGCGCGGGCAGTCCGACGAAGGCCGCCAGCGGGCGGACGAGCCGCGGTGCCACCATGGCGACGCCGACGAAGAGACCGAGGGCCCCGCCACCGATCGCGAGGAGCCGCTGCTGCACCGGCAGGCCCGGGGCGAACAGCCCCAGCCCGAGCGTCGCGGCGGCGATCCCCAGCAGGCCGAGCGCGACGACGGTGACGCGGGTGCTGACGCGCGGCACCTCCATCGTCGAGCCCTCGCGCACCGACGCGATCGGCGGCACGCGCGTGGCCCGCAGCGCGGGCACGAGCCCGGCGAGCAGGGTGATCGTCGTCCCGACGAGCAGCGAGGTGACGACGGTGCGGACGGCGACCACCGTCCCCGCCTCGGGCAGCGCCAGGCCGAGGGCGCCGAAGAGCGCGCTCAGCTGCTTCGCGAGCAGGAAGCCGAGGCCGAGGCCGGCGAGCGACGCGAGCACGCCGATCGTGACCGTCTCCACGACGACCGACGCGAGCACCTGGCGCCGGGAGGCGCCGAGCGTCCGCAGCGTCGCAAACTCACGCGTGCGCTGGGCGACGGTGATCGAGAGCGTGTTGAAGATCACGAACCCGCCGACGAACAGCGCGATCCCTCCGAAGGCGAGCAGCGCGTAGCGGAGGTACGAGACGAACTCCGACACCTCCTTCGAGTCCGCGGCGGCGCTCGCCGAAGCGGACTTGACCTGCGCGGTCGGCGGCAGGAGCGGCCGGATCGTCGCGATCAGCTCCTCCACCGACGTCCCCTTGCGGGCGGCGACGGAGATCGAGTCGTAGCCGTCCTTCCGCAGCAGCCGCTGGGCCGTCGACAGGTCGAAGGCCGCGATCGTCGCGCCGGCGAGCGAGTCGACGTCGCCGAAGCGTGCGATCCCGGTGACGCGGAACTGCTCGACGGGCCCGGAGGCGGAGACGCCGATCCGGTCGCCCACCGCATAGCCGGCGTCCTCGGCCGTGCCGGCGTCCAGCACGACCTCGCCGGGCGCGTCGGCCCACTCGCCCTCGGTCAGCTCGAGGGGCGTGAAGCGCGGGTGGTCGGGGTCGACCCCGACGCCGAGCGTCGGCGCGGCGGCGCCGCCGATCGTCTCGCCGTCGCGGTCGATCAGCTTCGTCGTGTTCGATGCGGTCTGCAGGTCGAGCAGGCTGCCCGCCGCCTCCTCAACGGACGGAAGCACGCGGATGCGGGCGAGCAGCGCCGGCGAGACGGTCGGGTTGCCGCTCGTGGCGCCCTCGACGATCGGCTTGCCGCTGACGACGGCGTCCGTCTCCGAGTAGGAGCTCGTGAAGATCGAGTCGAACGCCTTCTCGATCGAGTCGGTGAGCATGAACGTGCCGCTCACCATCGCGACGCCCAGCACGACCGAGAGGGCGGTCAGGACGGCGCGGAGCTTGCGCTGGATCAGGCCCTTGAGCGCGGTGCGGGTCATCGCGACGAGACTTCCGCAAGCGCCGCCAGCACCTCGGCGTGGGTGGAGCGGCCGAGCTCGAGCCCGACCTGCCCGTCGGCAAGGAAGAGGATGCGGTCGGCGATCGTGGCCGCGGCCGGGTCGTGCGTGACCATCACGGTCGTCTGGCCGAACTCGTCCACGGAGCCGCGCATGAGCTCGAGGATCTCGGCGCTCGTCCGCGAGTCGAGGTTCCCCGTGGGCTCGTCGGCGAACATGACGCTCGGCCGGGAGACGAGCGCCCGGGCGATCGCGACACGCTGCTGCTGGCCGCCGGAGAGCTCCGACGGGCGGTGGTGCAGGCGCTCCTCGAGGCCGACGCTCCGGACGAGGCGGTCGAGAAACTCGCGGTCGGGCTTGCGGCCGGCGATCGAGACGGGCAGGAGGATGTTCTCCTCCGCCGTCAGCATCGGCAGCAGGTTGAAGAACTGGAAGACGAAGCCGATGTGCGCGCGGCGCAGCCGCGTCAGCGCGGTGTCGCCGAGCGACGAGATCTCGGTGCCGGCGATCCAGATCCGTCCGGAGGTCGGGCGGTCGAGCCCCGCCAGCATGTGCATCAGGGTCGACTTGCCCGAGCCGGAGGGGCCCATCACGGCGACGAGCTCGGCAGGGGCGACGGCCAGCGACACCGAGCGGACGGCGTCGACGACGGCGTCGCCGCTGCCGTAGCGGCGGCTGACCTCGCGGGCTTCGACGATCGCCTCGCGCTGCTCGGCGGGCGACGGGAGAGAACGGACGAGAGTAGTGCTCACAGGGGTGCTCCTTCGAATGGGCGGGTGTGCTCGTCCGAGGATCCGCTCCGGCGCGTGCGAGCGCGCTACGGCGGGCAGGCATCTCGTAGTGGAGCGGGCCGTACCCGGACCGGGCGGCGTTGTACCGGCCCGGTGCGGGGACGTTACGCTCGGGGCGTGACCGAGCCGGCCACTCCGGACCAGCCGGCGCATCCGCCCAGCCGCGAGGGCTGGGGGCCGGCACGCGTGATCCTGGTCGTCTTCGGCAGCCTGGCCCTCCTCGTCGCCCTTGCGCTCGCGGCCGCCGGGATCGCAGGCGTCGTGATCGACCTGACCCAGCGCGAGGACGGCTTCGTGACGAGCCCGACCGAGGAGCTCTCGACACCGACGTACGCAATCGTCTCCGAGAGCCTCGACGTCGACATCGACGGCCCCGACTGGGCGACGCGCGACCTGGTCGGCACGATCCGGATCACGAGCGAGAGCACACGGCCGGTGTTCCTGGGCATCGCGCCGACCGCGGCCGCCGACGCGTACCTCGGCACCTTCCGCCACGCGGTCATCTCGGACCTGTGGAACGAGCCCGACGAGTACGACGACCGCGGGAGCGGCGCCCCCGCCTCGCCGCCCTCGGAGCAGCAGTTCTGGGTCGCGTCGGCGTCGGGCACCGGTGAGCAGGCGCTCGAGTGGGAGCTCGAGGACGGGAGCTGGACGGTCGTGGCGATGAACGCGGACGGCGCCGCGAACGTCGTCACCGACGTGAGCATCGGGGCGGAGCTCGACGCGCTCCTCTGGGTCTCGATCGGGGTGCTGGTGCTCGGCCTGCTCGTGCTGGCGCTCGGCGCCTGGCTCCTGTACGCGGGGATCCCCCGGCGACGCCCGTAGCGCGTCGCGTCAGGCGGCGCGCCGCTCGGCCAGCCGGGCGCGGTTCGCGTCCTCGACCGCGCGCCGGTCCGCGTACTCCCGCGCCTCGCCGGCCTCGAGGCCGAGGTGCTCCCGTGCGAACCGGTACCACCAGTCCCAGGTGTGGATGACCATCTGCCGCTCCTTCGTCGACCGCTTTCCGTTCCATCGGCAGCGGGGCCCGATCGCTCCAGCCTCCTCACCCCCGGCCGTACGCTGGAAGGATGGCGCCGGAGGCGGGACGTGGACGCAGCCGCAGCGCGGTGCGCCTCCTGCGCCGGCTGCGGCTGGCGCTCGTGGCGTTGCTCGTCGTCTGGTTCTTCTCGCCGCCGTCGATCCGCAACTCGGTGCCGCTCTGGCTGCCGTTCGCGGCGGCGCTGCTGCTCGAGGTGCAGTTCGTCGCCGCCAACTACCGCTCGACGGCGCCGTTCTTCACGCGGGACGACCGGCGTCCGAGCGGCGACGACGTGCGCCGCTACGGGAACGGGATGCCCGCGGACTGGGCGATCGTCGACGTCGAGGGCGAGCCGGTCTGGGTCGACCTCGCCGAGACGGACGAGGACGAGGAGGCCGACGACGACGCCCCGGTGGCCGCCCGGCCGCTTCCGCAGCGGTCGCGGCTGCGCCGGCTGCTGCGTCCGGCTCTCGAGGCGGCTGCCGTGCTCGCGGTCGTCGCGGGGCTGGTCGTCCTGCTCGACCGGGGCAGCTGGGACGACCTCGGCGCCGCCGAGCGGCGGGCCACCGAGGCGCGCATCTCGGCCGAAGCCGGCGCCGTCGCGGGCAAGCAGGTGCGGGTCGGGTGCGACACCTCCGGCCGCCGGGTCGGGGTGGTGCAGCACGCCGACGGGGTGGCGATCGTGGGCGGCGACCAGGCGTATCTGACGCCGGAGCTCTGCTACGCGCTCCACAAGCTCGCCGCGGACGGCGAGGTGCCGTCGTTCTCCACGACCGCGCGGGCGATCGCCGTCCTCGCCCACGAGGCCTGGCACCTGCGCGGCGAGCGCGACGAGGGCGTGACCGAGTGCTACGCCTTGCAGAGCGGTGTCGCCGTCGGCCGCCGGCTCGGACTGGACGAGGACACCGCGCGCCGGATGATGCGCTCGCAGCTCGTGGCCAACCAGCTCCACCGGCAGGGGAGCGCCGAGTACGTCGTGCCGGCGGGATGCGTCAACCGCGGGCCGCTCGACCTGAGCCCGGAGGTCGACCGCTTCCCGTGAGCCGGTGGGCGCGGATCACCCGGCGCGGGGCGGCCGAACCCCCTCGGACGGCGTCCCTCGAACGAGGGAGCGGGCATGTACGGTCGTCGCAGGGGAGGTTGAGCCGTTGATCCACTACCCGACACCCGAGAACGCCGCCGAGGCAGCCGCGCTGGTGCGCCAGCTCGAGGGCGCGCTCGCCGAGCTGCAGCTCGGCGAGGCCGAGCGGATGGCCTACGAGCTCGTGCGCTTCCACTGGCGGCGCGAGGGCTGCCGGCTCGAGGGCGCCTACGCCGTCCTCGAAGGGATCGCCACCCGGAACGTGGGCGCCGCCCTCGGCGAGTGCGACCGCCTGCGGCAGCTCTTCGCCCCTGCCGGGCGGCTCGCCGCCTGACTCCCGTTTCGGCGGGCGCCAGGGTGGTAGGGTCCGCCCATGCGTCGCGCGGTTCTGCTGCCCGCCGCACTGCTCCTCGCCGTCCTGGCACTCGGCGCGTCCGCGTGCGGCGGCGACGACGACGAGAGCTCCTCGCCGCCTCCGCCGCCACCTCCCGCCGAGACCGAGACGACGACGACCGGCGAGACCGACACGACCGGCGGGGCGGTCGACGGCGCCGCCGTCTTCGCCTCGGCCGGCTGCGGCAGCTGCCACACGTTCACGCCGGCCGGGTCGAGCGGCTCGGTCGGGCCGAACCTTGACGACATCTCCCTCTCGGTCGACGCGATCGAGGAGCAGGTCCGCAACGGCGGCGGCGCGATGCCGCCGTTCGAGGGTGACCTGAGCGACGCGGAGATCGCGGCGGTCGCCGAGTACGTGGCCTCGGGCGGCTAGCCGCCCCGCGCTCCTCACCGCCTGCGCGCCGGCGCTCTGGTTGGATCAGGCCGATGCCGCCTGCCCGCCTGGTCACGCGTCCGTTCGCCCTCAACTGGGCGTCGACGTTCTTCCTCCTGCTCGCGATCGGGACGCTGCTCCCGGTGCTGCCGCTGTACGCGAAGGGCGTGCTCGGGCAGAGCGGCGTCGGCATCGGGCTCGCGGTGGCAGCGGCGAGCCCGACCGCCTTCCTCGTGCAGCCGCTCGCCGGCCGGCTCGGAGACCGGCGCGGCCGACGGTTGCTCGTCGTCGGCGGCGGCGTGCTGGCGGCGATCTCGATGGTCGCCTACACGGGCGCGGACTCGCTCGCCCTCCTCGTCGCGCTCCGCCTCGTGACGGGCGCCGGCGAGGCGCTGATCTTCGTCGGCACGGCCACGGTCGTGAACGACCTCGCCCCGGACGAGCGCCGCGGCGAGGCGCTCTCGCTCTACTCGCTGGCAGTCTGGGGCGGCCTGGCGGTCGGCCCGCTGCTCGGAGAGCTCGTGCTGGCGGACGACCGCTACGACGCCGTCTGGCTGACGGCCGCCGCCTGCGCCCTCGTCGGCGGCCTCCTGGGGACGGCGCTGCCGGAGACGCGCCCGGCCGCCGCGGCGACGCCCGAGGCGCCGGGGCGCTTGCTCAACCGCGCAGCCCTGCTGCCGGGACTGGCCCTCGCCTCGTCGATGATCGGGTTCGCCGGCTTCGCCGCCTTCGTGCCGCTGTACGCGCGCGAGCTCGGCATGAGCGGCGCGGGAGCGGTGTTCGCCGTCAACGCCGCCGTCGTCGTCGGGATCCGCAGCTTCGGCCGGCGCATCCCGGACCGCACGGGGCCGAAGCGCACCGCGACAGTCGCGCTCGTGCTGGTCGCCGCCGGCTTCGCGCTCGTCGCGCTGCTCGACTCCCCCGGAGGGCTCTACGCGGGCACGATCGTGCTCGCCTGCGGGCAGGCCCTCGTCTTCCCCGCGCTGATGACGCTTGCTGTCTCGGCGGCGCCGGAGAGCGAGCGGAGCGGCGTCGTCGGCAGCTTCTCGGCGTTCGCCGACCTGGGGTTTGCACTGGGTGCGGTCAGCCTGGGCGCGATCGAGTCAGGACTCGGCACCACGGGTGTCTTCGCCGCCGCGGCCTGCCTCGCGGCCGCCGGCCTGGTGCCGCTCGGCCGGATCGCCTCCAGGGCCGGCGTCCCGGTGCCGGCCGTCGTCGACGCGCCGCCGTGAACGCGTAGCATCGCCCGCGTGGAGACGCGCGAGCTCGGGCGGAGCGGCATCGCGGTCTCGCGGATCGTCCTCGGCTGCGGCAACTTCGGCGGGATCGGCTCGTCGCCGGCGTTCTTCGGCCGCGGCACCCCGAAGAAGGAGGCGCTGCGGCTGCTCGACACGGCGTGGGAGCTCGGGATCACCACGCTCGACACGGCCGACGCCTACGGCGGCGGCCGCAGCGAGACCTTCATCGGCGAATGGCTGCGAACGAAGAGCGCGGCGGCCCGCGAGCGGGTCGTGATCGCCACCAAGACGTACAACCCGATGAGCGAGGGCGCCGACCACGGTCTCTCCCGCGCCCGCATCCACCGCCAGATCGCGACGAGCCTGCAGCGGCTCGGCGTCGAGCGCGTGCCGCTCTACCTGACCCACGAGTGGGACCCGGAGGTGCCGGTCGAGGAGACGCTGGGCGCCCTCGACGAGCTCGTGCGGGCGGGCACCGTCGGCGCGATCGGCTGCTCGAACGTCGCCGCCGAGCAGCTGGCGGAGGCGGTCGAGATCTCGGAGCTCGAGGGGGTCGCGCGCTTCGAGTGGGTGCAGAACGGCTTTTCGCTGCTCGAGCGCGCCGACGCGGAGTCGGTCTTCCCGGTCTGCCACGAGCACGGGCTCGGCTACACGCCGTTCAGCCCGCTCGCGGGCGGGTGGCTGACCGGCAAGTACCGCCGCGGCGAGCAGCCGCCCGAGGGCTCGCGCATGACGATGCGGCCGGAGCCGTACCTCCGGTACGCGAGCGACGCGACGTTCGACGCGCTCGAGGCGTTCGAGCGAGAGGCGGCCGAGCGCAGCGTCTCGATGGCCGCCCTCGCGCTCGCCTGGACGCTCGCCGTGCCCGAGGTGAGCGCCGTGGTGGTCGGCCCGACGAAGGCGGAACACCTCGACCCGGTCGCCGAGGCGCTCGGACTGGCGCTGACCGCGCAGGAGCGCGACGATCTGACGGCACTCTTCCGCTAGCCATGCTCGTCCTCTCCGACACCGACGTCCGCGCCGTGCTCGACATGCCGTCGTGCATCGAGGCGATGGAGCGCGCGCTCGCGGCGCTCGCGCGCGCGGAGCTGCACATGCCGCTGCGCTTCGTCCTCCGGCCGCCGGGGTCGTCGAGGTTGATGGGCTTCATGCCCGCCCACCGCAGCGGCGAGCGGGAGCTGTTCACGCTCAAGGAGATCGTGATCGTCCCGGACAACCCGACGCGCGGGCTCGACCCGCACCAGGGCGGCGTGCTCGTCCACGACGGCGAGAGCGGGCAGCTGCGCGCGCTCCTGAACGCCTCGGCGGTAACGGAGATCCGGACCGCGGCCGTCTCGGCGGTGGCGACGAAGCTGCTCGCGCGAAGCGGCGCCCGCACGGTCGCGATCCTCGGCGCGGGCGTGCAGGCGCGCTCGCACGTGGAGGCGATGCGCGCCGTGCTGCCCGGGGCCGCGGTGCGGATCTGGAGCCGGACTCCGGAGCGGGCGGCCGCGTTCGCCGCTGAGATCGGCGCGGAGCTCGCGCCGTCCGCCGAAGCGGCGCTCGCGGGCGCAGACGTCGTCTGCACGACGACCTCGGCGCGCGAGCCGATCGTCCGGCGGGAGTGGCTCGCGCCGGGCACGCACGTCAACGCGGTCGGCTCCAGCGTGCCGACGGCCCGGGAGCTCGACGCGGCCACGGTCGCGGCGGCGGCGCTCTTCGCCGACCGCCGCGAGTCGCTCTTCAACGAGGGCGGCGACTACCTGTTCGCGGTGCGCGAGGCGGGGATCGGCCCGGAGCACGTCCGGGCGGAGCTGGGGGAGCTGCTCGCCGGCACCGGCGAGGGCCGCCGCTCCGACGACGAGCTGACGGTCTTCAAGTCGCTCGGCCTGGCCGTGGAGGACCTGGCCGCTGCCGAGCTCTGCCTCGAGCGGGCCGCCGCCCGCGGCCTCGGCACCGAGGTGCCGTTCTGATCCCGCTGGCGGAGATCGCCGCGGCCAGAGACCGCATCCGCGACGTCGTCCTGCCCACGCCGCTCGTGCGCCTGGACGCGCCCGAGGCGGAGGCGGAGATCTGGCTGAAGCTCGAGTGTCTGCAGCCGATCGGCTCGTTCAAGCTCCGCGGCGCCGCCAACGCGATCCGCTCGGCGCCGGCCGAAGCGGTCGCCCGCGGGATCGTCACGGCCAGCGCCGGCAACATGGCCCAGGGCGTGGCCTGGATGGCACGCGAGCTCGGCGTCCCTGCCAGGATCGTCGTCCCCGAGCACGCGCCCGAGGCGAAGCTGGAAGCGATCGCGCGCCTCGGCGGAACGGTCGTGAAGGTGCCCTACGAGCGCTGGTGGCAGGCGATCGAGGAGAGCCGCTACGACGAGCTCCCCGGCCTCTTCGTGCATCCCGTCATGGACGAGCGGGTGATGGCCGGGAACGGGACGATCGGGCTCGAGCTCGCCGAGGAGCTGGACGAGATCGACGCGGTCCTGATCCCCTGGGGCGGCGGCGGCCTGACGACTGGCATCGCGAGCGCGCTCGCGGCGCTCGCTCCGAGAACGCGCGTGCTCGTCTGCGAGCCGGAGACGGGCGCGCCGGTCTCGGCGTCACTCGCGGCGGGCGAGCCGGTGGCGGTCGACTACCGCCCCTCGTTCGTCGACGGTGCAGGCAGCAAGGGCCTGCTCGCGCCGATGTGGGAGCGTGCGCGCCCGCTGCTTGCAGGCGCGCACGCCGTGCCGCTGGAGGAGGCGGCCGCCGCCGTGCGGCTGCTGGCCCAGCGCGCGCGGGTCGTCGCCGAGGGGGCCGGCGCTCTCGGCGTCGCGGTCGCGCTCGCCGGCCGCGCCGGCGCCGGCCGGGTCGTCTGCGTCGTCTCCGGGGGGAACATCGACGCTTCGCGGCTCGCCGCGATCCTCGAGGGGCGCGTCCCGGACTAGATGCCTGACCGGAAAATCCCGGCGGGCCGGATGACGCCCACGACACGGCGCCGGATCGCCACCCGTGCGAGCCGCCCAGGCCTCCAGCCTGCGCGGCTCGTACGTGCAGCGCCCGGCTTGGTCGTGGACGCCCCGGCAGGCGCGCTACTTTCCGGTCAGGCATCTAGCGGGCCGCCCGCCGCAGCCCGGCCAGCGCCTCGAGCTCGACCTGGGGCAGCGACTCGTGGTGGCCGTAGGCGGCGAGCGCCGCACCGAGCGAGAGCGCAAGCACGCGGGCGCGGAGCAGCTGCTCGTCGGAGACCGGCCCGTACGCGAGCAGGAACGGCTCACGCGCCGCCGGCGGCAGGAAGCTCCAGACGAGCTGGAGGTCGACGGCCGGGTCGGCGCGGCAGACGTCGCCCCAGTCGATCACCCCGGTGACAGCGCCGTCCTCGACGAGCACGTGCCGGAAGTGGAGGTCGCCGTGCACGACCGCTTCGGCGCCCGGCGGCGGCAGCTGCTCCGCCTCGGCGAGCAGGCGCTCGACGAGCCGGGGCGCCCGCCAGAGCCCGAGCCGCTCGAGCGCGGCGAGCTGCTCGCGCGTTCTCGGCACGCGAGCGGTCATGTCGGCGCGCCGGTTGAAGTCGACCGGCAGGCGCCGGTCGGGGTCGACGGCGGCCGCGAGCTCCGGTGCGTGCAGCACGCGCAGGAAGGAGCCGAGCGCGGACGCCAGCTCGCCCCGGTCGTCCTCGGCGGGCGCGGCGGACTCGGGCTCGCGGCCGGGCAGCAGCCGCGCGCCGAAGAACGGCCACGGATAGCGCTCGGACGGGCGGCCCACGAACCGCGGCAGGGGGACCGGCACCGGCAGCAGCGGCGCGAGGCGCGGCAGCACGGCGAGCTCGCGCTCGACCCCCGGCAGCGCGATCCGCCGGCGCGGGAAGCGGAACGCCCAGGTCCCGTCGGCGACCCAGACGCTGTTGTCCCAGCCTTCGGCGAACAGCCGCAGCGAGGCGGGCTCGAGCTCGAACTGCTCGGCCAGCAGGCGCCGGACGACCGGCTCGCCGACCTCGATCTCCGCCGCCCATTCGTGCACGGCGGCACGCTACTGGCGCCCCGCCCGCGCAGGAAGAATGAGCGCCGTGCGCACCGTCTCCCTGACTGCCCTCGGCCGGCTCGTGATCGACGCCCAGGGTTACGCCGCCCGCTCGCGCGCCGCGACGACCCGCGAGGTCGAGGCCGCAGTGCGCCGGCTCTCCTGCGTCCAGCTCGACTCGATCTCGACCGTCGAGCGCAGCCACCGGCTCGTGCTCGGCTCGCGCGTCGGCGCGTATCCGCGGCCGGCCGTCTCGCGCCTGCTCGCGGGCGGCCGCCTCTTCGAGTACTGGGCCCATGAGGCGTGCCTGCTGCCGGTGGAGGACTGGCCGCTGTTCCTGGGCGCGATGCGGAACGGCGGCCGGCGCTGGTACGGCGAGATCGAGCACACCCATCCGCACCTCGCGGACGAGATCCTCGCCGAGATCCGCGCTCGCGGTCCCCTGGGCTCGCGGCACTTCGAGGGGGCGACGGAAGGCGGGATGTGGAACTGGAAGCCCGCCAAGGCGATGCTCGAGCGGCTGTGGAACGCCGGCGAGCTGGTGATCGCCGGACGGCAGGGGTTCCAGCGCCTGTACGACCTGCCCGAGCGCGTGCTGCCGCGAGCCGTGCTCGAGGCGCCCGAGCCGGGCGAGGGCGAGCGGATCCGAGGGCTGACGCTGCGGGCCGTGCGCGCACGCGGAGCGCTCACCGAGGGCGGCGTCGTCGAGCACTGGCGGCTTCGGGGCGGCACCGAACGCGTGCGTCCCGCGGTGGAGTCGCTGCTCGAGGAGGGCGCTCTCGAGCGCGTGCAAGTCGACGACGGCGGTCCGCCCGTGCTGGTCGAGCGCGGCGCCGGCCTCGACCCGCCGCGGCCGACCGGCGCGACGCTCCTCTCCCCCTTCGACAACCTGCTCTGGGACCGGTCGTTCGCCCGGCGTGTGCTCGGGTTCGACCACCTGATCGAGGTCTAC
The DNA here is from genome assembly GCA_035720085.1 of Gaiellaceae bacterium. Classification (GTDB taxonomy): domain Bacteria; phylum Actinomycetota; class Thermoleophilia; order Gaiellales; family Gaiellaceae; genus Gaiella. Next base: position 11,513 of record DASTPC010000040.1, read on the forward strand.
AAGCCGGCGCCGCAGCGCCGGTACGGCTACTACGTGCTGCCCTTCCTCTGGCGCGATCGGATCGCCGGCCGGGCCGACCTGAAATCGGAGCGGAGCGAAGGCCGTCTGGTCGTGAAGGCGTTCCACCGCGAGGAGCGCGTGCGGGCCTCCGCGGGGCTCGACGACGCGCTCGACCGGGCGCTCGACCGTCTGCGCCGCCTCGTCGGGCTGGACACGGTCGTTCGCTGAGTCGGGGCTAGGATCAGGCCATGGAGTTCGAGACGCGCGCGATCCACGCGGGACAGGAGCCCGATCCCGCGACCGGCGCGGTCACGACGCCGATCTACCAGACCTCCACGTTCGCCCAGGACGCGGTCGGCGTGCACAAGGGCTACGACTACGCGCGGGTCGCGAACCCGACCAGGACGGCGCTCGAGGAGTGCCTCGCCTCGCTCGAGGGGGCTGCCTTCGGGCACGCGTTCTCGTCCGGGCTGGGCGCGACCACGACGATCATGCACCTGCTGCAGCCCGGCGCCCGCGTCGTCTGCGTGAACGACGTCTACGGCGGCGTCTACCGGATGTTCTCGCAGGTGTACGAGCCGAAGGGCTACCGCTTCTCGTACCTCGCGCCGGCGGAGCTCGGCGCGGGCGCCGAGGAGCAGCTCCGGGACGCCGCCCTGGTCTGGCTCGAGACGCCGACGAACCCGCTGCTGAACGTCGTCGACGTGCGCGCGGCGGCGGAGGCGGCACACGCCGCCGGCGCCCTCGTGGTCGTCGACAACACGTTCGCGACGCCGTACCTGCAGCGGCCGCTCGAGCTCGGGGCCGACGTGGTCGTGCACTCGACCACGAAGTACCTCGGCGGCCACTCGGACGTGGTCGGCGGGTTCGCGGCCACGAACGACGCCTCGGTCGCGGAGCGCCTCCGCTTCCTGCAGAAGTCGCTCGGCGCGGTGCCGGGCCCGTTCGACGCATGGCTCGTGCTGCGCGGCGTGAAGACGCTCGCCGTGCGGATGCAACGGCACTGCGAGAACGCCCGCGCGGTGGCCGACTTCCTCCGCGGTCACCCGCGGGTCGAGCGCGTCCTCTACCCGGGGCTGCCCGACCATCCGGGGCACGAGATCGCCGCCCGCCAGATGGACGACTTCGGCGGGATGGTCTCCTTCCTGGTCGAGAGCGAGGAGGAGGCGGTCGACCTCGTCGCGCGCACGTCCGTCTGGACGCTGGCCGAGTCGCTCGGCGGCGTCGAGAGCCTGATCGAGCATCCGTACCGGATGACGCACGCCTCTACCGCCACGGCCCCCTTCGCGGCGCCGCGAAACCTGGTACGCCTCTCGGTCGGGATCGAGGCCGCCGGCGACCTCGTCGCCGACCTCGACCGTGCGCTCGTCCCGGTGGCGGCGCGCGCCTGAGGCGCCGAGCCGCCCTCGAACGCGCCTCGACCTGACCCGATGGGACACGTCCGGTTCGGCCATCGCTTCGGGCCACCGACCTCCTCCCCACGGCCTCGAGCCTAACGGCGAGCTTCGCAGGCATGGGTGACGGCTTCGTGCCGAGACGGTGACCATCGCTCCACCGCCCGAGCCGCGCGCCCGGGGCTCGGCGGCTCCGGTACGTTCCGGGCCGTGACCGTCCTCGAGCCGATCGACCTGCAGCACGGCAGCGCGCGGACGATCGCCTCCTACGTCCTCGACACCGACGACGGCCCGGCGATCTTCGACTGCGGCCCCACCACGTGCGTCGACCGGCTGCTCGACGGCTTGGCCGCACGCGGGCTCGCGCTCGGCGACGTCCGCCATCTGCTGCTCTCCCACATCCACCTCGACCACGCCGGCGCCGCGGGAGCGCTCGTCCGCGAGCACCCGGGGCTGCAGGTGCACGTCTCCGGCGTCGGCGCGCCGCACCTCGTCGACCCGAGCCGGCTCGAAGCGAGCGCGCGCCGGCTCTACGGCGATGCGTTCGACGCGCTCTGGGGCGAGCTCGTCCCGGTCCCCGAGGGGAACATCCGGATCGTCGGCGACGACGTGGTCGGCCTCGCGTGCTTCCCGACGCCCGGCCACGCTTCGCACCACGTCTGCTTCCTCGCCTCGGACGGGACGCTCTACGCAGGCGACGCGGCGGGCGTCCGCATCCAGCCGGGGCGTTTCGTGCTGCCGCCGTGCCCACCGCCCGAGGTCGACCTCGACGCGTGGGAGGGCTCGATCGCGGAGCTCGAGCGCCGGGCTCCCGCCCGCCTCGCGCTCGTCCACTTCGGCGTCGTCGCCGACGAGGTGGGCGAGCACCTGACCCGGCTGCGCGCGACCCTGCGCCGCTGGTCCGGCTGGGTCGAGGACGGAATGGACGAGCAGACGTTCGTCGCCGCCGCCCGCGCCGACGTGGCCGGCACGGACCCGGACGAGGCGGATGCGTTCGATCGGGCCGCGCCCTACTGGCACAGCTACCGCGGCCTCGAGCGGTACTGGCGCAAGCGGCGCGAGCGTGCGGCTTCCTGACCGGCTCGCGCCGCTGCGCGAGCGCAACTTCCGCCTGCTCTTCCTCGGTCGCCTGGCCTCGCTGCTCGGCAGCTCGATGGCCCCGATCGCACTGGCGTTCGCCGTGATCGACGACCTGGACGGCTCGCCGTCCGCGCTCGGGCTCGTGCTCGCCGCCGGCTGGCTGCCGCAGATCGTCTTCATCCTGCTCGGCGGCGTCCTCGCCGACCGGCTGCCGCGGCACCGCGTGATGGTGGCCGCAGACGTCGTCTCCGGCACGGCGCAGCTCGTCGCCGGGGCGCTCCTCCTGACCGGCGCCGCCGAGATCTGGCAGCTCGCGGTCGTGCAGGTCGTACGCGGGACGGCGACCTCGTTCTTCTTCCCCGCCTCGGCCGGCCTCGTCCCGCAGACGGTGAGCGCTGCGCGCCTGCAGGAGGCGAACGCGCTCCTCCGCCTCACCCAGTCGGGCACGAACATCGTCGGCGCGGCCGCGGGAGGGCTGCTCGTCGCCGCGGTCGGGTCCGGGTGGGCGATCGCGTTCGACGGCGCCACCTACCTCGCCGGCGCCGCGATCCTCTCCCTGCTCCGCGTCGGCGCCGCGGGCCGGCTGCCCGGCTCGAACACGTTCCGGGAGCTGCGCGAGGGCTGGCAGGAGTTCTCCGCCCGGACCTGGCTGTGGGTGATCGTCGCGGCCGCGGCGTTCACGAACGCGGCCACGATGTGCGGCTACGTCGTGCTCGGGCCGGTGGTCGCCGACCGGGAGCTCGGCGGCGCGGCCTCCTGGGGGCTGATCGTCTCCGCCGGCGCCGCGGGCTTCATCGTCGGCGGCGTGGTGTGCCTGCGCCTCCGGCCGCAGCGCTACCTGCTCGTCGGGACGACCGCGCTCCTGCTCCTTGCGCTACCGCTGCTGGCGCTGGCCACGCACCAGCCGACCGTCGTCGTCGCGGCGGCCGCATTCGCGTCCGGGTTCGGCCTGGAGCTCTTCGGCGTCTTCTGGGAGACGGCGCTGCAGCAGCACGTCCCGCTCGACCGTCTTTCGCGCGTCAGCTCGTACGACGCGCTCGGCTCGTTCGTCTTCATCCCCGTCGGCCAGACGCTCGCCGGCCCGCTCTCCGATCTGTTCGGGATCGAGGAGACGCAGCTGCTCTGTGCGGCGGTCGTGGTCGGCACGACGCTCGCCGCGCTGGCAGTGGCGGACGTCCGCGGCCTGCGGCGCGTCGAGCAGCCTGCGGGCGTGGCCGCCTGACCTGTCTCACGCCCAGCCGGTGACGAGCCAGCGGCGGCGCAGGAAGCGGGCGCCCATCGTCGCGAGCCGGACCAGGATCAGCGCCACGAGCGCCGCCCAGACGCCCCGGATCCCCCAGTCCGCCGCCAGCGCGAGCAGGAGCAGCGAAGCGCAGCAGGCGAACGCCAGCACCATCGAGGCCGCGATGTAGCGGCCGTCGCCTGCGCCGATCAGGATCCCGTCCAGCGCGAACACCGCGCCGTTGAGCGGCTGCATGACGACAAGCAGCGGCCAGAGCGCGGCGCACTCCTCGAGCACCGAGGCGTCGCCCGTGAAGACGCGGGGCAGCACACCGGCGAGCGCGAGCAGCAGCACGCCGAAGACCCCGCCCGCGGCGACGGAGAGCCAGATCATGCGCGCACTCGCCTCGTACGCCTCGTCGGAGGCGCCGGCGCCGAGCCCGCGGCCGACGATGATCTGCCCGGCGATCGCGATCGAGTCCAGCACCAGCGCGAGGAAGACCCACAGCTGGAACGCCACCTGGTGCGCCGCGAGCGGCGCGTCGCCGAACCGGGCGGCGACGGCGCCCGCGAGCACGAACGAGCCCATCAGCGCCGACGTGCGGACGAAGATGAACTTGCCGAGCGCCAGCAGCCGCCGGGCGAGGGCGGGGCGCGGGCGTGCGTCGCCGGCGATCCGGCGCAGGATCACCCAGAGGAAGCCGGCGCCCATCCCGGCCTGTGCGACCACCGTTCCCCACGCCGAGCCCACGATCCCCCAGTCGAGCCCGTACACGAACAGCACCTCGAGCACGGCGTTGACGACGTTGCCCGCGATCACGATCACGAGCGGCGTGCGCAGGTCCGAGACCCCGCGCAGGTAGCCCTGGCCGCCGAGCGCCAGGAATGCGAACGGGAGCCCGAGCGCCGCGATGCGGAGGTACGTGACCGCGAAGTCGGCCGTCTCGCCCTCGCCGCCCATCGCGCCGACGACCGGGACCGCCAGTGCGATCACCAGCAGCGCGAGCACCGCGCCAACCGCGAGCGAGAGCCAGACCGCCTGCGCTCCGAGCCGGCGCGCCATGCGGTGCTCGCGCGCCCCCTCCGCCCGCGCGACCTGGGCGGTGGTGCCGTACTGGAGGAAGTTGAAGATCGCGAACAGGCCGGAGAGAACCGTGGCGGCGATGCCGAGCGCGGCGAGCTGCGACCGGCCGAGATGGCCGACGATCGCCGTGTCGACAAGGACGTAGAGCGGCTCGGCCGCGAGCGAGCCGAGCGCCGGAACGGCGAACGTGAGGATCTCGCGGTCGTACGGCGACCGGAGGGGCACGCGGGTCAGGCGGTCTCGCCGCTCCTGACGACCCGCGCGCCGCTCGACTGGGCGAGCGCCTTGATCACCAGCTCGTCGACGTTCACGTGCGCCGGGCGCGTGAGCGCGAAGAGGATGCAGTCGGCGACCTCGTCGGGCGTGATCGGCTCGAGCCCCTCGTACACCGCCTTCGCCGCCGCCTCGTCGCCCTTGTAGCGGACGAGGGAGAACTCGGACTCGACGAGCCCGGCATCGACGGTCGTGATCCGGATCGGCCGCCCGAGCAGGTCCTCCCGCAGGGCGTAGACGAAGCCGCGCACGGCGAACTTCGCGGCCACGTACGAGGCGGCGTTCTGGTACGCCTGCCGGCCCGCCACGGAGCCCATGAAGACGATGTGCCCGCCGTCGCGGAGGTGCGGCAGCACGAGCCGGGTCATCCGCAGCACCCCGTCCACGTTCGTGTGCAGGACCTGCTGCTCGTCGGCCTCGTTCGACTCCCAGAACGGATAGCGGCCGAGCGCGAGCCCGGCGTTGTTGAAGAGGACGTCCACCCCGCCGAGCTCTCCGACCGCGGCCTCGACGAACGCCGCGCAGCTCGCCGGGTCGCGTACGTCGAGCGGCAGCGCCACGTCGGCGTCGACGCGCTCGACCCGCCGCGCGCCGCCGGCAACCCGTGCCCCGGCCTGGCGCAGCTTGCGCACCGTGGCCGCGCCGATGCCGCTCGAGGCGCCGGTGACGACGGCCGTCTTGCCCGCGAGGGTCACGCTCCGACCCTATCGCTCCGGGCGCACATACCTCGATGGAGGGATGCCCGCGCGCACCGGCCTTCCGACAATGAGCGCGTGGACAGCCGCCCCACCACGCCCGACGACGTGCCCGATCCCACGCCGGACCCGTTCCGGCTGATCGCCGAGGTCGTCCGCGCGATGCTGCCGGCCGAGCAGGCGGACGCCCTGCTCGAGCGGGTCGGCACGGCGCTCGAGCGCCAGCCCACGCCCGACTGGGACCGGCTCGCGCTCGAGAACGCACAGATGCAGCACGAGCTGGAGCTGCTCGCGAGCACAGACCGCCTCACCGGGCTGCGGAACCGGCAGCGCTTCTTCGAGGACCTGCGCCGCGAGTTCGCGGCCGCACGCCGTTACGAGGACGAGCTCTCCGTGCTCCTGCTCGACGTCGACGGGCTCAGCCGCGTCAATGCGGCCGACGGCTACCGGGCCGGCGATGAGCTGCTCGTCGCCGTCGGCGAGACGCTGCTCCGCGGCCTGCGCGTGAGCGACATCGCGGCGAGGCTGGGCGACGACGACTTCGCGGTCATCCTCCCCCGCACCGGGCGCGAGGGGGCCGAGGTCGTGGCCGAACGGCTCGCGGCGTCGGTCGGCGCGCCGGTCGTCATCGGCGTCGCGGCGCTCGACGGCTCCGCCACCTCCGGCGCGGACCTGCTCGAACGGGCGGACCGCGACCTTGCCGAGCGCAAGCGAACGCTCGGCACGCCGCCGGTCGCCGCCGGCTAGCCCGACGGCGTCAGTCGCGCTGGATCTGCACGAGCCCCTGCGCGTGCTCGACCTGCAGCGTCGTATGGTCGAGCTCGAACCGCTCGCGTAGCAGCCCCTCGAGCTCAGCGCGGATCTCGTGGCAGTCCGCGCCCGGCTCGACGACCACGTGCGCCGAGAGCGACGGGAACCCCGAGGTGATCGTCCAGACGTGCAGGTCGTGCACGCCGACCACGCCCGGGTGGGTCGCCATCGCGTTGCCGAGCTGCGCGACGTCGAGGCCGGCCGGCGCCGCCTCGAGCAGGATCCCGGACGCGTCGCGCAGCACGCCCCAGGCGCTCGCGAGCACCAGCAGCGCGATCGCGATCGACACGATCGGGTCGGCGCGCTCCCAACCCGCGACCAGGATCGCCACGGCGGCGACGAGGACTCCGACCGATCCGAGCAGGTCGGCGAGCACGTGCCGGAGCGCCGCACGGACGTTCAGGCTCTCGCCGCCCGCCCGCCAGAGGATCCTGGCGGCGGCGACGTTGACGGCCAGCCCGACAGCCCCGACGACGAGCATCGTCCCGCCCTCGACCTCGGCGGGCGAGCCCAGCCGCCGCACGGCCTCGACGACGATCCAGACGGCGAGCACGACCAGCAGGGCGCCGTTCGCCAGCGCCGCGAGGATCTCCGCGCGCCGGTAGCCGAACGTGCGCTCCGGCGTCGCCGGCCGCCCGGCCAGCCACGAGGCGCCGAGCGCGAGCGCGAGCGAGAACGCGTCCGAGAGCATGTGCGCGGCGTCGGCGAGGAGCGCGAGCGAGTCGGCGACGAGCCCGCCCACCGCCTCCACGCCGGCGAAGCCGAGCACGAGCGCGAGCGCGACAGCGAGGGCGCGGCGGTCGGCCGCCGACCGGGAGCCCGTCCCGTGCGCGTGCGCGTGGCCGGCGTGCGTGTGCATGCCCTCAGAGACCGTACCCCGGCAACCCCAAACCTGGTAACGATGGACCCAGCACCGAGTTTCGACCCCGAGAGGCTTCGGGTAACCGGGAGGTCGAATGGCCGAGGTCGCGTTCGACGACGTCGCGAAGGTCTACCCCGACGGGACGCGGGCGGTCAACGACTTCGACCTGGCGATCGGCGACGGCGAGTTCATGGTTCTCGTCGGGCCCTCGGGGTGCGGGAAGACCACCGCCCTGCGCATGGTCGCGGGGCTGGAGGACATCTCCGAAGGGACGCTCCGCATCGGCGACCGGGTCGTCAACAACGTCCCCTCGCGGGACCGGGACATCGCGATGGTCTTCCAGAGCTACGCGCTCTACCCGCACCTGAACGTGTACGACAACATCGCCTTCGGGCTCAAGCTGCGCGGCACCAAGAAGGACGAGATCGACCGGCGCGTGCAGGAGGCCGCGCGCGTGCTCGGCCTGGAGGACTTCCTCAAGCGCAAGCCGCGCGCGCTCTCCGGCGGGCAGCGCCAGCGGGTCGCGATGGGCCGCGCGATCGTGCGCGAGCCCTCCGCCTTCCTGATGGACGAGCCGCTCTCGAACCTCGACGCCAAGCTGCGCGTGCAGATGCGGGCGGAGATCAGCGAGCTCCAGCACTCGCTCGGGGTGACGACGCTCTACGTCACCCACGACCAGGTCGAGGCGATGACGATGGGCGACCGGGTGGCGGTGATGCGCAAGGGCCTCCTCCAGCAGGTGGACGAGCCGCAGGTGCTCTACGACCGCCCCCTGAACCTGTTCGTCGGCGGGTTCATCGGCAGCCCGGCCATGAACATGCTCGACGCCGGCCTCGAGCGCGACGGCGGCACGCTCGTCGCGGTCGCCGGCGGCCAGCGCGTGCCGCTCTCCGGGGAGACGCTCTCGCAGCGGCCTGCCCTCTCCTCGTTCGAGGGCCGCCCGGTCGTGCTCGGGATCCGCCCGGAGGACATCGACGACGCGTCGCTCGCCGACGAGGGGCTGCCGCGCCTGCACGGCACGGTGCGACTCCGCGAGGCGCTCGGCTCGGAGGTGATGGTGCACCTCGAGGTCGACGCGCGCGCGGCCGAGACGGACGAGACGCGCGAGCTCGCGAGCGACCGCGGCGACGAGGGCGGGCCGCGGGCAGACACGGCCAACGCGGTCGTCGTCGGCCGCTTCTCGCCGCGCACCCGGGTCCACGAGGGCGAGCAGGTGGAGGCGGCGGTGGAGACGCGCGCGCTGCACTTCTTCGACCCGGAGACGGGCCTCGGCATCTACGACGGAAGCGACCAGTCGCAACAGCAGCAGAAAGGAGCCTGACCATGACGAAGCCGCGCTGGGGGACGATCGCAGCGGTGCTCGCCACCGCCGTCCTCGCAGGAGCCGCAGCCGGGTGCGGCGGAGACGACGACGGCGGCGGGGGTGGCAACGGCGACGTCTCGGGCTCGATCTCCGTCATGGGCATCTGGGTCGGCGAGGAGCAGAAGTCGTTCGAGGCCGTCCTCGACGGTTTCAAGGAGGAGTACCCGGACGTGACCGTCAACTACAACCCGGCCGGCGACAACCTCCCGACCGTGCTCTCGACGGCCGTCGAGGGCGGCAACCCGCCGGACATCGCCGCCATCGCCCAGCCGGGCCTGATGCAGGGCTTCGTCGACAAGGGCGTGCTCGAGCCGCTCGACTACGCCGAGGAGGCGGCGGTCGACAACTTCGGCCAGTCCGTCGTCGACACGGGCTCGGTCGACGGCACGTTCTACGGGCTGATGTGGAAGGCGAACAACAAGTCGACGGTCTGGTACAACGTCGCCACCTACGACGACGCAGGCGTCGAGCCCGCCGAGACGTGGGACGACTTCATCGCCAACTCGGACACGATCAAGGCGTCCGGGCTGCCGGCCTACTCGATCGCGGGGGCCGACGGCTGGACGCTGACCGACCTGTTCGAGAACATCTACCTCCGCACCGCGGGGCCGGACAAGTACGACCAGCTGTCGAGCCACACGATCCCGTGGACCGACCAGTCCGTCAAGGACGCCCTCACCGAGATGGCGAAGGTGTTCGCCGACGGCGACAACATCGCCGGCGGCACCAGCGGGGCACTCCAGACCGACTTCCCGACCTCGGTCTCGAACGTCTTCTCGGACAGCCCGAAGGCGTCGCAGGTGATCGAGGCGGACTTCGTCAACGGCGTCGTCGAGACGACCCTCGAGCCGGGGACGGGCTTCAACGTCTTCACGTTCCCGCAGGTCGCCGACTCGCCGCCGTCGGTCGTCGGCGCGGGCAACCTGTTCATCACGTTCCGCACCAACCCGGCGATCGAGGCGTTCATCGACTACATGACGACCCCCGAGTCGGCCCAGATCTGGGTCGAGCGCGGCGGCTTCTCGTCGCCGAACCAGAACGTCGACCTCGACTCCTACCCGGACGAGATCCTGCGCACGACGGCGGAGGGCCTGAGCACGGCCGAGGTGTTCCGGTTCGACCTCTCGGACCTGCAGCCGGCCGCGTTCGGCGCCACCGCAGGACAGGGCATGTGGAAGCTCTTCCAGGACTTCCTGCAGAGCCCGGACGACGTGGACGGCATCGCGCAGAAGCTGGAGGACTCCGCCGCAAGGGCGTACGGCGGCTAGCAAGGCGTGAGCACGGGCGAGACGATCACCGCGGGACCGCCGTCGGCGCAGCCGGCGGCGCCCGCGTCCTCGCCCGGCCGCGGCCGGGACTACCTCGTCGCGGTCGCCTTCCTCGCGCCGGCGACGATCTTCCTCGGCGTCTGGATCGTCTACCCGACGATCCGCACGATCATCCGCAGCTTCTACGACCGCAGCGGCGACGAGTTCGTCTGGTTCGAGAACTACGAGCGGATGTTCACGACCGAGGTGCTCCAGACCGCGATCAAGAACAACGCCATCTGGGTGCTCGTCGTGCCGGCCCTGGTGACCGCGATCGGC
>DASTPC010000041.1:0-6025 GCA_035720085.1 Gaiellaceae bacterium
CTCTCCGTCACCCACGGCCCGTCCGTCGGCGGGGGCGTGTTCGACAAGCTCGTCGAGCGGGAGGGACACCGCCTCGAGCACTGGTCGGTCCCCCTGGGCGCGCACCACGAGCAGCCGGAGGCGTACGACGCGGTGCTCGTCTTCGGGGGCGCGATGCACCCCGACGCCGACGAGGGGCATCCGTGGCTGCCCGGCGAGGCGGACTTCCTGCGCCGGGCGCTCGACGCCGGCGTGCCGCTGCTCGGCGTCTGCCTCGGCTGCCAGCTGATCGCGCGGGCGGCGGGGGCGAAGGTCGGGCCGGCCGCGCAGCCCGAAGTGGGCTGGCTGCCCTTCGAGCTGACGCCGCCGGGCCGCACGGACCCGTTGCTGGGCGCGCTCGGGGACGCGGTGGACGCCTTCCAGTGGCACCACTACACCTACGAGGTGCCGCCCGGAGCGGTCGAGCTCGCTCGCAGCGCCGCGTGCAGCCAGGCGTTCCGGATCGCCGACCACGCGTGGGGGATCCAGTTCCACGCCGAGGTGACGCGCGCGATGATCGACGCGTGGGTGGCGGAGGACGGGCACGAGCTGCCGATGCCGCCGCACGAGCTGCTCGCCGCCACCGGGGAGCGGATCGGCGCCTGGAACGAGGCGGGCCGCCGGCTCTGCGGCGCCTTCCTCGAGGCGGCCGCCGCGCGCGCCGAGCTCCGGCGCTAGCGGCCCGTCTCGGCCGGCAGCGACGCGTCGCGCGACCACGCGTGCCAGGAGGCGACGTAGTTCCGCGCCACGTAGCCGGCCGAGCGGAGCGCCGCGACAGCGACCTGGGACCTGCTGCCCGAATGGCAGTACGCGATCACCTCGACCCCCGGCGCCACGCCGACGGCGGCCTGCAGCTGCTCCGGTGAGAGCCCGAGCAGCTCGCTCAGCTCGAGGAGCCGGGCACCGGGGATGTGCCCCTGGCGAGGGTCGCAGGGCGCGCCGAGCGTCCCCTCGTACTCGGCCGGAGAGCGGACGTCGAGCAGGACGAGGCCGCTCTCGCCCAGACGGGCCGCCAGCTCTTCCGTGGTGACGTCGCCGGCGGCCGTCACAATGCCGCGACGACGCCGAGCTCGGCCGAGACGGACGGGCGCTCGGTGAGCCGGCCCAGCCAGTCCTCGACTGCGGGAGTCGCCCCGAGGTCGACGCCGAGCAGGTCGCGGGCGCGGATCACCCACGGCAGGTACGCGACGTCGGCCAGCCCGAAGCCGCGGCCGGTCAGGAACGGCATCCCCTCGAGCAGCCGGTCGAGCCGGCCGAGCGCGACCTCGAACGCCTCCGCCGCGCCGGGCTCGTCGCGCCGCAGCGCGTAATACGGACGGGAGAAGTCCTCGAAGCGGAAGACGAGCAGGCGCGCGTCGGCCCGCTCGCCCGGGTCAACGGGCCAGAGCGGCGGCTCCGGGAAGCGCTCCTCCAGGTACTCGTCGATCACCGCCGACTCGGGCAGCACCCAGCCGGCGTCCTCGAGCACGGGGACGCGGCCCGCCGGCGGATTCTTCGCCACGATCCAGGCGGGCCGGTCGTCGAGGTCGACGACCACCGTCTCGTGGGGAATCGCCTTCTCGGCGAGGACGATGCGCACGCGCGCGCAGAAGGGGCAGCGAGGCGCGTCGTAGAGGACGAGCACGCCCGGAACGCTACCCGGTCGCGTCCGCGTAGCCGTGGTCGGCCCCCTCGAGGCCGAGCACGCCGGCGATCCCGGCGAGCAGCGCCCTCGGCTCCGGCAGGTCTGCCGGGGAGCCGGCAGTCTGGGCAACCCGTCTGACCGCCTCCGGGTCGGCGCCGGTCAGGCGCGCGAGCACCGTCGGGTTGGCGGCCAGCCCGATCACGTCGCCCGGCGCCAGGGGGCCGTAGAACTCCGGCACCGAGAGGTACTCGTCGACGATGCCGCCGCGGTCGAGCGCGACGACGCGCACGACCTGGTCGACCTCGAGCGAGAGGGCGATCACGATCAGCCCCATCCGGGCCGAGAGCTCGCGGGCGAAGCGGAGCAGGACGTTCGGGTCGTCGTCGGCGGCCTCGTCGTACACGGTCGTCCACCCGTTCCGCGGGCCTTCGACCCTGCTTCCCTTCGAGCCGACCCGCGGCGCGAACTGGGCGGCGGCGCGCTCCACGGCGCCGCGGTCGTCGGTCTGCACGTGGATCGAGGCGAACGACTCGGCATGACGGCCGGGGGCGAGCCGCCGGCGCAGCTGGTCGAGCGGCGCGACCATCGTGACGAGGTGGTCGCGGAGGCCCCAGCGCTTGTAGACACTGCGCGCGCCCGGGTTGTCGGACCCCACCTCGAGCTCGAGGAACTCCGCGCCGCCCGCCTCGAGCGCGGCGGCCACCCCCTCGACCAGCGCGGCGGCGACGCCGCGGCGACGCGCATCGGGGACGACGTAGACGTCGGTCAGGCGCCCGATCCGCGTCCCAGTTCTGCGGCCGAGCGCGAAGCCGACCGCTCGGCCGTCGTGCTCCGCCAGGAACCCCGTTCCCGCTTCGACAAGCTCCGCGATCTCCGCCAGCTCGTGGGCCACGTCCACGTCCACGTGAGCCGGCGGGACGCTCTCCCGCGCGAACTCGCGCCAGAGGCTCTCCAGCGCGGGCAGGTCGGCCTGGGTCGCGCGGCGGACGCTCACCCCACGATCCTCGCACCGGCGAGCAGCATGTGCGCGGAGAGGTTGCGGTACGGGTCGAACCGCGGCCCCAGCTCGCGCACCTCCGCCTCGCTCAGCAGGCGCCCGTCGCCGTAGAAGCGCGAGACCGCCTTGCGTACGCCGAGGTCGCCGGCGGGCCAGCCGAGCGGCCGGGCGAGCGCCCTGGCGAGGAACCAGTCGGCGCTCCAGCGGCCGAGCCCGCGACGGGCGACGAGCGCCGCCACGACCTCGTCGTCCGGGAGCTGCGCGAGGGCGTGCAGGTCGAGGTCGGAGCGGGCGAGGCCGACGACGTACTCGGCCTTGCGGCGCGAGAAGCCCACCGCGACGAGCTCGTCCTCCCCGGCTGCCGCGACGCGCTCCCGAGAGGGGAACGCCCAGGCCCGGTCGTGCCGGTCGCCGAGGCGCTCGATCAGGCGCGAGCGGACGGCGAAGGCGGACGCCAGCGACACCTGCTGCGCGGTGACCGAGGTCACCACCGCCTCCCAGGGGTCGGGCTGGAGCGGCGGCCGGTAGCCGGCGAGCGGCTCCGCGAGGGCCGCCAGCACGGGCTCGGAGCGCGCCCACGCCCAGAAGGCGTCGAGGTCGAACGGAAGCCCGAGCAGGAAGGCGACCTCGTCCGCAAGGCGCGGCTCCCACCCCTCGACGCGCACGCCGCCCGCAGCCGCCTCGATCCGGACCTCCCGCCCGCCCACGACCCGGTGGAGGCCGCCGTCGTGCCAGACGGTCGCCCGGTCGACGCCGTACGCGCGGAAGCGCTCCGTCGAGGCGTGGAAGTCGTACGGCTGCGGGACGCGCAGGAGCATCTAGGAGGCGAGCGCGTGGGCGACGTCGCGCAGGTCTTCGAACCGCTCGTACGGGACGCCCTCGCGCTCGAGCGTGGCCGCGAGCCCGTCGCGGGCGAAGACCCGGTCGGCGGCGAGCGCAGCGCAGCGGTCCCCCCAGGAGCCGTCCCCGACGAACACGACGGCCTCGCCGTCGAGCGCCCAGCGCTTGCACGGCTCGCCGCAGACGTCGCAGAGAGCCGTCTCGCGGAAGATCGCCCGCCATCCCCCCGGGCGCGCGTCCAGCTCGTTCGCGATCACCTCGAGCTGGACACCCTCGCGCTCGAGCACCGGCTCGATCAGCTCGCGGAACCCGTTCGAGACGATCACCGGCCGGTAACGCCCGGCCAGCTCCGAGAGCCCCGGCCGCACGCGCACGTGCGCACGCACCCAGTCGACGACGTCGCCGAGCGGCACGCGCAGCGTCTCGACCTCGCGCGCGATCACCTCGCGGAGGGTCAGGTCCCGGCCGAGGCGCCCGTCCAGCTCGTGCCACACGGCGGCGTCGCCGAACTCGAGCACGACCATGTTGAGGGCGTCGCCCTCGGTGACCGTGCCGTCCCAGTCGACCACGAGCCGCACGGGGCCAGGCTAGAGGTGGCTCGTCACCCCTGCCAGGCTCGGCTCCCCGCTCGCGGGCTCGTACCACGAGTAGGCGTAGCGGCCGTCGTCGAGGTCGCGCGCGAACGTCGTCAGGCGGAGCGGCCGGAAGGTGTCGCACATGACGGCGAGCTCCGTCGTCTCGGCGACCCCGATCGACTTCTCCGCCAGCCCGGGCTGCGGCCCGTGCGGGAGGCCGGACGGGTGAAGCGTGATCGCGCCGACGTCGATGCCCTTGCGTGAGCCGAAGTTGCCGGAGACGTAATAGATCATCTCCTCGCTCTGCAGGTTCGAGTGGTGGTACGGGATCGGAATCGCGAGCGGGTCGAAGTCGAGCTTGCGCGGGCAGAACGAGCAGACGACGAAGCCAGGCCCCTGGAACGTCTGGTGCGTGGGCGGCGGCTGGTGGATGCGCCCCGCGATCGGCTCGAAGTCGTGGATCGAGAACTTCCACGGGTACAGGTAGCCGTCCCAGCCGACCACGTCGAACGGGTGGTAGTCGAGGAGGTACTCCTGGTAGCCGCCCCGGACCCGCACCGTGACGAGGTGGCCGCCGCGGTCGCGGTGGGTGCGGAGCTCCCGCGGCGGGTGGAGGTCGCGGTTCGAGTAGGGCGCGCCCTCGAGCAGCTGGCCGTACTCGTTGCGGTAGCGGGTCGGCACCTCGACGAGCCCGGGCGTCTCGAACACCAGGTAGCGCTGCTCCGAGCCCTCCTCGGGCGCAAATCGGTAGGTCGTGCCGCGCGGCACGACGACGTAGTCGCCGTCGCGGTAGGGCAGGTCGCCGAAGATCGTCTCGAGCGTGCCCCGGCCCTCGTGGACGAAGATCAGCTCGTCGCCCTCGCCGTTGCGGAAGAAGTACTCCATCGCCGTGTCCGGCCGGCAGAGCGAGATCTCGACGTCGTCGTTCCACATCAGCAGGCGCCGGCCGGAGATCGGGTCGCCCCCCGCCGCCACTCCGTAGGTGCCGAGCAGCCGGTGCGCGTGCGCGTCGGGCACCCATTCGTCGCGCACGATCGGCGTGAACGAGCCGAGCTCCTTGACCCGGCAGGGCGAGTGGAGGTGGTAGAGGATCGACTCGTTGCCGGTGAAGCCCTCGAGGCCCATCACCTCCTCGGTCAGGAGGGTGCCGTTCTCGCGGAACTGGATGTGGCGCTTGCGCGGGAGCTCGCCGCGCTGCTGGTAGAAGGGCATCTCACCTCGCCTTCCGGGGACGACCGTCGCTCGACCGCGTCGCGAATAGCGCACACGGATTGCACTATCATAGACGCGCTGGTTGGTTCCCGCGAGCGTCGAGGAGCGCGAGATGACCGACACGATGCCCCTCGAGGGCTGGGATCACGTCGAGCTGTGGGTCGGCAACGCGAAGCAGGCGGCCTTCTTCTACGAGCACGCGCTGGGCTTCGCGCCGGTCGCCTACGCCGGCCCCGAGACGGGCGTGCGCGACCGGGCGTCGTACGTGCTCGAGCAGGGCGAGATCCGGCTGGTCGTGACGTGCGGGCTGCGCGCCGACCACCCGGTCTCGGCGTTCGCTGCGCGGCACGGCGACGGCGTCCGCGACGTCGCGCTACGGGTCGCCGACGCGGCCGCCGCGTACGCCACCGCCGTGGAGCGGGGCGCGCGGAGCGTCGCCGAGCCGCGCGAGCACGCGGACGAGCAGGGCCGCGTGGTGCTCGCGACGATCGCGACCTACGGGGACGTCGTGCACACGTTCGTCGAGCGCGCGGACTACGCCGGTGCGCACCTGCCCGGCTACCGCTCGCTGGCCGGGAACGGCGTGCCGCGCGAGGGGGTCGGCCTCGTCGCGCTCGACCACGTCGTCGGCAACGTCCAGCTCGGGAAGATGGACGAGTGGGTCGGCTTCTACGAGCGCGTGCTCGGCTTCGAGAACATCGTCCACTTCACCGAGGACAACATCCACACCGAGTATTCGGCCCTGATGTCGAAGGTGAT
>DASTPC010000042.1:0-2044 GCA_035720085.1 Gaiellaceae bacterium
GCGCTGGAGGGCGGCCGGGCCTGGGTGGTGGCGCTCGCGGCGGGGGCGCTGGCGCTCTGGCTGGGCGATCTCGGCCGGCGCGCACTCGTCTCGAAATGAGGAGTCCTGCGCTCGGCGGCGTATCCTCTAGACCGTGGCGCACGCCGCGGGGGACACCCAGACGCTCTGGCAGGACTACCGGCGGACCGGCGACCGAGCGCTCCGCGACCGCCTGATCCTCACCTACTCGCCGCTCGTCAAGTTCGTCGCCGGCCGCCTCGGCGCCGGGCTGCCCGCCCACGTCGACGAGCAGGACCTGGTCTCGTACGGCCTGCTGGGCCTGATCGGGGCGATCGAGCGCTTCGACCCCGACCGCGAGATCAAGTTCGAGACGTACGCGATCGCGCGCATCAAGGGCGCGATCATCGACGAGCTGCGGTCGCTCGACTGGGTGCCGCGCTCGGTGCGCACCCGCGCGCGCGAGATCGAGCGCGCGATCGCGGAGCTCGAGCGGACGCTCCACCGCGCGCCAACCGACGAGGAGATCGCGGCCAAGGTCGGGATCACCGGCGAGGAGCTCGAGGAGAGCCTCTCCGAGATCTCGCGCTCCTCCATGGCCGCCCTCGACGAGCTGTGGACGCCGACCGCGGGCGGCGACCAGATCGCCCTGATCGACACGATCGAGGACACCTCCGGCCCCGATCCCGAGCACTCGCTCGAGCAGACGGAGCTGAAGGAGGCGCTCGGCGAGGCGATCGCGCGCCTGCCCGAGCGCGAGAAGCTCGTGGTCACGCTCTACTACTACGAGGAGCTGACCCTGCGCGAGATCGGCGAGGTGCTCGGCGTGACCGAGTCCCGCGTCTCGCAGCTCCACACGAAGGCCGTGCTGCGTCTGAAGGCACGGCTCTCCGGCGGCCTGCGCGAGCAGCCGGCCGAGACCTGAGCGGCTCGCCACCGTCGTAGACTCCGCGCGATGCCCGTCTGCGCTGCGTGCGGCCGCGAAAGCCCGGAGGGTTTCGCGTTCTGTGGCGCGTGCGGCGCGCCGCTCGCGGTCGCTGCGCCGCGGCGCGAGGTGCGCAAGGTCGTCACCGTCCTGTTCTGCGACCTGACGGGCTCGACCGCGATCGGCGACCGCACCGACCCCGAGCCGCTGCGGGCGCTCATGTCCCGCTACTACGACGCGGCGCGGGTGGTGCTCGAGCGGCACGGCGGCACCGTGGAGAAGTTCGTCGGCGACGCGGTGATGGCCGTCTTCGGGATCCCCGCCGCGACCGAGGACGACGCGCTCCGTGCGGTGCGCGCGGCGGTCGAGCTGCGCGAGGCCGTGCACGAGCTCGGGCTCGAGGCCCGCATCGGCGTCAACACCGGCGAGGTCGTCGCGGGCGAGGGGGACACGCTCGTCACCGGCGACGCCGTCAACGTGACCGCCCGCCTCGAGCAGGCGGCGGGGCCGGGCGAGATCCTGCTCGGCGGCGACACGGTGCGGCTGGTGCGGGACGCCGTCGCGACCGAGCCGGTCGAGCTCGTCCTGAAGGGCAAGCCGGAGCCGGTGGCGGCGTTCCGGCTGGAGCGGCTCGACGCGGAGGCGGCGGGGCTCGTGCGGCATCTCGACCGGCCGCTCGTAGGCAGGGAGCGTGAGCGCGAGCGCCTGCGGGCGGACTTCGAGGACGCCGTCGCGGCTCGTACCTGTCGCCTCTTCACGCTGCTGGGGCCGGCGGGCGTCGGCAAGTCGCGCCTCGTCGCAGACTTCCTCGAGCACGTCGGCGACACGGCGACGGTCGCATCCGGGCGCGCGCTCTCCTACGGCGAGGGAATCACGTACTGGCCGCTGGTGGAGGCGCTGCTAAAGCTCGGGATCGACCCGGCCGAGGCGATCCGCTCCTCCCCGGCCGACACGCAGCTCGCCACGCGGGCGCTGCTCGAGCGCGCGGCCGAGGAGCGGCCGCTCGTGCTCGTGCTCGACGACCTGCACTGGGCGGAGCCGCCGCTGCTCGACCTCGTCGAGCACGTCGCCGACTGGTCGCGCGAGTCGCCGATCCTGCTTCTCTGCGTCGCGCGTCCCGAG
>DASTPC010000043.1:0-6453 GCA_035720085.1 Gaiellaceae bacterium
GCCTGCCGGAGGCGCGCCTGCCGTTCGAGCGCCCGCGCGTGCTCGCCGCGGTCGCGGCCGGCAGCCTCGTCGCCAGCGCCGCGAGGCGCTCGCGCCTTTCGTTCGGCGCCCGCGAGTCGGTCGCCGCGGCCGCGTCGCTCGCGCCGGCCGTGCTCGCGCTGCGCGGCGGCGCGCTCGCCTCCTACCACGGCGCCGAGCACGTCTCGATCGGGACGTACGAGCATGACGGCGCGCGGGCCGCGAAGGAGCACGACCGCTGCGGCTCGCACCTGGTCGGGCCGCTGCTCGCCACCTCGCTCGCGGCCAGTGCCCTCGCCGCGAAGGCGCCGCCGGCCGGCCGGCCGGCCGCCCGCCTCGCAGGTGCGATTGGCGCGCTCGGCGCGTCGGTCGAGATCTTCGCCTGGATGACGCGGCACCCGGAGCATCCCGTCGCGAGGCTGCTCTCCCGACCGGGGCACCTGCTCCAGAGCCGGCTCTCCACCGAGGAGCCGAGTCCGGCTCAGCTGGAGGTCGCCGAGGCCGCGCTGGCGGCCTGCCTCGAGCTCGAGCGATGAGCACCACCGTCGTCCGCGGCGCCAGGCTGCCCCCCGAGATCTTCGACCTGCCGGTGGACAAGATGCGCGACGGCTACTACACCGACGCGTACTTCAACCACACCCGCTCGGCGCTGCTCGCCGACGCCCGGCATCCGCGCGTGCTGCTGCAGGTGTTCCAGAAGCACCGCGCGATGCTCGGGGGGATGGACGAGGCGATCGCGATCCTGAAGCTCTGCTCCCACGGTTGGGAGGACCTCACGGTGCACGCGCTCAGGGACGGCGACCCGATCGAGCCGTGGGAGACCGTCCTGACGGTCGAGGGCGACTACACGCTGTTCGCCCATCTCGAGACGGCCTACCTGGGCACCCTCGCCCGCCGGACGCTGATCGCGACCAACGTCGCCCGTGTGCTGGAGGTCGCGAACGGCAAGCCGATCATCTTCATGCCCGCCCGGCACGACCACCACCGCGTCCAGACGGGCGACGGCTACGCGGCCTACGTCGCCGGCGCGATGCTCGGTGCCGAGATCGGCGTCACCTCCGACGCGCAGGCATCCTGGTGGGGCGGCCGCGGGGTCGGAACGGTGCCGCATGCGCTGATCGCGTCCTACGGCGGCAACACGGTGCTGGCGGCGACGAAGTTCGCTGACTGGGCGCCTGCGGACTTCCGCATCACGGTGCTCGTCGACTTCGAGAACGACTCGGTGCGGACCGCGCTCGAGGTCGCGCGCGCGCTCGGGCCGCGGCTCTGGGGCGTTCGGCTGGACACGTCGAGCCAGCTCGTCGACCGCTCGCTCTGGGGCGAGCTGGGCGACTTCGACCCGCGCGGCGTCAACGAGCGGCTGGTCACGAACGTCCGCGCAGCGCTCGACGCGGACGGGTTCGAGCGGGTGCGCATCGTCGCTTCCGGCGGCTTCACGGCGGAGAAGATCGCCGACTTCGAGCAACGTGGCGTCCCGGTGGACGCCTACGGCGTCGGCTCGTCCCTGATCCGCGGCGAGAACGACTTCACGGCCGACATCGTCCTCTGCGACGGGAGGCCTGCAGCGAAGGTCGGCCGCAGCTTCCGGCCGAACGCTCGCCTCGAGGCGGTCGACTAGCCCGCGCTCAGACGCCGGTCGCGGCCGGGGCGATCGGCCCGGGCCAGGAGGCGACCGGGTCGGTCGAGCGCACGACGTGCGCGCCCGCGGCGGCAAACCGCGCGAACGCCTCCTCCGCCGCGTCCGTGTAGTCGACCACGCCCGGCACCACCACCGGCGAGGTGCAGTCCTCGAGCAGGTAGAGCCGGTCGGCGAGCCCGTGCTCGCGCACGAGGCTGTCGCGGAGCAGGTCCTCGATCGTCCACTCGACGCAGTGGCTCTTCGCCTGGCCTGCGACGAGGACGGCGTCGAAGCGCAGCAGCCGCTCGATCAGCCGGCCGTTGCGGCTCCCGAGCGGCGTGCCGGCGAAGTCCCGGGCGACCTCGGGACCGAGCGCCGAGTAGTGCTCGGTGAGCGGGCTCTGGCCTTTCATCTCGAACGACGTCTGGGAGCTCCGGGCGATCGTGTGGAAGAAGACGGCCTCCTCGATCGCCGACACGAGGGCGTGCCCGATGCCGCCCAGCATCGCGTGGAACGGCCACGCGGTCAGCTCGTACTTCTCGCCGCTCTCGAGCGCCCGCACGTAGGCGAGCAGGTGCTGCTGGGCGTACTCGAAGTCCAGCCCGAGGGCGCTCGCCGCCTGCTCGCTGACGCGCCAGCGGCCGGCCTCGACGTCGTCGACCGAGACGAGCGTGTACGGCTGCGGGTGCCGGTCGCTCTCGTCCACGAGCAGCGGAGCGTGGAAGAGCTGGAACGCCTGGTGCGTGTCGAGCGTCGCCACGGTCTGCGTGACCAGGCCGAGGTTGCGATAGAGGAACTCGCACAGCCGCCTGCTGTCGTCGAGCGCGCCGGTGCCAGAGCGGCCGGCGACGAACAGCTCGAACCCCGGCGTGCAGAACGTGTTCTGCGCGTCCACGATCAGCAGGCACACCCGGTGGTCGTCCTCGGCGGCGAGGGCCAACCCGTGCTCGCCCGCCCAGGCGAGCGCGTCGTGGAACCGCCGCTGATAGTCGACGGGCCAGACGTCTCCGACGCGGGCCGGGTCGAAGTGGGGCGGCAGTGGGAGGGTGGAGCCCATGTCCGTTCGTAGGCTAGCCAGCGGCGGACGCCCGACCGTGCACCACCCTCGGCCGGGGCCCCGCCGGTCGCGCCGACCAGCACGCTCTGCTTGACTCGGCGGCGTGAGTGGATTTGATGCGTCTATGGGGCCGCCGGTCGCGTCCGTACTGGACACCGTGCAGGAGTGGGCGCTGACGTGGCTCCCGATCCTGCTCTTCATCGTCATCATCTATCTGCTCTGGCGGACGGTGCAGTACATGCCGCGCGTCAAGCCGGCTCCGGTCGAGCGGGACACGGTCGAGCCGGTTGCGTGGGCCGACATCGCCGGGCTCGAGGAGGCGAAGGCCGAGCTCCAGGAGGTCGTCGACTTCCTCCGCGACCGCAAGCGCTTCGAACGGCTGGGCGCGCAGGTGCCGAAGGGGCTGCTCCTCTACGGCCCGCCCGGTACCGGCAAGACGCTGCTCGCCAAGGCGGTCGCGAGCGAGTCCGGTGCGAACTTCTACTCCTCCAGCGCATCCGCCTTCGTGGAGATGTTCGCCGGGCTCGGGGCCGCCCGCATCCGCAAGCTCTTCGCGGAGGCTCGCAAGAACGCGCCGGCGATCGTCTTCATCGACGAGCTCGACGCGGTTGGCACTGCCCGCACCGGCGGCTCGTTCCACCGCGAGCACGACCAGACGCTCAACCAGCTGCTCGTCGAGCTGGACGGCTTCGGCGGCCGCGACAACGTGATCGTGATCGGCGCTTCCAACCGGCTCCAGGACCTCGACCCGGCGCTTCTGCGCCCGGGACGCTTCGACCGCCAGGTGCTCGTGTCGCCGCCGGACCTGGCCGGGCGCGAGGCGATCCTCCGGGTGCACACCCGCTCGAAGCCGCTCGCCGGGGACGTCCAGCTCGGCCTGATCGCCCGCCAGACCTCGGGCCTGACCGGGGCCGACCTGGCCAACATCGCCAACGAGGCGGCGATCTTCGCCGCCCGCAAGGGCCAGCGTCAGATCAAGCACGCCGACTTCGACGGCGCGATGGAGCGCGTCGTCGCCGGTCTGCAGCAGCGGCGCGTCGTGACCGAGAAGGAGAAGCGGATCCTCGCCTACCACGAGGCCGGTCACGCGCTGATGGCGCACCTGATGGGGGACATGATCCCGGTGCAGAAGGTGACGATCATCGCCCGCGGCCAGGCGCTCGGCTACACGCTCAACATGCCGGCCGAGGACCGCTATCTGCATACGCGGGAGGAGTTCGTCGACCTGATGAAGATCTTCCTCGCCGGTCGCGCAGCCGAGCAGCTCGTGTTCGGCCGGATCACGAACGGCGCGGCGAACGACCTCGAGCGCGTGACGGACATCGCGCGCCGGATGGTGTTCGAGTTCGGCATGTCCGAGGTGGCGCCCTCGCGGACGATGCGCGCCGACAACTACGCGCTCTCGGAGGAGACGAAGCGGCTGCGCGACAGCGAGCAGGCGCGGCTCACCGACAACGCGTATGCGGAGGCGCAGCGGCTGCTCGAGAAGCACCGGGCGCCGCTCGCTCGGCTCGCAGAGGCGCTCCTCGAGAAGGAGACGCTCGAGCGCGACGAGCTCGACGTGATGCTCGCCGACGTCGAGCCGGAGTCGCGCTCGGCGGAGACGGTCGGCACGATCCGCGTGCTCAGCCGCGCCGCCGACCGCTGACGAGCCCGCCGCCTAGGCCTCGCCGAGATGCCGGCGCAGAGCCGTCAACCGCTCGTCCCACTCCGCGCCGACGCGGTCGATCCAGCCGACCGCCTCGTCCAGCGGTGCCGGTGTGAGGCGGTAGCGCGACTCGCGGCCGCTCCGGCGCAGCTCCACGAGCCCGGCCTCCCGCAGCGCTGCGAGGTGCTTCGCTACCGCCTGCCGGGTGACGGGCAGCTCGCCCGCGAGCTCGGTGGGCGTCGCGGTGCCTCGTTGCGCGAGCGTCTCGAGCACGAACCGCCGGTGCGGGTCGGCCAGCGCGCCGAAGACGGCGCTCAGCCGGTCGGGCACAGGGCGAGCGCGCGGAGCTCGAGCGCGGCGCTCCACTCGGGCGCAGTCTCGCGGACGACGAGCCGCGTGCCGCCGTCGGCCTCCTCGAGGGTCAGCTCGACCCGCCCGGTGTCGTCCCAGAGCAGCTCGAGCCTGCGGCCGGGGTCGAGCTCCTCGACCACCGCGTGGCGCTCCTCGCCGTTGTCCCAGCGGAACACGCCGCGCCCGCCGGGCCGGGCGTCCAGCTCGACGTCGTTCGCGAACCATTCCTCCAGCCGCTCCGCCTCGGTCAGGGCCGGCCAGACCTCCTCGGGCGGCGAGTCCAGCACGATCTCCCGCTCGATCTCCATCGCGCAACCTCCAGGTTGCATATAATGGGCAACCAACGAGTTGCACGTTAGCACCGGGAGGCCCCATGCCGTTGATCCCTACCGTCGTCGAGGCGGACGGCCGCTACGAGCGGTCGTTCGACATCTACTCGCGGTTGCTCCGCAGCCGGATCGTTTTCCTCGGCCGTGAGGTCGACGACGACATCGCCAACATCGTCGTCGCCCAGCTGCTCTTCCTCGAGGCGGAGGATCCCGAGCAGGACATCCACCTCTACGTCAACTCGCCGGGCGGCTCGCTCTACGCCGGCCTCGCGATCTACGACGCGATGCAGCACGTGCGGCCGGACGTGCGCACGATCTGCTTCGGGATGGCGATGTCGGCGGCGGCGATGATCGCCTGCGGCGGCGCAGCGGGCAAGCGGTTCGCGCTCCCGAGCGCCAAGCTGATGATCCACCAGGGCTCGGCCGGCTACCGGGGCGCCCCGGCCGACGTGCAGATCGCGGCGCGCGAGGTCGCCGCGACGACGCGGCAGATGGCCGAGATCATCGGCCGGCACGCCGGGCGGGACGTCGAGCAGGTGCTGCTCGACATCGACCGCGACCGCTTCCTGACGCCCGCCGAGGCAATCGAGTACGGCCTGATCGACGACGTGCTGCGGCCGGCCCGGGTGGGGGCGAAGTAGCATCGCCGTCGTGGAGGCCGAGCGCATCCATCACCTCGGGCTCGCCGTGCGCGACCTCGACGAGGCTGTCGAGACCTACGAGCGCCTGTTCGGCGGGCGGCTCGAGCATCGCGACGTGCTCGCCGACCAGGGCGTCGAGGCGGCGTCGGTGCGGATCGGCGCGAGTCGCCTCGAGCTGCTCGCGGCGACCGGGGCGGACACGCCCGTCGGGCGGTTCCTCGAGCGGCGCGGGCCGGGGATGCACCACGTCGCGTACGAGGTCGACGACGTCGGGTCGGCTCTGGCGGGGCTCGCGACCGCGGGCGTCCAGCTGATCGACCAGGCCCCCCGGCGCGGCCTCTTCGGCCTGCAGGTCGCATTCGTCCATCCAGACGCCGTGCACGGCGTCCTCACGGAGGTGGTTTCCGTTGGCTGACGCCGAATCGGTTCGGATCGAGCTCGCCTTCGAGGGCGGGCAGATCATCGCCGCGAACGTGACCCCGGAGACGGCGGACGGGCTCGAGCGCGCGGTCGCGGCGACCTCGCAGGGCACGATCCAGCTCGACACCGACGACGGCCGGCTTTCGGTGGCGGTCCCGCGGCTCGTCTACCTCAAGCGGTTCGCCCGGGACGCGAAGGTCGGTTTCGGCATCGAGCGGTAGGACGGCGACCCACAGGTCAGCCGGGGCCTCGAGACGTCGTCGTTGTCGACCACGTAGTAACCCTCTGGCGACTCCTCGCCGGGGCGATACTTGTCGGCACGGGTCGATGGGATCCGCCGACGGACGCGCGGATCACGTGGCGTCCCCTGC
>DASTPC010000044.1:0-2270 GCA_035720085.1 Gaiellaceae bacterium
GTGGTCGAGGGCGCGTTCGACGACGTCCCCGAACGAGCCGCTCGCGGCCTCGAGCGCGCCGGCTTCGTCGGCCGAGAGCGGGCGGCGCGAGACCAGGACGAGGCCGAGCCCGGCCGCGGCCAGGCCCGCCGCGACGGGTGCGGCGGCCCACAGCCGGGACGGGGCGTCTACAGCCAGCCCCGCCATGCGAAGGCGGCCAGCTGCACGATCGTGCTGCCGAGGATCAGGCCGATCGCCACGCCGACGCTCCAGTAGGCCTCGCCGAACTCGCCGGCGAAGTTCTGGCCGTAGAAGCCGGTGATCAGGGTCGGCACGAGGACGAGCGAGGCGACGACCGTGAGGGTCTTCACCACCTCGTTCTGGCTCTCGGCGATACGGGCCTGGTCGTAGTCCCGCACGCTGGCGAGCAGCTCGCGGGCGGCGTCGAGCCCTTCGGTCGCGCGGAGCAGCTTGTCGTAGCTGTCGCCGAAGAGGAGCCGCAGCTCGGTGGGGAAGAGCTCGGTCTCGCCGGCGACGACCACGCGGGCGTCCAGGACGCGCCGCATCGCGTCGCGGGTGGGACCGAGTGTCCGGCGCACGCCGACGATCGCGCGGCGCAGCTCCGCGATCCTGCGGCGCGTGCGCACTCCCTCCGCTCGCTCGACGCCCTCCTCGATCTCGTCGATCTCGTCCTCGAGCGCGTCGATCAGCGCAAGGAAGCGCTCGGCGATCTCGTCGACGATGCCGTGCACCATCAGACCGGCGCTCTCGCGATTCGCGCACAGCGCCGCCAGCTCCTCGACCGGGAACGGAGG
Source organism: Gaiellaceae bacterium (assembly GCA_035720085.1). Classification (GTDB taxonomy): domain Bacteria; phylum Actinomycetota; class Thermoleophilia; order Gaiellales; family Gaiellaceae; genus Gaiella. The sequence goes on from DASTPC010000044.1 coordinate 795, forward strand.
GTCGCCGCCGGCGGGCGTCTTGCGGACCGTGAGCACGGCGTCGTGGGTCGCGACGAGGTCGACCTCCTGGTAGTAGAGGCGGTCTTCCTGCGGCACCGCCACCGGGACGAGCAGGATCGCGAGCAGGTACCGGCCGTGGCTCTCGATCGTCGGGCGCGGCGGCCCGTCCGGCCCGCTGGGCGCCAGCAGCTCGCCGACGGCGAGCGGCAGCAGCTCGGCCGGCGCCGCCGCGAGCAGCTCCTCCCGGCTGGGGTCGAGCAGGTCGGTCCAGACGACGTCCCGGCTCACCCCGCCGAGGGTAGCGAGGCCTTCGGCTGCTACGCCCGGGCGGGCTCGACGGCCTGAACGGCCTCAAAAGGGCCGTTCGCGTCGCGCTGTGCGCTCAGCCAGCGCTCGGCGTCGAGCGCCGCCGCGCAGCCCGAGCCGGCGGCCGTCACCGCCTGCCGGTAGACGTGATCCTGAACGTCGCCGGCCGCGAACACGCCGGGAACGTTGGTCTCGGTCGACTTCCCACGGGTCAGCAGGTAGCCGTTCTCGTCGTGGTCGAGCGAGTCGACGAAGAGGGCGGTGGTCGGGTCGTGGCCGACCGCGACGAAGAAGCCGTCCGCCTCGAGCTCGCGCGTCTCGCCGGTGACGACGTCGCGCAGGCGCACGCCGGTGACCTTCTGGTCGCCCAGGACCTCCTCGACGACGCTGTCGAGGACGAACTCGATCTTCTCGTCGGTCCGGGCCCGGTCGACCATGATCGGCGAGGCCCGGAAGTCACGGCGCCGGTGGACGAGGTAGACCTTGCGCGCGAAGCGCGTGATGAAGGTCGCCTCCTCCATCGCCGAGTCCCCGCCGCCGATGACGGCCACGACCTTGTCGCGGAAGAAGGACGCGTCGCAGGTGGCGCAGTAGGAGACGCCGCGCCCCTGCAGTCGCTGCTCCGAGGGGAGACCGAGCTGGCGCGCCGTCGCGCCGGTCGCGACGATCACGGCGTCGGCGCGGTGCTCGTCGTCGCCGACCCAGACGCGGAACGGCCGCTCCGAGAAGTCGACGCGGGTGACGTCGTCGGTGACGAACTCGGCCCCGAACCGCTCGGCCTGGCGCCGGAAGTCCTGCATCATCATCGGCCCGAGCACACCGTCGGCGTAGCCCGGGTAGTTCTCGACGTCGCTCGTGATCATCAGCTGCCCACCCCAGTTGAACCCCTCGATCACGAGCGGCTGCAGGTTCGCCCGCGCGGTGTACAGCGCAGCGGTGTAGCCGGCAGGCCCGCCGCCGATGATGATCACGTTCCGAACGTCGCTCACGGTCCCCTCCAAAGACGCGGCCCCTGCTGCGGGGCTCACCCTAGTCAACGAACCGGTATCTCGTTGTGTTCCCGCCCGTGGCGCACGTTACGCCGCGTGCGCGTCGCGCGGCAGCTCGACGACCGAGCGCTCGGCGGCGTGCGGCTCCGCGTCGAGCTCGACCTCGACCGCGACCGCGCGG
>DASTPC010000045.1:0-13192 GCA_035720085.1 Gaiellaceae bacterium
CAGGCCGATCGACAGGATCAGGAACGCGGCGAAGACCGCCTTCGTCACGAACAGCTTCGCCACGCGCTGGACGTTGCGGAGGATCTGGCGGCCCTGCGCCACCATCCGCGGCACGGACCCGAAGTCGCCCGAGAGCAGCACGACGTCGGCGACCGAGGTCGCCATCTGCGTCCCCGACCCCTGGGCGATCGCGAGCCGCGACGCCTTGAGCGCCGGGACGTCGTTGACGCCGTCGCCGACCATGGCGACGTAGAAGCCCTGGCCCGTGAGCGCCTCGACCACGCGCCGCTTGCCCTCGGGGTCGATGCGGCCGATCACCGTCACCTGTCGCGCGAGCTCGGCCAGCAGCGGCTCCTCATCCGGCAGCTGCCGCCCGTCCTTCGGCTCGAGGCGGAGCGGGATGCCGACGTCCGCCGCGATCGAGCCGACGGTCTCGGGAGCGTCGCCGGAGAGCACCTTCACCTCCACGCCCTCCGCGAGCAGATACTCGACCGTGTCGCGCGCGTTCGAACGGATCCCCTCCGCCAGCACCGCGATCCCGAGCGGCTCGACCGGCGGGGGCCCGTCGTGCGGGTCGTCCGGGAACGGCGCGCCCGCGGTGCCGATCGCGATCACGCGCCGGCCGCGCGCCTGCTCGGCGGCGGCGGTCTCGTGGAGCGACCCGGTCAGGAGCAGCTCGGGCGCCCCGAGCACGAAGCGCGTGCCCGCGAGCTCCAGCCCGCTCCAGCGCCGCCGCGAGGAGAAGGGGACGCTGGCGGCCGGCTCCTCGGCAGGTCGCTCGAGCTCCGCGTGGATCGCCTCCAGCGTCAGGTTGCGGGCGGGCGAGGCAGCGGCGTAGCGCGCGAGCGCCTCGCGCAGCGCCTCCTCGGCGACGCCGGGTGCGGGCACCGTGGCGACGACGCGCGGCTGCGCCTCCGTGAGCGTGCCCGTCTTGTCGAGGCAGACCACGTCCACCGACGCGAGCGACTCGATCGCGTTCAGCTGCTGGGCAAGCGCCCCCTGTCGTGCGAGCCGGACTGCAGAGGCGGCGAACGTCAGCGACGCCAGCAGGATCAGGCCCTCCGGGACGAGCGTGACGATGCCGGCCACGGCCGTCTCGACCGCCTGGCGGGTGCCGATGTCCTGCTTCACGAGCGCGACGATCAGCAGCGTCCCGAGCGGCACCATCACGCCGACCAGCACGTAGAGCAACCGGTTCAGGTTCCGTTCGAGCGGCGAGCGCGGGTGACGGAACTCCTTCGCCACGCCCGCCACGCGCTCGGCGTAGCTGTCCGGACCCACGGCAGTGACCTCGTACGCGCCTGCGCCCTCGACCGCGAACGAGCCCGAGAGCACCTGGTCGCCGGCGCGGCGCACGACCGGCCGAGACTCCCCGGTCAGGATCGACTCGTCCAGGCTGAGCCCCTCCGCTGCGAGGACGGTCCCGTCGGCGACGATCTGGTCGCCCGCCTGCACGCGGACGAGATCGCCCGCGACGACCTCCTCCACCCCGAGCCGGCGCGGCTCGCCGTCGCGCACGACCGTCGCGTGCGGCGCGACGAGCGCCGCCAGCGAGTCGAGCGTCCGCTTCGCCTTCAGCTCCTGCCAGATGCCGATGCCGGAGTTGGCGACGACGATCCCGAGGAAGAGCGCGTCGCGCCAGTCCCCGAACACGAGCGTGATCGCACCGAGGACGACCAGGATCGCGTTGAACGGCGTCAGCACGTTCGCGCGGACGATGCTCGCGGTCGAGCGGGTGTGCGTGTCGGGCTCGGCGTGCGGGCGCTCCGCGAGCCGCCGGCGGGCCTCCGCCTCGCTCAGCCCGGCCGGCTGGAAGCGAGGCGCCTCCGACTCCGGCCGGGCGGCCGCCTCGCTCACGGCTCGTCGGGCAGCGAGCGCGGGTGCACACGGCCGTTCGTCTGCGCGCGGGCGGCGATCTCCTGCTGCCGCTCGACTGCTTCGGCGGCCGCTTCGAGCAGGTCGCCGAGCCGCTTCAGGCGGATGCGCTCGGAGGTCTCCTGCAGCAGCTCCTGCTTCAGCTCGGGCGCGAAGTCGAACCTCGCCGCCACCGCGTAGGAGAGCTGGGCGGCGTCGGTCGCGGGGGCATCGACGTCGGAGCCCGTCAGGTCGACGAGCCGCTGGAAGAGCGCGAGCGCGCGCTCGACGTCGGCCGACTCGCCGGGATCGGACTCGTCCTCGACGGGCTCGACCTCGGCGGTGTGGAAGCTCCGGCCCTCGGTCAGCTCGACCAGCCGGAACCGCTCGCCGCCCTCGACCACGATGTTCAGCCGACCGTCCTCGAAGCGCTCGACCACCTCGAGGATCGCGGCCCGCGTCCCCACCTGCCGCAGCCCGTCCTCGTCCGCGTAGACGAGGCCGAACTCCCGCTCGTCGGCGAGGCATTCGCCGATCAGCTCACGGTAGCGGGGCTCGAAGATGTGCAACGGCATCTGCTCGGTCGGGAGCAGTACGATCCCGAGCGGGAAGAGGCCGATCTCGTCCACGGAGGGAAGGGTATGTCGCCGGCGGCACGGTGGCGAATCACGCTCGTGTCGGTGCTCGCGCTCGCCGCGGCGGCGCTGCCGACGGTCGCCTCGGGCTCGATCACGGCGGCCACGAACGCGCAGCGCCCCGCCCTCCGGGTGGACGCGCGCGGCTACGCGGAGGTCAGCTGGAGCTCGGGTGGAGCGCGCCAGACGCTGTTGATCCCGCCCTCCGGACGCTACCTCCCGGGCGGCACGATCTCGGGCGCCGACGTCAGCAAGCCGACGGCCGTTCCGGGGCTGCCGTTCGCGAAGGTCGTGCGCCGGACGCCCGACGGACGGCTGTGGGCGCTGCAGGCATGGCGGGTGCAGCCGGGCGGGCCCGTCGAGCTCCGCTTCGCGCGCTGGCGCGGCACGCCGTCGACGGTCGAGGCCGACGTCACGCTGCGCCGCCTCACCGGGACGGCGAGCTTCCAGGGTCGCGGGATCTACGGGACGTCGCCGACGACCGCCGGGACGCCGATCCGCCACTACGCCTTCGTCGACTGCTTCGCCTGCGAGGGCTCCGGCTGGAACCGGCTGCTCGGCCTCCGTCTCGCCGGCCCGCGCGGCGCCTTCGCGCTGCTGCTCCGCCCGGCCTGGGCGGCCCCCCGCTACCGGGTCACGGTCGCCGGGCCAAACCGGGGTTGGACGTACGCGCCGGACGCGAGCGTTGTCGTCCGCTCCGAGGCCTGACCGTCCTTGTAGCTGATCGTCACTTGGCTATGGTGGCCGCTCGATGAGCGACTACGTCTTCACGATGTTTCGGGCCGACAAGTTCTACGGCCCCGACCGGCAGGTGCTCGCGAACATCTCGCTGAGCTTCCTCCCCGGCGCCAAGATCGGCGTCCTCGGCGCCAACGGGGCCGGCAAGTCGACCCTGCTGCGGATCATGGCCGGCCGCGAGGAGCCTTCGAGCGGAATCGCGGAGCTCGCTCCCGGCGCGACCGTCGGGCTGCTCGAGCAGGAGCCGGTGCTCGATCCCGGAAAGGACGTGCGCGGCAACGTCGAGGACGGCGTCCGCGGGCTGCGCGACCTGCTCGACCGCTTCAACGCCATCTCCGCCCGCTTCGCCGAGCAGGATGCCGACTTCGACGCGCTGCTCGCCGAGCAGGCGACGGTGCAGGAGCAGATCGACCGTCACGACGCCTGGGCGCTCGACGCCGCGCTCGACCGCGCCATGGACGCGCTCCGCCTGCCGGACGGCGACCGCGACGTGGCGACGCTGTCGGGCGGCGAGCGCAGGCGGGTCGCCCTCTGCCGGCTGTTGCTCTCCTCACCCGACCTGTTGCTGCTCGACGAGCCGACCAACCACCTCGACGCGGAGTCGGTCGCCTGGCTGGAGCGCTTCCTCGCCGACTACAAGGGCACCGTCGTCGCCGTCACGCACGACCGCTACTTCCTCGACAACGTCGCCGGCTGGATCCTCGAGCTCGACCGCGGGCGCGGCATCCCCTACCAGGGCAACTACTCGGGCTGGCTGGAGCAGAAGCAGGCACGGCTCGCCGCAGAGGAGAAGCAGGAGTCCGCCAGGCACCGCGCGCTCGCCCGCGAGCTCGAGTGGGTGCGTGCGAGCCCGAAGGCCAGGCACGCCAAGTCGAAGGCGCGGCTCGGCGCATACGAGCGCCTGCTCGCAGAGGAGCGCGACGTGAAGCTCGACCGCGTCGAGATCCACATCCCGGCCGGCCCGCGGCTCGGCGACCTCGTCGTCGAGGCCGACGGTCTCGGCAAGGGCTACGGCGACCGGCTCCTGATCGAGGACCTCTCCTTCTCGCTGCCGCCCGGCGGGATCGTCGGCGTGATCGGCCCGAACGGGGCGGGCAAGACGACCCTCTTCCGGATGGTCGCCGGCGAGGAGGCCCCCGACGCGGGCGCGCTGCGCGTCGGCGAGACGGTGGAGCTCGCCTACGTCGACCAGTCGCGCTCGGGGCTCGACCCGGGGAGCACGGTCTGGAAGGAGATCTCCGGCGGGCTCGACACCATCCCGCTCGGGTCCCGCGAGGTCAACTCGCGGCAGTACGTCTCCTGGTTCAACTTCCGCGGCCCCGACCAGCAGAAGCGGGTCAAGGACCTCTCCGGCGGAGAGCGCAACCGGCTGCACCTGGCGAAGCTGCTGCGGGCGGGCGGCAACGTGCTGCTGCTCGACGAGCCGACGAACGACCTCGACGTCGACACGCTGCGCGCGCTCGAGGACGCGCTGACGGACTTCGCCGGCTGCGCGGCGGTGATCTCGCACGACCGCTGGTTCCTCGACCGGATCGCCACCCACGTGCTCGCCTTCGAGGGCGACTCGCAGGTGACCTGGTTCGAGGGCACCTTTAGCGAGTACGAGGACTGGGTGCGCGAGACGCGCGGCGCGGAGGCGCTCGAGCCGCACCGGATCCGCTACAAGCCGCTCGTCCGCGCAGGCTGAGCCATGGGAAAGCGCGAGGCCGCACGTGGCGGCCTCGCAGCGCCGGTTCGGTCGCCCGTTCTAGACGAGCGCCTTCAGGAAGAGCTCCACCGGCTCGGCCGGGAAGGTCTCCGTCTTGACGACCTCCAGCTTGCCGATCTTGGCGAGCACGCGGAACGCGGTCTCGTTGTCGGGGTACTTCACGATCGCCACGAAGTCCCAGGGGCCCATGATCGCGAAGACGTCCTCGATCGTGCCGCCCTCCTCGGCGACGATCTGGCGGATCTTCTCGAGGTACTCCGGCGCCTTGCCCAGCTCCTCCCGTCCCTCCGGAGTCAGCTGGATCAAGCCGACGTACGTGAACATCGAACGCACCTCCAGTGCTGTCGGTGCTTTACCTCGACCACACTGCCGGCAGAGCCGCCGCCCCACATCGGGGAGCCTCGTGATCGGGCTGCCCGAAACTACCGAGGGCGCGCGAACGCGACGGACTCCCAGACCGGCCCCCGCTGCCGCTGCGCCCACGTCAGGCCGTGTGCAGCGGCCGCCGCCTCGAGCGACGCCGGATCGTGCACGTAGACGCGGAACTCGCGCCGCAGGAGCGCGAAGGCCACGTTCTGGAGGCGGACGACCACGCGCACCCACCAGGAGCGGCGCGGGTAGCTGGCGACGAGCACGCGCCGCGTGCGCGCCGCGGCGGCGCCAAGCAGCTCGATCCCGCGCGGCGAGCAGCAGACGACGCGGCGCAGCACGACCATGTCGGCCGCCGGCACCTCGTCGCCGTCGGCGGTCAGGTCGGCGACGACGAACGACGACCGCTCGCCCACGCCCACCGCCGCCGCGAGCTCGGCCGCGTAGGGCTCGTAGGCCGCCACGAGCTCGACGACGGTGCCGGTCACGGCGCCGCGGCGCAACAGCTCGGCCTGCAGCTGTCCGACGCCGCCCCCCACCTCGAGCACGCTCGCGCCCTCGAGCCCGCCCTCCGAGGCCCAGTCGGCAAGCAGCGGCGCCTCGCCGCCGAGTCCCTTCTCCAGGTAGCGGACGACCGCGCGCCGTGCGCCCTTCTCCCCGAACATGGCGTCACAGCCGTCGCACCGGCACGCGGACACTCCCATCGGCCGATGGTACGCCCGGAGCCGCTCGACGCCGCGGCTCCGGGCGGGCGGTCGCTCAGGAACCCGTGACGGTCGTGCGCATCCAGGGATGGATCAGGCACATGAAGCGATGCGCTCCCGGCCCCAGCGGCCCGGTGACGAGCGTCTCCCCGGGCGCGAGCCCGGTCGTCCCGAAGATGCCGGGAACCTCGCACTCCGGTACTGGATCCAGGCCCAGCAGCTCGTTCAGCTCGTCGACGCAGCCGCCGCCGAACTGGGCCACCTCCGTGAACGTGTGGAACTCCCCGCCCCGGTTGACGGCGCCGATCGTGGCGCCGGCCTCCAGCTTCAGCCGCTCGGGCGCGAAGCGCCACGCCGGCGCCCGTCCCTGGGAGAGCAGCTGACCGATGAACGTGTCGAAGGCGACGCCGCCGGCGCGGACGCAGGCGCCCTCGCCGAGAACGGCATCGAACGTCGTCGGGTCGCAGGCGTCGAGAACCTGCACCTGTCGGCTGTCAGCCGCTCCGACCGCCACGGCCGCGACGCCGAGTGCAGCCACGACCGAAGCGGCGACGGCCGTGCCGAAGAGACGGGTCTTCCCCATGCTCCTCCTTTCGCCGGTGATGCTGCTTGTACGCGCGCAGCGAGCCGGCGGATTGGCGACCGTGCCACGGACGGGTAACGTCGGCGCGTGGACCTCGACGCGGCGGAGATCCGGGTGCTGGGCTGCCTGGTCGAGAAGCAGCGGACCACGCCGGACGCGTACCCGCTCTCGCTGAACGGCCTGCGGCTCGCCTGCAATCAGACGACGAATCGCGACCCGGTGGTCTCCTACGACGAGACGACGATCAGACAGGCCGTGACGCGGCTGTCGCAGCGCGGCTGGATCCGGCTCGCGAGCGGCCGCGGCAGCCGGGCGGTCAAGTACCGCCATCTGCTCGACTCGGCGCTCGCCCTCTCGCCCGCCGAACTGGCCCTGCTCGCCGTGCTCATGCTTCGCGGCCCGCAGACGCCGGGCGAGCTGAAGCAGCGCAGCGAGCGGCTCCAGCCCTTCGAGGGTCTCGCAGAGATCGAGGAGACGTTGGCCGCGCTGGCCGCGCGCGACCTGGCGGAGCGGATCCCGCGACGGCCGGGCCAGAAGGAGGACCGCTACCGGCAGCTCCTCGGCGACGAGGCCGCCGGCTCCGAGCCGGAGCCGGCGCGCGGCAGCGAGCAGCGGATCGCGCCGTATCTCCTCTACGGGGACGCGGAGGCGGCGGTTGCGTGGCTCGGGGGCGCGTTCGGCTTCCGCGAGGTCGACCGCTCGATCGGCGCGGCGGGCGGGCTCCACGTCGAGCTGGCGGTCGACGAGCGCGGCACGTTCGTCTACCTCGGTCAACCGCCGGGCGACTTCCGCGGACCCGCCGAGGTCGGCAGCACGTCGCTGGTCTGGGTGCTCGTGGACGACGTCGACGCCCACGCGGAGCGGGCGCGGGCGGCCGGGGCCGAGATCCTCGAGGAGCTGCACGACGCGCCGACGGGGCACCGCCGCTACCGCTGCGCCGACCCGCAGGGGCACCAGTGGTGGTTCGCGAGACCGCTGGAGCGCTGAGCCACCGACTACTGCGCAAGGTCGGGAAACCGCCCGCGCGAACATCCCTGCAGCCCGGCCGCTGCCGTGCGCTCCGCCCGCCATGGCAGACCGCACGGCTACCGTAGCGCCATGCCAAGGCCGGCCCTCGACCTGCCGGAGCGCTTCCGCCGGCTCGGCGACCAGCTGCTGCGCGGCGCCGGCCCCGAGATGGAGGACTTCCTCGTCGAGCGCTTCGGGCCCCGCCCGCCCGAGCGGTCACTGCCGGAGCTCCAGTCGGCGCTCGACGGGCTCGTGGGCCTACCGACGGTCAAGGAGCAGGTGCACGCGCTCGTCGCGTTCCTGCAGGTGCAGGCGCGGCGGAAGGAGCACGGCCTGCCGGAGGTGGCGACGAGCCAGCACCTCGTCTTCCTCGGGAACCCCGGGACGGGCAAGACGACGGTCGCCCGGCTGCTCGCCGAGATGTATCGCGCGATGGGGCTGCTCGAGCGCGGCCACCTGGTGGAGGTCGACCGCGCCGCGCTCGTCGGTCAGTACGTCGGCGCCACCGCGCTCAAGACCGACCGTGCGATCCGTCGTGCACTCGACGGCGTCCTCTTCGTCGACGAGGCCTACGCGCTCGCCCCCGACGGCGACGGGCGGCTCGACTTTGGCGCCGAGGCGATCGAGGCCTTGCTCAAGCGCATGGAAGACCATCGCCACCGGCTGGTCGTGATCGTGGCCGGCTACCCGCGGCTGATGCGGCGCTTCCTCGACTCCAACCCGGGCCTCCGCTCGCGCTTCGCGCGGGAGATCGCGTTTCCGGACTACCGCACCGACGAGCTGGTCGCGATCGCGCGCGGCCTCGCCGCCGAGCACCAGTACGAGCTCGCAGCGGACGCTCCGGAGACGCTCGAGCGGATCCTCGCCGGCGCCGCGCGCGGCGAGGGGTTCGGGAACGCGCGCTTCGCGCGGACGCTCTTCGAGCAGGCCCTCAACCGGCAGGCGCTCCGGCTCGCGCGGGTCGGCGGGACCGCGGTCGAGGAGCTCGACCGCGAGGCCGTCAGCACGCTCACGGCCGACGACCTGCTCGAAGCGGCCGGCGCGCTCGGCGAGGAGCCTCTGCCGGCGCGCACGCGCCGGCGCCGCTGGCTCGGCGTCTGACGCAGCATCATCCTCACGGACGACGGACGCTCGTCCGGCCCGGCGCGCAGAAGCATCCTCGGGACCGATGCCGAACCCGGTGCCGGCATCGCACGATGGATGGGTCAAATCTTCCCGAGGAGAGCTTCCACCGTGAACACCCACCCGTTCCATCCGCTGCCCGCTTCGCCCGACGTCGCCGAGCTCCGCGCGCGCCTGACCGGCGAGGTCGTGACCCGCGCCGACGAAAGCTGGGACGAGGCTCGCCAGGCCTGGAACCTGGCCGTCGACCAGCGTCCGGCGTTCGTCGCGCTGCCCGAGACGGCGGAGGACGTCGTCGCGATCGTCGAGTTCGCCCGGGACGCCGGCCTCCGCGTCGCGCCCCAGGGAACCGGCCACGCCGCCGCTCCGCTCGGCGACCTGGAGGACACGATCCTCGTCAAGACGTCGCGCCTGCGCGGCGTCACGATCGACCCCGAGCGCCGGATCGCGCGCGCCGAAGCCGGCGTGATCTGGATCGAAGTCGTGGAGGCGGCGGCCGAGCACGGGCTCGCCGCGCTCGCCGGCTCCTCGCCCGACGTCGGCGTCGTCGGCTACACGCTCGGCGGCGGGCTCTCGTGGCTCGCCCGCAAGCATGGCATCGGCGCCAACCAGGTGACCGCGGTCGAGCTCGTCACGGCCGACGGGCGCTTCGTCCGCGCCGACCGCGACAACGAGCCCGACCTCTTCTGGGCCGTCCGCGGCGGCGGCGGCGCGCTCGGCGTCGTCACGGCGATCGAGTTCAACCTCTTCCCGCTCACCGAGGTGTACGCCGGCATCCTCTGGTTCCCGATCGAGCGGGCCCGCGAGGTGCTGAAGGCCTGGCGCGCGTGGACGGACACCGTTCCGGAGGAGATGACCTCGGTCGGCCGGCTGCTCCAGCTGCCGCCGATCCCGGACATCCCGGAGCCGGTGCGCGGCAAGTCGTTCGTCGTCGTCCAGACGATCTACGCCGGCGACGAGGAGGAGGGCGCGAAGCTCGTCGCGCCGCTCCGCGAGCTCGGACCGGTGCTCGACACGATCGCGACGATCCCGCTGCCCGCGCTCAGCCACCTGCACATGGACCCGGAGCAGCCCGTTCCCGCCGCCGGCGACGGGAGCATGCTCACCGACGTCGACGACGAGCTGATCGACGCACTCGTCGAGCGGACGGTCGGCTCGCCGCTCGTCTCGGTCGAGCTGCGCCACCTCGGCGGCGCGGTCGCCCGCGCGAAGGCCGAGCACGGAGCGCTGCCCGCGTTCTACTCGCCGTACCTGATGTTCGGCGTCGGGATCACGCCGTCACCCGAGGCGCTCGAGGCCGTCGAGGCGAGCTCCGCGGCGCTGCGCGAGGCGCTCGCCCCGTGGGAGTCCGAGCACACGTACATGAACTTCGCCGAGACGAGCCGCAACGCACGCACGCTCTTCACCGAGACGTCGTACGCACGGCTCCGCCGGATCAAGGCGAAGGTCGACCCGGGCAACCTGATCCGCTCGAACCATCCTCTTTCCTAGGCGCCAGGGCGGTGGCCTCACACGTGTTCAGATCACCGCCCGCGCAAACATCCCTGAAGGCGGGCGCCTTCGGCGCCCGCAGCACCCTGACCCGCGCGAACACCTCGAACGAAAGGACTGCTCGATGACAGCGATCGCACACTCCGCGGCGGCGCGGCTCGTGCACCGGCCGGTCGCGACCGGGCCCGCCTACTGGGGCCCCGGCGACCACTACACGTTCCTCGTCACCGGCGAGGAGACCGGCGGCGCGTACTTCGTGATGGAGGCGCTCGTGCCGCCGGGCGGCGGGCCGCCGCCGCACGTCCACAGCCGCGAGGACGAGACCTTCTACCTGCTCGAGGGGGAGCTCGAGTTCCTCCTCGGCGAGGAGCTCGTCACCGCCGGCCCGGGCGACTTCGTCAACGTCCCGCGGGGCACCGTGCACCGGTTCCTGAACACCGGCACCGAGACTGCCCGGATGATCCTCACCTTCACCCCGGCGGGGATGGAGCGGTTCTTCGAGGAGACGCTCGAGCCGGCGCCGAACGACGCCGTCGAAGCGCCGGACAACGTCGACGAGGTCGCCGCCCGGTATGTCGAGGCGGCACCCCGGCACGGGTTGCGTTTCACGTAGGCGCAAGGAGCTGGGTCTGCGCACCTGTGCAGACCCAGCTCCGCGCAACATCCCTGAAGGCGTCCGCCTTCGGCGCGCGCAAGCCTCCGCAACTTGCGGCGACCGGGCTCTACGCCTGTGGTATTCGGGCCTCGAGCGCGTTCCCGAGCGCCTCGCGCACGGGCTCGAGCTCGATCCGGTCGAGCACGTCCTGGAAGAAGCCGCGCACGATCAGCCGCTCGGCCTCCGCGCGCGGCAGCCCGCGCGCCATCAGGTAGAAGAGCTGCTCGCGATCGACCTGGCCGAGCGTGGCGCCGTGGGTGCAGCGCACGTCGTTGGCCAGGATCTCGAGGCCGGGGATCGAGTCCGCGTGGGCGGTCTTCGAGAGCAGGAGGTTGCGGTTCTCCTGGTAGGCGTTCGTCCGCTGCGCCTCCTTCTCGACCCGGATCATCCCTCGCCAGACCGCCGAGGCGGTGTCGCGGAGCGCCCCCTTGAAGGCGAAGTCCGAGGTCGTGTGCGGCGCGATGTGCTCCTGGAAGGTGTCGTAGTCGAGGTGCTGCGTGCCGTCGGCGAAGTACGCGCCGGTCACCCGCGACGTCGCCCCCTGGCCGGCGAGGTCGTTCTGGATCCGCACCTTCCCCCTACCTGAGCCGAAGCCGCCGGCGACCCAGTCGAGCTCCGCGTCGCGCTCCACCTTCGCGTGGTGCGAGGCGAAATGCCAGGTACCGCGCGAGAGGTTCTGGATCGAGACGTACTCGACCTTCGCGCCCTCCGAGACGACGATCTCGACCGCAGCGTTCGAGTAGCCCGAGAGCTCCGGCGACGCGGAGGCGTACTCCTCGATCACCGTGAAGCGGCTGCCGGGGTCGGCGACGACGAGCAGACGCCAGAAGAGCGACCCGCCCTCGACGCCGTTGGCGATGCGGACGTACAGCGGCTGCTCCAGGACGACGTCCTTCGGCACGTGCACGAGCAGCCCGTGCTCCCAGAGCGCAGCGTTGTGGGCGGCGAACTTCTCGTCGGTGCCGACGAGCGAGCCGAGCAGCGGATGGTCGGCCGTGAGCGGCTCGAAGCGGACGCCCGCCGGCGCGCGCGCGATCTCGAGACCCGCCTCGCCGACATGCGCCTCTCCGGCCGTCTGGAGCTCGACGAACGAGGGCGGCGCCGCGATCTCGGTGGCCCCGTTCGCCGTCCACGCGTCCGGGTCGAAGCCGGCGAGGTCCGTGAACCGCCAGTGCTCGTCGGCCGTCGTCGGCAGCGGCAGCGCCCGGTAGCGCTCGAGCAGCTCAGCCCGCATCGTCCGAGGGGGCGTAGCGGCGATGCAGCATCAGCACGTTGCCGTCGGGGTCGCGGAAGTGGGCCATGTGGCAGACGCCGGTGTCGAAGGTCTCGCCCTCGAAGGCGACACCCTTCGCCTCGAGCGCGGCGCGCGCTTCGGCGACGTCGGGAACGCGGAGGGCGATCGACGCCGTGTGCGGGCCCTCGAACGCCTGGCCGATGTTCGTCGGGTCGAGGAGGTAGAGGAAGGCGTTCTCGCCGAGCCGGAACTCCGGCCAGGCGCCCTCTCCGGTCTGTGGGAGCCCGAGGGTGTCGCGGTACCACGCCGTCGAGCGCTCCAGGTCGGTGACCGGGAGGGAGACGAAGTCGGTGCGCTCGACCGTGATCACGAGGCCTCGCGCGGCGTGTAGCGGTGGTGGAGCATCAGGTTGTTGCCGTCCGGGTCCGAGAAGAACGCCATGTGGCAGACGCCCGTGTCGAACGTCTCGCCGTGGAAGGCGACGCCCTTCCCCTCGAGCTCCGTCCGCGCGGCCTCGACGTCCTCGACGTGCATGGCGATGTGCGCGGTCTTCTGGGGTGCGAACTCGAGCCCGAACGCCGTCGGCTCGTAGATCCCGAAGCACGTCTGGCCGATCCAGAACTCCGCCTGGCCGGTGGCGTCCGCGCGCAGGCCGAGCGTGTCGACGTAGAACTCGCGGGATCGCCTCCAGTCGGTGGACGGGACGGCGACGAAGTCGACGCCCGTCACCGGGCTACCCAACCGAGCCCTCCATCTGCAGCTGGATGAGGCGGTTCATCTCGACCGCGTACTCGAGCGGCAGCTCCTTCGTGATCGGCTCGACGAAGCCCGAGACGATCATCGCCGACGCCTCCGCCTCGGAGAGCCCGCGGCTCATCAGGTAGAAGAGCTGCTCCTCGCCGATCTTCGAGACGGTCGCCTCGTGGCCGAGATCGACGTCGTTCTCGTCGACGCGGATGTACGGGTACGTGTCCGAGCGCGACTCCTCGTCGAGGATGAGCGCGTCGCAGACGACCTTCGACCTCGAGCCGACCGCGCCCTTCGCAACCTGCAGCAACCCGCGGTAGCCGGCGCGTCCGCCGTCCTTCGAG
>DASTPC010000046.1:0-4118 GCA_035720085.1 Gaiellaceae bacterium
GTGGAGCGAGCGGCCCGCTCTGCGGCCCTGTGCCCTCCGGGGGCGCCGGCCGGCGCCGATTAGGATGGCGGGCCGATGGCCCTCGACTTCCAGCAGATGATCGCTCGCCTGCAGGCCTACTGGGCGGAGCAGGGCTGCGTCGTCATGCAGCCGTACCACACCGAGGTCGGCGCCGGCACGTTCAACCCGGCGACGGTGCTCCGCTGCCTCGGGCCGCGCCCGTGGCGTACGTTCTACGTCGAGCCGTCGATCCGGCCGAGCGACGGCCGCTACGGCCAGAACCCGTACCGCTTCCAGCACTACTTCCAGGGCCAGGTGATCCTCAAGCCGGCCCCCGAGGACGTGCTCGACCGCTACTTCGGCTCGCTGGAGGCGATCGGCGTCGACCTGTCCCGGCACGACGTCCGCCTCGTCGAGGACGACTGGGAGGGCCCGACGCTCGGCGCCTGGGGGCTCGGCTGGGAGGTCTGGTGCGACGGGATGGAGGTGACCCAGTTCACCTACTTCCAGCAGATGGGCGGGCTCGAGCTCGACCTGATCCCGGCCGAGATCACGTACGGCCTCGAGCGCCTGGCGATGTTCATCCAGGGCGTCGGCTCGGCGTTCGAGCTGCGATGGACGGACGGGGTCACCTGGGGCGACGTCTACCGGGAGAACGAGCGGCAGTGGTCGGCGTACAACTTCGAGTTCGCTCCGGTCGAGGTGCTGACGAGGCGCTTCGCCGAGCACGAGCAGGAGTGCGCCCTCCTCGTCGAGGCGGGGCTGCCGGTCCCCGCGTACGACCAGGTGCTGAAGGCCTCGCACACCTTCAACCTGCTGGACGCCCGCGGCGCCATCTCGGTCACCGAGCGGGCCGCGTACATCGGCCGCGTCCGCAACCTCGCGCGCCGTGTGTGCCAGCTGTATCTCGAGCAGGAGCTCGAGCGGGCCGCCTGATGCCGACGCTGCTCTTCGAGATCGGCTGCGAGGAGCTGCCCGCCAGCGCCGTCCGGGAGGCGGGGGAACAGCTGCCGGCGCTCGCGCGCGAGCACCTCGGCGTCGAACCGGCCGAGCTCTTCCTCGGGCCCCGCCGGCTCGCGATCCTCGTCCGCGACCTGCCGGCGCAGACGGAGGAGCAGTGGATCCAGGGCCCGCCGGTGAAGGTGGGCGAGCAGGCGGCGGAAGGGTTCGCGCGGAAGCAGGGCGTGGCGCGCGAAGAGCTCGTCGAGCGCGACGGCGTGCTCGGCGTCGTGAGGCCGCCCGAGCCGATCGCCGCGACGTTGCCCGCGCGCCTGGACGCGATCGTCCGCGGCATCGGCTTCGGCAAGTCGATGGTCTGGGAGGTGGGCGGGCTGCGCTTCTCGCGCCCCGTGCGCTGGACGCTCGCCAAGCTGGACGGCCGCACCGTGGTGGGGACGACGTCGTTCGGGCATCGGTTCTCGTCGGGCCCCGTCCGCGTCGCCCGCGCCGAGGCGTACGCGGAGACGCTCCGTCGCAACGGCGTCGAGCCGAGCCTGGAGGAGCGGCGGCGGCTCGTCACGGCGGGCCTGGACGCGCTCGGGGAGTGGCGCGACCCGATGGGCAAGCTCGACGAGGTCGTCAACCTCGTCGAGAGGCCGGTCGTGCTCGAGGGCTCGTTCGACGAGCGGTTCCTGCGTCTGCCAGCGCGTGTCGTCGAGACCGCGATGCAGGCACACCAGCGCTACTTCCCGCTCGGCGGCACTCGCTTCGGGTTCGTCGCGAACGGCGGCGACCCTGACGTCGTGCGCGCGGGCAACGAACGCGTGCTGGAGGGCCGCCTCGACGACGCGAGCTTCACCTTCGAGCGGGACGTCGCGGTCGGGATCGAGGGGCTCGCCGCGCGGCTCGGCGCGATCACCTTCTTCCAGGGCGGCGGCACCTTCGAGCACAAGACGCACCGGCTGCTCGAGTTCGTGCGCGGGCTCGGGGGCACCGCGGACGCGGTCGAGGCGGCGCGGCTCGCGAAGGCCGACCAGGCCTCCGAGCTCGTGCGCGAGTTCCCCGACCTGGAGGGCCACATCGGGGCCGAGTACGCGCGCCTCGCCGGCCTGCCCGAGGCGGTGTGCAAGGCGATCGACGAGCAGTACCTTCCGGACGCCGCCGGCGGCCCGCTGCCCGTGACCGAGGCGGGGCGGATCCTCGCCGCCGCCGACAAGCTCGACACGCTGACGGTCGCGTTCTCGCTCGGCCACCGGCCGACCGGCTCCCGCGACCCGTACGCCCTTCGGCGCGCAGCGATCGGGCTGTGCCGCCTGGCCGTCGAGGGCGGGGTGGAGCTGACGATCCTCAACGACGAGGTGCGCGACTTCGTCGAGGAGCGCCTGGAGGGCTATCTCGACGTCCCCGTCGAGTTCGTGCGCGCTGCCCGCGGAGCGGGGCTGCAGGAGCTCGGCGCGGTCGCGTCGCTGGCGCGGACGCTCGCGGCGCTGCCCGACGAGACGCTCGGCGCCGTCCACGAGGTGTACACGCGCGCGGCCAGGATCGCGGACGGCAAGGCCGACGGCGAGCGCGTCAACAAGCTGCTGCTGCGCGAGGAGGCCGAGCAGCGGCTCTCGGACGCGATCGACGACCTCGAGCTGAGCGGTGAGGCGGGGCGCGACCTGCGGGCGCTCGCCGAGCTCGCGCCCGCGGTCGAGCGCTTCTTCGAGGAGGTGCTGGTGATGGACCCGGACGAGGAGCTGCGGGCCAACCGCCTGCGCGTGTTGCGCGACCTGCAGCAGAAGGCCGGCCGCCTCGGCGACTTCTCGCAGATCCCGCGCGGGTGATGCTGCGGGCCGGTGCGCCCGACGACGTGCTCGTCCGCGCCGCGGCGGCCAACCAGCGGACGTGGCTCGCCCGCCAGGCCGAGGCCGCGGGCGGCACCGTCCACCGGGAGCCGGGCCTGACCTGGACGCTCGGCGGCGGCGCCGGGGCGATCGCCTTCCCCGCGCTCACGCGGGCGCGGGCGGACACGGCGCTGGCCGAGGTCGTCGCGGCCGCGCGGGCGGCCCGCGCGCGCGAGGTCTCCTGCTGGTCGCTGCTGCCGACGCGTCCGCGCGACCTCGGCGAGCGTCTGCTCGGGCTCGGCTTCGAGCTCGGCTGGCAGGCGCACTGGATGGCGCTCGACCTCGACGACGCAGGGCCGCCGGCCGAGGCGGCGGGTGTCGAGGTGGCGGTCGTCGAGCCGGGGGAGCCGTGGGCCGCCGAGGGGCTCCCCTACGACGATCCCGGTGCGGCGGAGCGCCGCCGGGTGCTCGCCGCGGCGACCCCGCGCCGGGTGTGGCACCTCGCGGCGCGGCGCGACGGCACCCCCGTCGGCCACGCGACGCTGAGCGTCTCGACCGGCCGAATCGGAGTAGCGGGGCTGTACGACGTCGGCGTGCGGGCCGACCAGCGCCGGCGTGGGATCGGCCGGGCGCTCACCGCCCTCGCCTGCTCGCTCGCCCGCGTCCAGGGCTACCGGCACGCGACGCTGAACGCGACCTACGAGGGCGAGCAGCTGTATGCGGCGCTCGGCTTCCGCTCGGTCGGAGTGGCCCAGACGTGGTGGCTCCACCTGCCGCGGGGCCCGCGCTGATGGCCGGCCGTGGGACCCCCGCCGTCGCGGCCGTCGAGCAGGCGGGGCTCCCGTTCCGCCTGCACGAGTACGAGCTCGACCCGGCGGCGCCGTCGCTCGGCCTGGAGGCGGCCGCCAAGCTCGGCCTCGACCCCGCGCGCGTGTTCAAGACGCTGGTGGTCTCGCTCGACGGCGGGCACGTCTTCGCCGTCGTCCCCGTCGACGGCCGGCTGGACACGAAGGCGGTCGGGAAGCGCGCCCGGCTGGCGGACGCCGCCGAGGCGGAGCGCGTGACGGGCTACGTGAAGGGCGGAACCTCGGCCCTGGGTGGTCGCAAGCGGCTGCCGGTGCTGCTCGACGAGTCGGCGCTCGAATGGGAGACGATCGTCGTCAACGCGGGCCGCCGCGGGCTTCAGCTCGAGCTCGCGCCCGCCGACCTGCTCGCGCTGACCGGCGGCAGCACCGCTCCGCTCGTCCGGCGCTGACCCTCGTCGCGGCGTCTCCGCCGCCACCCCGGCGGTAGCCTGCGCCCCGTGACCGAGCCCCCGCAGCCCGTCGAGCTCCACATCGTCTCGGACTCCAC
>DASTPC010000047.1:0-9687 GCA_035720085.1 Gaiellaceae bacterium
GAAGCAAGATCCCTTTTTGCAGGGGTTTCTCCGATGGGCCGTGAAGGATTCGAGCCTTCGACGTTGGGATCAGGAGGCCAGCCGCGCAGGCTCACGGGCACCCGAGCATGGGTTCGCACCTGCGAGGCGCGAAGCATCGCGCTCGAAGCACAGGGAGACGCGCCCCCGCTGCGGCTGTCGAGGGCGCGCCTCCATGCAGGAGGGCACGAGGGCCGGGGGGTCGGGCCGGCCCTCGCACGGCCGCTGTCTGGAACGGAGTCACGGTGCGACCGCACGCCGACCCTATCGCTTTACAAGTTGAAGTGTCGAGGGGAACCGTCGCACCCGCCGCGAACGAAGCACCGTGCCGCAGTGGCGTGCGCTGAGCCCGGGCGTTGGACTAGCCCCGCTGCTTGGGCGGGCAGATCTGATCCGCGTACGAGCAGAACACGCAGCAGTCACCGGGCTTCGGCCGAAGTCGCGTCGAGCAGCCCGGGCAGGTGTAGACAGACAGGCAGGCGTCCGTTGGCATCATCTCCCGCGCCGCAGTGCCGCACTCGGGACAGGTGATCGTCGCCGATGTCACTAGCACGACGCCAGGCTATCGTCGTACACTCGAGGCGTGTCAGCCGAGTCTGTGCGGGTCGCTTATGAGGCGCTCGGTACGGGCGATCCGGAGCCCCTCGTCGCGTTGATCGACGACTCGATGGAGTGGCGCGGACTGCGGCGCGGTTGGCGTTTCTGGCGTCCACCGCCCTCCTGACATGGGCCGCACGAGGCCCGTGGGGTCCTCCGGTCAGCGATCGTTCAGTTGAAGCAGGAAGGCGCGACCGACTGGCGCATCGACGAGCTGCGAGCCAACGGTGATCGCGTCGCCGTCGCGTACTCGTGGCGGACGCCGAACGGTGCGCGAACGCTGTGGGCGCAGCTCCTGAAGCTGCGCGGCGACAAGATCGTCGACATTCAGGACTTCGCGAATCCGGCCAAGGCGCTACGCCGAGTGCCGCGTTCAGCCATCTAGGCAACGCGCCGCGCGCGTCGTAGGCTGGCGCTGTGGAGAACCTGCGGCCCGCGCCCGAGCTCGACGAGGTGAGCTGCTCCGAGTGCGAGCGCGAGGCGAGCGTGGACGTCGCCGAGCGCGAGGGGTGGGGCTGTTGGTTCGGCGTCGACGGCGAGCTGTACGCGTTCTGCGTCGAGTGCTTCGAGCGAGAGTTCGGCTGACCTGGGCTGCAGCAGCAGCCGTCGCCTCGCGCCCCTGGTTCACGAGTGGGATCCTTGGCGGCCCCAGGACCAAGAGAGAGCCCGCCGCTTTGCGCCACGGCTTTCAGGGCTCGTCGAACGGGCTCTCCACATCTACTCTGCCAAGCCGAGGGCAGGCATTGAAAAAGCCCCGATTTGCGGGGCTTTCGAGTGGGCCGTGAAGGATTCGAACCTTCGACCTTGGGATTAAGAGTCCCCTGCTCTACCAGCTGAGCTAACGGCCCGCGGGGCGCACAGTGTAGCCGCCGACCGGAGCGGCGACCCGGCCGCCGCCGCCGGTCGCGAGCCGCCGGCCGAGCTCCTCGGCCGGTGCCGGATGGGCGACGTGCCAGCCCTGGGCGACGTCGCAGCCGAGCACGGAGAGCTGGTCCCAGAGCCGCCGCGTCTCGACGCCTTCGGCGACCACCGTCAGGCCGAGGTTGTGGCCGAGGTCGATCGTCGAGCGGACGATCGCACGGTCGCTCTCGTCCGTGGCCATGCCGATCACGAACGAGCGGTCGATCTTGAGAACGTCGACCGGCAGGCGCTTGAGGTAGGTGAGCGAGGAGTAGCCGGTGCCGAAGTCGTCGATCGCGAGGCGCACGCCGAGCTCGTCGAGACGCGCGACGACCTCGCGCACCCGCGCAGGGTCGGCCATGATCGCGCTCTCGGTGATCTCCAGCTCGAGCAGGGCAGGGTCGAGGCCCTCCCGCGCGAGCAGTCCCCCCACCTCGTCGGGCAGCGAGAGGTCGAGCAGGTCGACCATCGAGAGGTTGACCGCCACCACGACCGGCGTGCCGGCCTCGACCCAGGCAGCCCCCTGGCGGACGACCCGGTCGAGCACGTACGAGGTCAGCGCGCGACTGGCGCCGGTGTGCTCGGCGACGGTCACGAACTGGGCCGGCAGGAGCAGCCCGCGCCGCGGATGCTGCCAGCGGGCGAGCGCCTCCATTGCCACGATCCGGCCTGAGCCGAGCTCGGCCTGTGGCTGGAAGTACACGACCACCTCGCCGCGCTCGAGCCCCTCACGCAGCTCGGCCACGAGCGCGAGCCGGGCGGCGTCGTTCGTGTCCACCGCGGCGTCGTAGAGCTCGACGCCCGTGCGGCGGCGCTTCGCCGTATACATGGCCACATCGGCGCGCTGGAGCAGGAGCTCGGCGCTGACGCCGTGCTCGGGGTAGATCGCGACGCCGACGCTGGCCGTGATCATCAGCGGGACGCCCTCGACGGAGACGGGCTCCTCGAGCGTCGCGCGCACGAGGTCGGCGAGCGCCATCGCCTCGGGCGCCGTGCCGCCCGGGACGAAGAGCGCCAGCTCGTCGCCGCCGAGCCGCGCGACGACGACGTCCTCGCCCACCGCGGCCTCGACGCGGCGCGTCACCGCGAGCAGCAGCTGGTCGCCGCTCGCGTGCCCGAGCGAGTCGTTGATCTCCTTGAAACGGTCGAGGTCGAGCAGGAGCACCGCGGCGTTGCCCCCGGCCTGCCACGCTTCGACGAGCGCGGGCGCCACCTCCTCGCGGAAGCCGGCCCGGTTCGGCAGCCCGGTGAGCTCGTCGTGGTGCGCCTGGTGCTCGATCCGGTCCATCTGCCGCTGGATCCTGCGCGTCACGCGGACGAGGACGGGCACGAGCAGTGCGAACAGCGCCAGCAGGACGACTTCCAGGATCCCCGCCACGGGCAGGAACGCGGAGCGGGCGTCCTTGGCGATCGGGTCGTAGTCCTGGTCGATCACGGCCACGCCGAGCCTGCCGGGCACCGCGAGAGGCACGTGCGACTCGAGCACCTTCGCACCCCGTGAGGACGAGCCCGGGTCGCGGATCGTCGTCACCGCGCTCGAGATCGTCCCGTTGACAGCCGCGCGGACGCGTTCGAGCGACAGCCGCTGCCCGACGAGCGAGCCGTCGGTCGAGTAGGTCACGAGGCCACGCGGGCCGGCGATCAGCACGCGTAGCGTGCCCTCGGCCAGCGCCGGGCGGGCAAAGAGCCGGTCGAGCTCGCGGCGACGCGCAGGCGTGACCGGCCGACGGAGGTCGGCCGCCGTCACCTCGGTCGCGAGGACGGCGTCCGCGACCAGCTCGGCGTGCTGGGCTGCGGCGCGCTGCGCCTGCTGCGTGTCGAGGTGCCGGGTGATCGCGAGGATGGCCGCTGCCCCGAGCCCGAGGCAGGCGGCCGTCAGGAGCGCGAAGCGGAGGACGAGCCGCGGCGGCCGCTCGCGGCGCGCGGGAGGCGGCTGGTTCACGAGCAGCCGGAGCGCGCCGAGCCGCTCCACCACGTCGTGGCCGGACCGCTGTCCTGACAGCTTCCGGACTCGCCGTCGTCGCCCTGGTGGTCGTCGTCCTCGCCCTGATCGTCGTCGTCCTGCGCCACGCCGTCGTACGCGCCGTGCGCGAGCTGGTCGAGCAGGCCACCCGTGCGCTCGAGCAGCTGCCTGAGCGCGTCGCCGGAGAGCAGGCTGTCGAGGGCCTCCTTCACGCCCTTCGGCAGCTCTACGACCCAGGGGTCGCGCGGCTTCGGCTCCGGCGGCGGAGGCGGAGGAGGAGGCGGCAGCGGCGGAGGCGGAGGCGGTGCTGGAGGTGGCGGCGGAGGCGGAGGCGGCGGAGGCGGCGGAGGTGCCGGCGGCGGGGGTGCCGGCGGCGGCGCGGGCGGAGGCGGCGCGGGCGGAGGAGGCGGCGGAGGTGCGGGCGGAGCAGGCGGAGGCGACGCCGGCGGCGCGGGCGGCGGAGGAGGAGGCGGCGGAGGTGCGGGCGGGGGCGGAGGAGGCGGGGGCGGCGGTGCGGGCGGCGACTCGGACCCGTTCGGCGACGCGCCGCCGGACTCGCCGTCAGGCAGCAGTGCGGGGACGTTGCGCTCGGCGATCCCGCCCGGATCCGAGGGGCCAGAGCCTGCACCGGAGCTCTCGGAGGCGCCGTTCTCGCCGCCGTTGGCCTGGGAGGCCCCCGCCCGGCCACGGGAGGCGGCGGGCGACGGGCGGCCGCCCGGCACGGCGGAGTGCTGCGTGTCGGGGGTTGCCCGCTGGACCACGTTCTGCGTGCGCTCTGCGATCCCGGTGGCGATCTGGTACACGGCGTCGGGCAGCGGCACGCCCAGCCCGCTGATCGCGAGCAGGGGCACCGGCAGCACCAGAAGCGCTCCGAGCAGGACCGTGCGCCACCCTCGTGCGAGACGCCCGGCCGCAGAACGAAGGGTTGTCACGGTGGGAGAGCCCCCTCGGGTTGGGTTCGCTCTCTCACTCTCGGAAGCAGCGGCCTCCTCCGCCTCCCCCGTCGGGGGGAAGGACATCCCTGGCACGAGGGACGAACGGCCGATCGCCCGGGCCGCGAGTACGCTGGCCGCCGGTGCACGTCCTCACAGTCGTCGGCAACCGTCCGCAATTCGTCAAGTCGGCGCCCCTGTCGCTCGCGCTCAGCGCGGCGGGCGTCGACGAGGTCGTCCTGCACACCGACCAGCACTACGACCGCGAGCTGTCCGCGATCTTCTTCGAGGAGCTCGGGCTGGCCGAGCCGCACTACCGGCTCGGGCTGCAGACGGCCGAGACGGCCCGGATGCAGCCCGGCATCGAGGACGCGATCGCGTCGGAGCGGCCGGACGCGGTCGTCGTCCTCGGGGACACGAGCTCGACGCTGGCGGGCGCCCGTGCCGCCGTCGCCGTCGGGACGCCGCTCGCGCACGTGGAGGCCGGTTTGCGGAGCGGCGACCTCGAGATGCCGGAGGAGCGTGCTCGCATCGAGGTCGACCGGCTGTCGTCGATTCTCTTCGTCCCCGACGAGCACGCCCGTCGGACGCTCGCGGACGAGGGCGTCCGCGGGCGCGTGGAGCTGGTCGGCGACGTGATGGCCGACGCGACCGCCCGCTTCCGGCCGCTCGCTGTCGCGCGCTCGACGATCCTCGACCGGCTCGAGCTCGCCCCCGGGGAGTACGCCGTCGCGACGGTGCACCGCGAGGCGAACGTGCGGCCGGAGCGCCTCGCCCGCATCCTCGAAGGGCTCGGACGCGTCGAGGGCTCCGTCGTGCTGCCGGCCCACCCGCGCACGCGGGCGACGGTCGAGCGGGAACGCCTCGACGTGCCGCCGACGGTGTGCCTGGTGGAGCCGCTCGGCTACCTCGACTTCGCAGCGCTTGCCTCGCAGGCGCGCGTGATCCTGACCGACTCGGGCGGGCTGCAGAAGGAGGCGTACTGGTACGGCGTGCCGTGCGTGACGCTGCGGCCGTCCACCGAGTGGGTGGAGACCGTCCGGGCAGGCGGCAACGTGCTCGTGGACGACGACCCGGACGCGATCGCAGCCGCGGCCGCGGCAGCACGGTTCCCATTGCAGCCGCCCGAGCTCTACGGTGACGGCCGCGCCGCCGAGCGGATCGCGCAGGTCCTGCGCGAGCTCGCGTGAGGCGTCCTGTGTCAACCCCCGGCCGCGACTGCGGCCGGGTTCGGGGATGTTCGCGCGCAAAGGAGCAGGCGTGAGCGGCCACCGCACCGCGGCCGTTGCAGTCGTGGCCCGGCGGTACGATTCCGCGCCGTGACCACTTCGGAGACCGCACGCGCCGCCGAGCACCCTGCGCAGGCCACCTACGACGTCGCGATCGTCGGCGCGGGCTACGTCGGCCTCCCGCTGGCGCACGTGTTCACGGAGGCTGGCAAGCGCGTCGTCCTCGTCGACGTCGACCCGGACCGGGTCGCGCGGATCCTCGCCGGGGACAGCTACATCGAGGACGTGCCGTCCGAGGCGCTCCGGGCGCACGTCGCGGAGCGTGGGCTCGGCGCCACGACCGACTACGACGTCCTGCGCGACGCGGACGCGATCCTGATCGCGCTGCCGACGCCGCTCTCGCGCCAGCGCGAGCCGGATCTCTCGATCGTGCTCTCCGCCGCCGCCGAGATCTCCCGGCGCCTGCGCCCCGGCCACCTGGTCGTACTCGAGTCGACGACCTACCCCGGGACGACGACCGGAGACCTGCGCCCCGTGCTCGAGCGCGGCAGCGGCCTCGTCGCGGGCGAGGACTTCCACCTCGCCTTCTCGCCGGAGCGGGTCGACCCGGGACGCACCGACTGGACGACGCGCAACGTGACGAAGGTCGTCGGCGGCGTCAACGAAGCGTCGACCGGGGCGGCGGCGGCGCTGTACGGCTCGGCGATCGACCACATCCACCGCGTCTCCTCGCCGGAGGCGGCCGAGCTGACGAAGCTGCTCGAGAACATCTTCCGCTCGGTCAACATCGCGCTCGTCAACGAGCTCGCCCAACTGTGCGACCGGATGGGGATCGACGTCTGGGAGGTCGTCGACGCCGCGGCGACGAAACCGTTCGGCTTCATGCGCTTCGAGCCGGGGCCCGGCCTCGGCGGGCACTGCATCCCGATCGACCCCTTCTACCTGACCTGGAAGGCGCGCGAGTACGACTTCACGACGCGGTTCATCGAGCTCGCCGGCGAGATCAACCAGAACATGCCCTACTACTGCCGCTCGGTCGTCTCCCAGGCGCTCAACCACGGCGCGGGGAAGTCGCTCTCAGGCTCGCGCGTGCTCGTGCTCGGGGTCGCGTACAAGGCGGACATCGGTGACGTGCGGGAATCGCCGGCGTTGAAGCTGATCGAGCTCCTGCGCACCGCGGGGGCCGACGTCTCGTACCACGACCCGCACGTGCCCGTCCTCGCCGAGCACGGGCTCGCACTCGAGAGCGTCCCGCTCGATCCGGCCGCCTACGACGCCGTCGCGATCGTCACCGCCCACTCGGACGTCGACTACGCGCAGCTCGTCGAGAAGGCACAGCTGGTCGTCGACTTCCGCAACGCCACCGGCCGCAACGGCGCGAGGAACGAGAAGGTCTGGACGCTGTGAGCCGGCCGGTCCGGGTCGCACAGGCCGGGCTCGGCAACTGGGGCAAGAACCTCGTCCGCGTCGCCGACGAGCTGGCGCAGCTCTCGTGGCTCTGCGACGAGCGGGAGGAGCTGCGCGGACGCTTCGCCGGCCGCCATCCGGGCGCGCGCCTCACCGGCGAGTTCGACGAGGTGCTGGCCGATCCCGAGCTCGAGGCGGTGGTGATCGCCACGCCCGTGCCCACGCACTACGAGCTGGCCCGGCGGGCGCTCGAGGCCGGCAAGCACGTCTTCGTCGAGAAGCCGCCTGCGACGAAGGGCGCCGAGATGGAGGAGCTGATCGCTCTCGCCGAGGAGCGCGCGCTCGTGCTGATGCCCGGCCACCTGCTGCTCTACCACCCGGGCGTCCTGAAGCTGAAGCAGCTCGTCGACTCGGGGGCGCTCGGGGACGTCCTCTGCGTGTACGGGAACCGGCAGAACCTGGGCGTGATCCGCTCCAACGAGAACGCGCTCTGGTCGCTCGGCGTGCACGACCTCTCGGTGATCCTCTGGCTGATCGGCGAGGAGCCGGACGAGGTCGTCGCGCACGGCCGTGATTTCCTGCAGCCGGGGGTCGAGGACGTGGTCTTCTGCTACCTGCGCTTCCCGAGCGGCAAGGTGGCCCATATGCACCTGTCGTGGCTCGACCCGCACAAGATGCGGAAGATGACGGTCGTCGGCAAGGAGAAGATGGCCGTCTTCGACGACATGGAGCTCGAGCGGAAGGTGACCGTCTACGACAAGGCGCCGTGGGAGCCGACCGAGACCTACGGCGAGTGGCGCACCCGCACGGGCGACATCTTCAGCCCGAAGATCCCGAACGACGAGCCGCTGCGGCTCGAGCTGCAGCACTTCCTGCGGCTGGTGGCGGCCGGCCCCGGCGACCACCGGGAGGCCCGCGACGGGCTCGCCGTCGTCCGCACGCTCGACCGGCTGACGGAGTCGCTGCGCGGGGCCGTGCCCGCGTGAGACGCCGTGCGTCGACCCCCGGCCGCGAAAGCGGCCCCCGGCCAAGCCGAGGCGCCGTCCCAGGGTTCCGCGGCCGCGACAGCTGCCGCGTTCAGGGATCTTCGCGCGCAAGAGGAACAACGTGACGGCCGAGATCCACCCCACCGCCGTCGTCTACCCCGGCACGGTGCTCGGGGATGGGGCGAAGGTGCTGGAGCACGCCGTGGTCGGCAAGCAGCCGACGCTGTCGCCGCGCTCGACGGCGAAGCGCGAGCCGCTGCCGCCCGCGGTGCTCGGAGACGGGACGGTCGTCTCGACGGGTGCGATCGTCTTCGCGGGGTCGCTCGTCGGAGCGCGCGTGATCCTCGGCGACCAGTCGTGCGTGCGCGAGCGCGTCACGATCGGCGACGACGTCGTCGTCGGACGCGGGTCGCTGGTCGAGAACGACACCACGATCGGGGCGATGACCCGGATCCAGGCCGACGCCTACATCACCGCCTACTCGACGCTCGAGGAGCACGTCTTCGTCGCCCCCTGCGTCGTGACCACGAACGACAACTACATGGGGCGCACCGAGAAGCGCCTGGGGCTGCTGCGCGGGCCGACGATCCGCCGCGGCGCCCGGATCGGCGGCGGCGCGATCCTCTGCCCGGGAGTGGAGATCGGCGCGGAGGCGTTCGTCGGGGCCGGCGCCGTCGTCACGAAGGACGTGCCCCCGCGCGCGCTCGTCGTCGGGAGCCCCGCGCGGGTGCTGCGCGAGGTCCCCGACGACGAACTGCTCGACTTGGCCTGACCGCGCTACTAGCCCTAGCGGCGGGTGCAGCGCGCTAGCGACTCCGGGTCGTTGACGCGGTTGCCGGTCGCCGGGTCGAGGTCGACCGCACAGGTGACGCCGAAAAAGCCTGAGGTGTTGCGCACCGCGCGCGCGAGAGCCGCCCGGTCGACGACGAGGTTCCCGCCGACGACCGCCGAGGTCTGCTCGAGCCGGGCGAGCAGGAGCCGGGCCGCGTCAAAGTACAAGTCGGCGAACGGCTCCGGCTGGCTACCCCAGGCGAACAGGTAGAGCTGTCGCCAGAGGACGTTCCGCGGTGACGTCCGGACGAGCTCGTACCACGCCTCGCCGCCGTCCCCGTCGCGCACGTGCACGCGGTTGAAGACGCTCGGGCCGAGCGCCGGCAGCCCGTCGCGCGTCGCGGAGCCCGAGACCGTGACGATCCCCGCCGCCTCGTAGATCGGCAGCGCGCTCACGAACCCGTCCGAGCACAGATGCCCGATCACGGCGGTGTTCTGCTCATTGGCGACGATCGCCGTGGCGGCCGCCGCGTTGTCGCCGGAGCAGGACGTCTCCACCGCGTTTACCTTGACCGGGAAGCCCCGGATCGTCGGATGCAGCGCGATCGCCATCCTGATCGCTTTCCGGAACGAGGCCGTAAAGCCCGCCAGGAGCTCGCCTTCGGTCGTGACGGCGGTGAATGCGATCTGCACCGGTTGCCCCCGCGGGACGACCACCCGGCCGGCGGTGGACGAGGCCGGTGACGCGACCGCCGTGGCCACCAGCGCGGCGCACAGAACGGTCGCCAGAATCGAGATCGTGAGGCGCATGTTCGCCCTCCTCGTCGTGACCCCTCGAACGTCATGGGGAAGCCTGCACGAGCGCCCTAACCGGACGCTAACCG
>DASTPC010000048.1:0-8110 GCA_035720085.1 Gaiellaceae bacterium
CCGGCGTCGACGATCGCCGCAGCCCGCGAGAGCATCCGCCCCGCACCTTCGAGCTTGACGGCGTCCGCGCCCGCCTCCTTGACGAAGCGGATCGCGTTCGCGACCGCCTCCTCGTCGGAGACCTGGAACGAGCCGAAGGGCAGGTCGGCGACGACGAGCGGGCGGCGCGCGCCGCGGGTGACCGCGCGCGTGAGCACGATCAGCTCGTCCATCGTCGCCGGCACCGTCGAGTCGTAGCCGAGCATCGTCATCGCCGCCGAGTCGCCGACGAGCACCATGTCGACGCCGGCGGCGTCGGCGAGACGGCCGCCGGGCGCGTCGTAGGCGGTCACCATCGCGATCGGCTGGCCACGCGCCTTCAGCTCTGCGAGCTCGGTGATCGGCAGCTTGCCGGGCGCCGGGGTCGACGGGGCGGGCGTGCGAGGACGGGTGCTCATCGCGGTTCTCCTTCCAGGGGGACGTTGTCGATCAGGCGGGTCGAGCCGACGCGGACGGCGCCGACCAGGACGGGCGGGTCGAACGGCGCGACCTCCAGGTAGTCGACCTCGAGGCCGCGCAGGAGCTCGCGGGCCTGCTCGGGGTCGCCGGTGGCGAGCGCGCGGGGGAGGGCGAGCGCCCGCTCGCGCTCGGCGGGCGTCAGCCTGGCGTTGCGGGACGAGAGCGCGAGCCCGTCGGCGTCGCGGACGGTCGGCACGACGCGCAGCTCCAGCTCCAGCTCGAGGTCGCGCACCAGCCGGCGGAGCACCTCGACCTGCTGCGCGTCCTTCTGCCCGAAGTAGGCGAGCGCGGGCCGGACGACCAGGAACAGCTTCAGACAGACGGTGGCGACGCCGCGGAAGTGCCCGGGCCGGTGGCGCCCCTCGAGGATCTGCCCGACCTCGGTCACGTCCACCCAGGTCTGGTAGCCGGGCGGGTACATCTCCTCCACGGCGGGAGCGAACACCAGGTCGACCCCGGCCTCGGCGGCGAGCGCGAGGTCGCGCTCCTCGTCGCGCGGGTAGCCGTCGAGGTCGCCGGCCTCGCCGAACTGCGCCGGGTTGACGAAGATGCTCGCGACGACCGTGTCGCACTCGGCTCTGGCCGCCCGGAGCAGCGCCAGATGCCCCTCGTGGAGCGCGCCCATGGTCGGCACCAGCCCGACCGTGCCGGCGCGCCACGGCTCGAGCGCGGCGCGGACCTCCGCGACGGTGCCCGCAACCCTCATGCCGGCACCTGCTCTGCGCAAGGCCGGCAATCCGCAGGAGCGGATTCCCGGCCGCACCAATATCCCTGAAGCCGGCCGCTGTCGCGGCCGGGAGTTGACATGGGACGTCTCACGCCGGCACCTCGCGGCCCGCCTGCGCGGCCGTCACGTGCGCCAGGGCCGCGTACGCCGCCTCGAGCTCGGGCCGGAGCTCCCGGATCGCGTCGAGGTGGGCGGCGACAGTGCTCCAGTCGCCCCGGTCGATCGGGCCGGTCAGCTCGAAGTCGTTCTCGATCGTCCGGCGCATGAGCGGCCCGAGCGCTTCCGGCGGCGCGCCGGCGGCCTCGAACAGCGATCCCGCCGCGCGTCGCAGCGTGACGAGGTAGTTGGAGGCGATCGCGGCGCCCGCGTGGTAGGTCGCGCGGCTGCCGTCGTCCAGCGCGAACGGCTGCAGGCCGAGGAGGCGGGCGAGCAAGAAGCCGGCCTCGCGTGCCGCGTCGCCCTCCGCCGTCACCGCGGCCCAGGCGCCGTCGAGCTGCTCGGGCCCTCGGTGGGCCGTGAACGTCTGCAGGGGGTGGACGCCGAAGCGCCTCGGGTGTGGGTCGAGCGCGGCGAGCGGCGTCGCGCCGCTCACGTGCGCGACCCAGGGCCCGGGCTCGACCGCGCGGGCGACCTCCGCGATCGCCCGGTCCGGGACGCAGAGCAGCACGAGCTCCGCGAGGGGGTCGTCGAGGCGCACGCCGCGCTCGGCGAGGCGTGCCGCCAGCGCCGCGCCGACACGGCCGCGGCCGATCACGTGGATGCTCTCGAACATGGTCTCTGCTCCAGTTCCGCGTGCGGATACCGGGCACCGGGGAGTCTAGATCACAGGGATACTGCGACGGTGCGCGTTCAGGTCGGCGACGTGCGCCTCTTCTTCGACGTCGAGGGCGCCGGGCTGGTGCCGGACGGCCCGTGGATGCGTCCCCGGCCGACGATCCTGCTGCTCCATCCCGGGCCGGGGTTCGACCACGCGCTCTACAAGGTGCTGCTCGGCCCCAGGCTCGCGCCGCTCGGGCAGGTGGTCTACCTCGACCAGCGCGGGAACGGGCGCAGCGACACGTCGCCGCGCGAGCGGTTGACGCTCGAGACCTGGGCCGACGACGTGCGCGCGTTCTGCGACGCGCTCGCGATCGAGCGGCCCGTCGTCCTCGGGCACGGCTTCGGCGCGCTCGTGGCGGCGGCCTACGCAGCGCGACATCCCGAGCACCCGCGGCGGCTCGTGCTCGTCAACGGGGGGACTCGCGTCGTCCCCGGCCGCTCGGTCGCCGTGTACGAGCGCCTAGGCGGCGCCGCGGCAGGCGAGGCGGCCAAGATGTTCTACGACCAGCCGAACGAGCGGACCTTCGCCGTCTTCATGCGGCACGCCTACCCGCACACGACGAGCTACGGGACGGCGGAGGCCGCCACGCGTGCGACGTGGAACCCGGACGTGCTGATCCACTGGCGCCGCTACGCGCCCGGCGGGTTCGACCTGCGGGGCCGGCTGGGCACGGTGCGGGCGCCGACGCTCCTGCTCGCGGGCGAGGACGACCCCGAGCTGACGCCGGCGGGGTCGACCGAGCTGCTGCAGGCGCTGCCCGAGGGGATCGCGCGTCTGCGCACGTTCCCGAAGGCGCGGCACGGCGTCTTCCGCGACGCGCCCGGCGCGCTCGACGAGCTGCTCGCGTTCCTTGCCGAGCCCGACCAGGAGGCGGGCGCCGGATGAAGGTGCAGGTAGGGGACATCCGGCTCTTCTTCGACGTCGAGGGGGCGCAGGTCGTCCCCGACGGGCCGTGGATGCGCGAACGGCCGACGGTGATCCTGATCCACACCGGCCCCGGAGCCGACCACTCGTCGTACAAGGACCACGTCGGCCCCGCGCTCGCCGGGGTGGCGCAGGTCGTCTACCTGGACGTGCGGGGTGCGGGCCGGAGCGACCGCTCGACGCCCGAGCGCTGGAACCTCGACACCTGGGCCGACGACCTCGTCGGCTTCTGCGAGGCGCTCGAGATCGCGCGCCCGGTCGTCCTCGGGACGGCGTTCGGCGCCTTCACGGCCGTGCGCGCGCGCTTCCGACACCCGGGCTTCTGCTCGCGCCTGGTGCTCGTCAGCGCGGTCGCCCGGTACTCGCACACCCGCTCGGTGACGGTCTTCGACCGGCTCGGCGGCCCGGCGGCGGGGGAGACGGCTGCCCGCTACTTCGCCAACCCGTCGGAGGCGACGTTCGTCGAGTTCCTGCGCGTCTGCGTCCCGCTCTACACGCGCACCGCGCTCTCGCCCGACGTCGTCGCACGGATGGAGATGAACATCGAGCTGGGTGCCTACTTCGACGCCGCCGAGTCGCGCACGTTCGACCTGCGGGACGAGGTCCGCGACCTCGACTGCCCGACGCTCGTGCTGGCCGGCGAGGACGACCCGACGACGACGCTCTCGGGCGCGCGCGAGCTGGTCTCGGCGATGCCGCCCGGGATCGTCCGCTTCGAGGTCTTCGACCACGCCGGGCACGGTGTCTTCCGCGACAGGCCCGAGGCGATCGAACTGGTGCGCGACTTCGTCTCAGCCGCGGCCGAGCCGAGCGCGTAGGTGCTCGCGCACCGCCGGCCACTCGGCGTCCAGCACGCTGTACCAGGCCGTGTCGCGGTTCTCGCCGTCGCGGACCAGCATGTGCTGCCGGTGGACACCCTCGAACGCGGCGCCGAGCGCCTCGATCGCCCGGCGGGAACGCTCGTTGAGCGCGTCCGTCTTCAGCTCGACCCGCCGGCAGCCCCACGTCTCGAACGCGTGCTCGAGCATCAGCAGCTTCGCCTCGACGTTGGCGCCGGTCTGCCAGGCGTCGGGGTGGAGCCAGGTCCAGCCGATCTCGACGGAGCGGTGCTCGGGCCGCAGCGCCATGTACCGCGTCGACCCGACCACCCTGCCAGCCTCGTGACTGATCGTCACGAGGGGGAGCTCGCGACGCGCCGCCGCGGCCTCGAGGGCCTCGCCGAGCCACGCACGCAGCGCAGCCCGGTCGGTCGGCTGCACGATCGCGAGCCACGTCCAGGTGCGGGGGTCGCGGGACGCGTCCCAGAGCGCCTCCTCGTGCCGGCGGTCGAGCGGCTCGAGTGCCACGACGCGTCCCTCGAGCCGCCCGACAGTCCAGTCCACGGGCCTATTCGTACCGCAACGCCTCGGTGACGCGGATCGCTGCCGCCCTCCGTGCGAGCGGCGCCGTCAGCGCGACGACCACGAGCACGGCGGCCGGAGCGAGCAGCGCCACCGTCCAGGCGGCCGGGTAGGCGAACTCGTCGCTCCCGCCGGTCAGCCCGATCGCCAGCCGGAAGAACGCGAGGCCGAGCGGGATCCCGACGAGCGCCGCCGCGCCGCCGAGCACGGCCTGCGACCACACGACCGTCCCGCTCACCTGGCGCGGCGTCAATCCGATCGCCTTCAGCAACCCGAATTCGCGCACCCGCTCGCGGACCGCGAGCAACAGGGTGGCGAGCAGGTTGACGAGCCCGACGAAGAGCAGCAGCGCGTCGAGGCCGTAGACGATCGGGCGCAGTGTCGCGCCCTCGCCGGCGTCGTCGTCGACCGGGTCCCAGGCGGGCGTGTCGAGCCCCTGCACGAGCGGCGGAGCCGGCGGCGGGTCGGTGGCCACGTCGAGCGAGGCCTCCATTCCCAGCGTCGCGACGACGGCCGCCACCGTCAGCGCGAGGCTGAGCGCGGTCAGCGCCGAGCGGCCGGGCCGCGAGAAGCTCGACCGCGCACCGAGCACGGCCGGCAGCGGCAGCCGCAGGCGGTCGGCGAGCCGGCCGAGCCGCGAGCGGCCGCCGAGCGCGCGCTCGCCGCCGCGAAGCGTCTCCACGGCGGGGCGGCGGGCGGCCACGACGGCGGGGACGAGGGTGAACACCGCGACGAGGGCGAGCACCGCGACCACGACGAGCGCCGTCTGCGCCGGCTCGAGCGGGGGCGTCTCGGACGCGTTCACGAGCGACGCTGCGCGGGCCGTGAAGGCCGGCGTCGCCAGCCAGCCGACCAGCACGCCGACCATGCAGCCGAGCGCGCCGATCGCCAGCTGCTCGAGCAGGAAGACGAGGCCGACCTGGCGCGGCGTGAGTCCCGTCGTCTTCAGCAGGCCGACGTCGCGGGCCTGCGCGGCCACGCGGCCGCCGACGAGCGTCGCCAGCACGGCGCCGCCGGCGACGAGCAGGAACACCGCGTAGAAGCCGAGGACGACGGAGATCGTGCGCGTCGTCTCGGCCGCGTCTGCCCGCTCCTCGGTCCACGGCTCCACGTCGGCGGTGCGGCCCAGCAGCCGGTGGGCCTGCGCCGCGAACGCGTCCGCTGCCGCCGGGTCGGCGAGGCGGACGCCGAGCAGGTTGGCGCGTCCCACCGGCGACGCGGGCAGGTCCGCGAGCGTCTCCTCGCGGACGAAGGCCACTCCCGGCTGGGCGCTCGGGTACGCCTCGCCCTTGGGGACGACCGCGATCCCCGACACCTCGAGACCGGCGCCGCCGCCGGCCGCGGGCACGAGGTCACCCGGCTCGAGGCCGAGGAAGCGGGCGAAGCTGCGCTCCAGGAGCACCTGCCCGGGCGCGGGCCACGAGCCCTCGACGACCAGCGGCCGCGAGACCTCGGGCGGGGTCGCCAGGACGCCGACCAGCTGCAGGCCGAACGTGCGCCCGTCGTGGGCGAAGGAGGTGAACGCCGTCGGGACGACGCCGGTCGACGCCGTCACACCGGGCAAGCGCTCCAGCAGCGTCAGGTCGGCATCGCTCCCCGCGAACGTCCGCGCGATCACGTGGGCGCCGTTCGTCTCGGCGAACGTCCGCTCGAAGGGCCGGTCGGCGACGCGCCCGACGCCGAGCGCGACCGTCAGGGCGGCGGTGGCGGCCGCGACCACGACCACCGTGAGCCCGGCCTGCAGGCGGCGCCGCCGCAGGCCGGCGAACGCGAGGCGGAGGTAGACGGACGTCATCTCAGGCCTCCAGCCGGAGCAGCCCGGCGAGCACGGCGGAGCCGTCGCGGTCGGTGAGCACGGCCTCGTCGACGACGAGCCCGTCACGGAGCGAGACGACCCGGTCCGCGGCGGCGGCGACGCGGGCGTCGTGCGTCACGAGCACGAGCGTCTGGCCGCCGGCCTGCACCTCGCGCAGGAGCGAGAGCACCTCCGCCGCGCTGGTCGAGTCGAGGTTCCCGGTCGGCTCGTCGGCGAGCAGGACGGCCGGCCGGTTGACGAGCGCGCGCGCGAGCGCCACCCGCTGCTGCTGCCCCCCGGACAGGTGCCCGGGGAGTGCGTCGGTGCGGGCCGAGACGCCGAGCCGCTCGAGCAGCTCCTCGCGGTGCCGGCGTGCGTCCTGGGGGGACACGCCGACGAGCCGCGCGGGCAGCTCGACGTTCTCGGCCACGGTGAGGCTGCCGACGAGGTTGAAGAACTGGAACACGAAGCCGATCTGGCGGCGGCGGACCACCGCCCACTCGGCCTCGGAGAGGCGCTCGACCGGCCGGCCGCCGAGCTCGATCGCGCCGGCGGTGGGACGGTCGAGGCCGGCGAGCAGGTGCAGCAGGGTGGACTTGCCACAGCCGCTCGGCCCCATCACGGCGACGAACTCGCCGGGGGCGACGTCGATGTCGACGCCGCGCAGGGCGAGCACCTCGACGCCGTCGGAGACGTAGGTCTTGGCGAGGCCGCGCGCTCGCAGGACGGGTTCCATCACAGCTCCTCCTGGATCAATCGCTCGTGGCAGAGGTCGAGCCACTTCAGGTCCGCCTCCAGGTGCAGCGCCGCTCCCTCGACGAGGAGGGAGCCGGCGACGTTGCCGTTCGGAGCCACGCCCGCGAGGTCACGCAGCGCCTGCAGGTATTCGCGCCGCTGTCGTTCGATCAGCGTGCGCGGGTCGGCGACGCCGGCATCGGCGGCGAGGACGAGCTTCAGGAAGAACTCGTCGCGCAGCCGCGTCGCCGGCGTCGGCGTCGCCACCCATTCGTCGAGCGCCTCGCGGCCGGCCGCCGTCAGCTCGTAGACGCGCTTCTGCCGGCTGTCCTCGGGCACGTCGTGCCCGCGGACGAGGCCGTCGCGCTCGAGCCGGGCCAGCGTCGTGTAGACCTGGCCGGCGTTGAGGACCGGCATGGTCGAGCCGAAGCGCTCGTCGAGCGCCTGCTTCAGCTCGTACCCGTGGGCAGGCCCGGCGGCGAGGAGGGCGAGGAAGGGGTGACGCATGGTTAGCGAGTATACATATCGAGTAACTATGCGTCCAGACCGCTCTTCTCGGCGCTGCCCGCGCCGATACACTCGGGCCATGCCGATCTACGAATACGCCTGCATGGAGTGCGAGTCGCACTTCGAGGAGCTCGTGCGGAGCGAGGGGCAGGTCGTCACGTGCCCCGAGTGCGGTGCCGCGAAGGTGCTCAAGCAGTTCTCGACGTTCGCCGTCACCGGCGCGAGCGCGAAGCCGACCTTCAGCGGCCCGACCGGCGGCGGGGGCGGCTGCTGCGGCGGCAGCTGCGGCTGCGGCCACTAGCGCTTCCGCTGCGCGAAAGCGGTACTTCCCGGCTGTCCGGGGGCGGTCGTACACTGGCCGCCATGACGGATCCCGTCGAGCGCGCGGCAGCCCTCCGCGCCTACGCGGACGAGACGGCCGGCTGCACGCGGTGCGCGCTCGCGGCCGGGCGCACGCAGGTCGTGTTCGGCGCCGGCAACCCCGACGCCGACCTGCTCTTCGTCGGCGAGGCCCCCGGCTTCCACGAGGACCAGCAGGGGATCCCGTTCGTCGGCCAGGCGGGGAAGCTGCTGGACAAGCTGCTCGCGGGGATCGGGCTAGAGCGGTCCGACGTCCACATCGCGAACGTCCTCAAGTGCCGGCCGCCCGGAAACCGGGACCCGCAGCCCGAGGAGATCGCCTCCTGCGAGAGCCACCTCTGGCG
>DASTPC010000049.1:0-5620 GCA_035720085.1 Gaiellaceae bacterium
CGCGATCTGCACAGGTGTGCAGATCCCGGCCTTGGCATCAGCCAACCAGCACGCCCGTCGCGTACATCACCGCGATCCCCGCGAGGAAGCCGCCGATCACCCAGCCCGAGCCGAGGCCGCCCGGAGCGCTGCGGCGGACCCAGCGACCGACCTCGATCACGACCTGCAGGGCCGCGCCTGCCGCGATCCCGAAGAAGAGGACGCCGAGCACGTCGTTCGTCACGTAGCCGCCGAGCCAGGCGCCCAGGATCGCCGGCGCGCCGGCGACGAGGGCGAGGCCGGCAAGCGGCCAGAACGAGATCCGCTCCCGCGCGAGCGGCGCCGCGATCCCGAGCCCCTCCGTGACGTTGTGGATCATGAAGCCGACGATCAGAAACGTCCCGAGCTGCAACTCGCCGAACGCGAACGAGGTGCCGATCGCGAGCCCTTCGCCGAGGTTGTGGACGCCGATCCCGATCGCCACCAGCAACGCAAGCGCGAGCCCCGTGGCACCCGCTCCGCGCCCCAGCCGCGTGGAGAGCGCCATCATCCCCAGCGTGCTGAGCGCCACGCCGAGCAGCACGAGCCCCGGCCCGCCGAGGCCGGGCGGCAGGGTCGCCTGCAGCGAGAACGCCTCGGCGAGCGCCTCCACGCCGAGGAACGTGAGCAGGCCGCCGGTCAGCGCCATGAACGCGGCCAGCCAGCGCGCGTCGGCCCGGCGGAGCGAGGGCAGCCAGAGGAGGCCGAGCGCGACGGGCACGACGCCGACGAGCAGCCCGACGATCCCGTAGCCGAGGAATCCCTTCGCGGACGCCTCCGGCGTCGCGACCGCCGCAGGCACCTCCTCGACCGTCTCGATCCCCGTCGAGCTCGTCACGCCGACGGCGATCGGCTCGTCCTCCACCCAGTCGTAGGGGACGACGACGGTGCTGGAGCGGAGACGGCCGAGCGTCGTGTCGCCGTCGACGGTGAACGGCACGATCGCGTCGTCGACGGTCACCGACGCGATCGTCAGGTCGTCCGGCTGTGGGTTGCGCACCCGGATGCGGATCTCGCCCTCGCGGAACTCGACGCGGCGGATGTCGAACTCGTCGGCGGGCGGGGGGTTGCGGCCGATCAGGTCGACGAGCGAGGAGCCGCTCGTCACGAACGCGCCGACGACGACCGCGAGCAGCAGGATCGGCGCGAGCGCCCAGAGCCGCCAGACGACGCTACCGCGAACCGCCTCGCTGCCGGCCTCCACTCAGTCCTCGACCTGGAAGTAGCCCATCCAGCCGAGCTCGGTGAACTCGGACTGGTGCGCGTGGAACATGAAGGACCCCGTGTGTGCGAACTCGAGCTCGAGCACGCCGCGCTGCCCCTGGCACTGCATCACCGTGTCGGTGTACTCCCAGTGCTCGCCGGTCCCGGTCGGCTGGTAGCGGAAGAAGTCCGCGTGCAGGTGAAACGAGTTGATCAGGTCGAACTCGGTCAGGTTGACGAGGTAGATGCGCACGAGCTGCGACCGCTTCACCCGGATCGGATAGCGGGCGTAGTAGAACGAGCGACCGTTGACCGTGTAGAAGTTGTTCCCCCCGTCGCCGTCGGTGTCGTAGCCGTTCATCACCAGCACGAGCTCCTGGGCCGGCGGCCGGGGCGTCTTCGGGTCGACGATGAAGGCGCCGTAGAGACCCTTGTGGATGTGCTTCTTGAGCGGCGTCGCGTGGCAGTGGTAGAGGTGCAGGCCGGCCGGGCGCGCCGTGAACTCGTAGGTGAGCTCCTCGCCCACGCCGACGATCTCGAAGACGCCGTCCATGTCGGTCGGGTGGATGCCGTGGAAGTGGATCGTGTGCGGGTGCGAGCCGCCGTTGACGAAGCGGACGCGCAGGAGATCGTCCTCGGTCGCGCGGATCACCGGGCCCGGCACGGTGCCGTTGTAGGTCCAGGCGGGGAAGAAGACGCCGGGCGCGATCTCCAGCTCCCGGTCGACCGCGTGCAGGGTGTACTCGCGAACGCGGCCGGGCCGGTGTGGCAGCGCCGGCGGCGGCAGCAGCAGCGCGTCGAGGTCGTGCGGGCCGCCGACAGCGGGGGCGCCCTCGCCGATCATCGCCGCGTGTCCGAGCGCCGCGTGCCCCTCGTGCGAGGCCAACGCCCGGTGGCTCGAATGGTCGTGCCCCGCGTGGGCGGCTGCCGCGGCGTTGCCGTCGCCGAGCGTGCCGAGCCGCACCGCCACGGGCGCCGCCGCGAGCGGAGCGACGGCGCACAGGAGCCGCCTGCGCGTAAACCGCTTTTTAGCCATTCCTAAAATGAAACTGTAGAGTATTCTCGGAACGTGGGCAAGGAAGACGTCGGCAAGGAACCAGTCGAGCGGCGTTCGAGCGCCGTCGAGGACTACCTCAAGGCCATCCTCAAGCTCGAGAGCGAGGGGGAGCGGGCGACGACGAACGCGATCGCCGAACGCCTCGGGGTCAGCGCGCCGTCGGTGACGGCGATGGCGAAGAAGCTCGCCGCCGACGGGCTCGTGGAGCGGAAGCCCTACCGCGGCGTGGTGCTCACCGACGACGGACGGCGGCTGGCACTGGAGGTCCTCCGGCACCACCGGCTGCTCGAGCGGTACCTCGCGGAGCGTCTCGGCCTCGGCCTGGACGAAGTCCACGACGAGGCGGAGCGGCTCGAGCACGTGCTCTCCGAGGAGCTCGAGGCGCGGATCGACGCGGAGCTCGGCTTCCCGACGCACGACCCGCACGGCGACCCGATCCCCGACAGCGAGCTACGGCTGGCGGCGCCGGACGGGCGCACGCTCGCCAGCATGACCCCCGGGGAGCGTGCGACGGTGACGCGCGTCCCCGACGAGAGCGCGGACGTCCTCCGCTACCTGGCCGAGCTGTCGCTCGTGCCCGGCGAGCGGGTCGAGCTCGTGCTCGCGGCCCCGTTCGACGGGCCCGTCACGGTCCGGGCGGGCGGGGCGGAGCACGCGCTCTCGCGCGAGCTCGCAGCCTCCATCGGCGTCGCCTGACCGGCTGACGGCCGGCGCCGACGGCTAGCATCGGCGCCCGGTGGGCGGGCAGAGGACGGTGCTCTTCGTCGGCGGGGGCCGCCATCAGCGGCGCGCGATCGTCCGTGCACGCGAGCTCGGCCTTCGCGTGGCAGCGGTCGACCGCAATCCCGAGGCAGCGGGGCTGCCGGAGGCCGACGTCGCCGAGATCGTGGACTTCGCCGACGTCGAAGCGGTGGTCGAGGTCGCGCGCCGGCACGCCGTCGACGGGGCGTTGACGATCTCGGCCGACCGCGCCGTACCGGTCGTGGCGGCGGTGACCGAGCGCCTCGGCCTGCCGACGATCGGCACCGCGACGGCGCACCGGATGACGCACAAGGTGGCGATGCGGCGCGTCCTCGCCGACGCCGGCGTGCCGCAGCCCGCGTTCGCGGCGGTGCGCACGCTCGCGGAGGCGCGGGCGGCGCTCGAGGCGACCGGCGTCCCCGCCGTCCTCAAGCCGGCCGACTCGGGCGGCCAGCGGGCCGTGTTCCGGGTCGAGGCGGTCGACGACGTCGAGCGGCACCTGCACGCTGCCCTGGCGGAGTCACCCTCCAACGAGGCAATCGTGGAGTCGTTCCGCGACGGGCTCGAGCTGAACGGGATCGTGGTCGCGCGCGGCGGCGAGGCGCACGTGCTGACGCTCTCCGACCGGCTGCGCCCGCCCGGGATCGGGTTCGGCGTCGGCTGGATCCACGTCTACCCGGCCTCGATCTACGGCGACCAGCTCGAGCTCGCGGAGCGGGTCGCCGAGCGCGCGGTCGAGGCGCTCGGGCTGCGCGACGGGATCGCCTTCCCCCAGCTGATCGCCGACGACGACGGTGGCGTGGCGGTCGTCGAGGTCGCGGCGCGGATCCCGGGCGGCCAGATGGCCGACCTGGTGCGGCACGCCGTCGGCGTCGACCTGGTCGAGATCGCCCTGCGCCAGGCGCTCGGCGAGCCGGTCCCGGACGAGCTGGCGCTCGCACGCCGCTCGCAGCCGCTGGCGATCCGCTTCTTCACCGCCGAGCCCGGCCCGCTCCCCACCGGCACCGTCGTGGGTATCGGCAGCCTGGCGCCGGTGCTGGCGGCCGAGGGGGTCGTCCAGGCGGACACCTACATCCAGCTCGGCGAGACGATCCGCCCCGTGCGCCGCGACGGCGACCGGCGCGGCTACGTGATCGCGATCGCGGACACCTCAGACGAGGCGCTCCGCCGCGCCGAGGCGGCCGCACGGCTGTTCGCGGTGGAGGTAGAGGTGTGAGACGTCCTCTGTCAACCCCCGGCCGCGACAGCGGCCGGCCTCAGGGATCGTCGCGCGGAGAGGTGAGCGCGTGAGCTGCGGTTTCGACCTCGCCCACTACGTCGAGCTGCTCGAGGGCGCGCGCGCCGGCGGCTACCGCTTCGCCCGCTTCGGCGAAGGGCCCGAGCCGGGCGATCTCTTCCTGCGCCACGACGTCGACCTCTCCCTCGACGCCGCCCTGCGGATGGCCGAGCTGGAAGCGGAGCTCGGCGCCACCGCCACCTATCTGCTGATGACGGAGTCGATCTTCTACAACCTCGCCTCGCCGGAGGGCGTCGAGACGACCGCTCGGCTGCGCGGGCTCGGGCACCCGGTCGGACTGCACGCGGTGCACCCGAACGCGACGCTCGACGACCGCTTCGACCCCGTCGTCGCCTGGCACAACCCTCAGCCCGAGTACATGACCGATCCCGTCGAAGGCGCGATCAACGTGATGGGCGAGCGGTACTTCGACCCGGCGACCTACCGCTCGGACTCGAACCAGCACTGGCGCATGGGCTGCCCGCACGAAGAGCTGGCGGCGGGCGCGTTCGCGTGGCTCCAGCTGCTGATCCACCCGGAGATCTGGGTCTATCCCGGCGAGACGATGGGCGAGACGATGCGTGCGATGCTCGACGCGGAACGCGAGCGCCGCCTCGGCCAGCTTCCTGGCGACCGGATCGACCTGGCGTGAAGCCGCTGACGGTGCTGCTGACGGCCGCCGGCGCGCCGGGGACCGCCGCGCTCGTCCGCGCGCTCAGGCACAACGGCGAGCGCGAGGTACGGCTGGTCGCCGTCGACGCACAGGACCGGGCAGTCGGGCGGCACCTCTGCGACGCCTTCCACCTCGTCCCGCACGGCACCGACCCCGGCTTCGCCGACGCCGTCGCCGCCGTCCTCGAGCGCGAGGCGGTCGACGTCGTGCTGCCGCAGTCCTCGTTCGACGTCGAGGGCCTGGCGCCGCACCGCGAGCGCCTCGCCGCGACCGTGCTCGTCTCGGGCCCGGCGACGATCGAGCGCGCGAACGACAAGGGAGCGTGCTACGCGCTGCTCGCGGCGGCCGGCGTGCCGGTACCCGCGTTCCGCCGCGTGCGCGGCGGCGCCGAGGTCGCGGACGCGGCACGGGAGCTCGGCTACCCCGAGCGGCCGGTCTGCTTCAAGCCCGTCGTCGCCTCCGGCTCGCGCGGGTTCCGCGTGCTGGACGCCACCGTCGACCGCGCGCGCGAGCTACTCCACGAGCGCCCGGGGTCGTTGTCGCTGCGCCTCGAGGAGGCGGTCGAGCTGCTCCCTCCGGCCGGCGGCCCGGAGCTGCTCGTGATGGAGCTCGCCACCGGCGGCGAGCGCACCGTCGACGGGATTGCCGACGG
>DASTPC010000050.1:0-10662 GCA_035720085.1 Gaiellaceae bacterium
TGATGGCCGAGGGCCATTCGAACGACGGCATCTGCAGGGCGCTGTTCCTCAGCCCGAAGACGGTCGAGACGCACGTGCGGCACATCCTCCTGAAGCTCGGCATCGGCGAGACGCCCGACTACCACCGGCGCGTGCTGGCGGTGCTGGCGTACCTGCGCCGTTAGCTCAGGCGAGCCCGAGCAGGCGCGGCACCTCCGCGAGCTCGCGGGCGAGCTGCGCGCCCTCCGGCAGGTCGCCCTGGCGTCGCCCTGGCACCCAGACGACGGCGGCCAGACCGGCGCCGATCCCGCCCAGTACGTCGTTCGCGAGCGAGTCGCCCACCATCGCCGTCTCCTCGGCACGCGTGCCGAGCAGGTCGAGCGCCAGGGCGAACGCCCGCGGATCGGGCTTGCCGACGCCCAGCTCCTCCGAGATCGCGACCGCGTCGAGCTCGGGGCCGAGCCGCGAGGTCTCGAGCTTGCGGCGCTGGTGCGCCGAGGGGCCGTTCGTGAGCACGCCGACCCGGATTCCGCGCGCCCGCAGCGCCCGCACGGTCGCGATCGCCTCCGGGAAGGGCTGGACGACCTCGGCGATGCGGGCCTTCTCCCCCAGGTACGCCTCGAAGAGGCCGTCGTCGAGTGCGCCCCAGGGCTCGATCGCGTCGGCGAGCCGCACGCGGCGGAACGTGAGCGCGTCGACGCGCCCCGCCGCGAGGTCGGGGTAGTGGCGCCGGAGGGCGTCGAGGTAGCGGCGCCGCAGCTCGTCGCGCTCGACGCCGGGCAGGCGCGCGGCGATCACGTCCGCGACGCCCGTCCAGACGCGTTCCTCCGCAGCCGCCGAGTCGGCGAGCGTGTCGTCGAGGTCGAAGAGGACGCCGCGAAGCTCGAGCTTGTGTTGATTCAACACAAGCTCTCCCTCGCCGCTACGAGAACGGCAGCACCTCGGCAGCCTCCTGCGCCAGGTCGAGCAGCGGGCCGCCGAAGACGAACGAGCCGATCGTGACCGCGACCGAGACGCCGACCGCCACCGCGAGGGCCGGGTCGAACGGCGGCGAGCCGCCCGCGACGATCGCCCGCGCCCCGGCCGCGCCCGGGCGCATGTACATCGCCCGCACGACGCCGAGGTAGTAGTAGAGCGAGAGGGCGGTCGCGAGCGCGCCCACGATCACGAGCCACCACCAGCCGCTCTCGAACGCGGCCGCGAAGACGTAGAACTTGCCCAGGAAGCCGCCGGTCAGCGGGAAGCCGGCGAAGCCGAGCATGAAGACCCACATCGCCGCGCCGAAGAACGGCCGTTCCCAGCCGAAGCCCTCCAGACGCTCGAGCGTCACGTCGACGCCGAGCTCCCGCTCGCGGGCCGCGACGACGCCGAAGGCGCCGATCGACATCGCCGCGTACGGGATCAGGTAGTAGAGGAGCGCCTGCGCCCCCAGCTCGTTGTCCGCCGCGATCGCGATCA
This sequence comes from Gaiellaceae bacterium, assembly GCA_035720085.1. Lineage (GTDB taxonomy): Bacteria > Actinomycetota > Thermoleophilia > Gaiellales > Gaiellaceae > Gaiella. The sequence continues at coordinate 1,438 of DASTPC010000050.1, forward strand.
GCATGAACCCGGCGTGGGAGACCGAGGAGTAGGCGAGCATCCGCTTCACGTCGCGCTGCGCGAGCGCGGCGAGGTTGCCGATCGCGAGCGAGGCGACGGCGAGCACGGCGACGGCGGCGGTCCACATCGCCTCCTGCTCCGGGAACGCGACCGTCAGCAGGCGCAGTGTGACGACGAGCGCGGCCGCCTTCGTGGCCGCGGCCATGAACGCGGTCACGGGCGTCGGCGCTCCCTGGTAGACGTCGGGCGTCCACATGTGGAACGGGGCTGCCGAGGCCTTGAACGCGAGTCCGGCGAGCATCATCGCGAGGCCGGTGACGAAGAGCGGGTCGCTCGCGCCGGTCGCCTCCCGGATCTGGTTGAAGCCGAGCTCGCCCGTCGCGCCGTAGGTGAGGGCGGCGCCGAAGAGCAGGATCCCCGACCCGAACGAGCCGACGATCAGGTACTTGAGCCCCGCCTCGAGCGAGCCCTCCCGCTCGGTGTCGAGCGCGCAGAGCACGTACAGCGCGATCGAGAACCATTCCAGGCCGAGGAACAGCGTCATCAGGTTCCCGGCCTGGACGAAGAACAGCATCCCGGCGCCCGCGGCGGCGAGCAGCGAGTAGTACTCGCCCACGTGCGAGCGCCGCTTGCTCCCCCAGGAGACGAGCACCGCGAGCGCGCCGGCGCCCGCGAGGATCACCTGGGCGAGCGCGGCCAGCCGGTCGCGCGTCATCGACTCGGCGATCTGGAGCTCTGCGTCCGCGGAGGCGTCGAAGACGAGGCACGCCAGCACGCCGGCCGTCACGAAGCCCGCGCCGGCCACGACGGCGGCCACCGTGCGGCGCGCGAGCGCCGGCACGAGCACGGCCGAGAGCAGGCAGACCGCGGAGGCGCCGAGCAGCGCGAGGACGGGCGAGAGCGCGAACCAGTCGACGCTCGGCGTGTCGATCACGGCGCCGTCGCCTCCGCCACGGCCCGCTCGGGCTGGTCGTCGGGGAACGAGTGCTCGCTGATCGCGGCCGGCCAGGCCGAGAGGACGAGCAGGCAGGCGAGCAGCGGCACGACCAGCGCCAGCTCGTACGGGCGGAGGTCGCGCGCCTCGTCGGTCACGCGCGGCCCGCGCCGCACGTGGAGGATGCCCGAGATCAGGCGCAGCGAGTACATCGCGGCGAGCACGATCCCGGTCGCGCCGACGACCGCGTACCCCCAGCCGTGGTCGAACACGCCCGCGAGGATCAGGAACTCGCCGGCGAAGTTCGCCGAGCCCGGGACGGCCAGGGCCAGGATCCCGGCCGTCATCACCACGGTCGCGAGCAGCGGCCGGCCCTTCGCCATCCCGCCGAGCTCCGCGAACGCGTCGGTGCCGCAGCGCATGATCACCATCCCGGCGAGCAGGAACAGCGACGCCGAGATGAGCCCGTGCGTGACCGAGTGCAGGACGGCGCCGTCCAGGCCGAGGTCGTTGACGGCGAACACGCCGAGCGTGATCAGGCCCATCTGCCCCATCGAGGAGTAGGCGACGACGCTGCGGACGTCGGGCTGCCGGAACGCGAGCAGCGAGCCGTAGGCGAGCCCCACGGCGGCGAGCGTCAGCACGAGCCCGCGAAAGTCGGCGACCGGTTCCGGGAAGTGCGGCAGCACGATCGCCACCAGGCCGAAGACGGCTGCCTTGGAGACGACGCCGGAGAGCACTGCCGCCACCTCGGGCGGGGACTCCGTGTAAGCGGCGCGCAGCCAGCCGTGGAACGGGAAGATCGGCGCCTTGATCGCGAACGCGACCATGAAGCCGAGGAAGATCCAGTCGTTCTCGCTCGTGCCGGCGTCTGCGAGCGAGAACGTCCCCTCCGTGACGCCGAACGCGACCACCGAGGCGAGCATCAGCAGCGAGCCGGCCATCGTGTAGATGACGAGCACGACCGTGGCCCGCACCCGCCCCGGGCCGCCCCACACGCCCACGAGGACGTAGAGCGGGATCAGCATCGCCTCGAAGAAGACGTAGAAGAGCAGCAGGTCCTGCGAGGCGAAGACGCCGGCGATCGAGCCGAGCAGGAACAGCATCAGGCCGTAGTAGGCACGGGCGCGGTCGCGGCCGGCCCAGAGCGCGAAGCCGATCGCGGCGGCGCAGACCACGGCAGTCAGGCCGGCGAGCCACAGCGACCAGCCGTAGAAGCCGACGTGGTAGGAGATGCCGAGGTCGCCGATCCACTCCTGCTCGGCGTCGAGTTGGAGGCGGTCGTCGGCGAAGTCGAACTGCACGAGCGCCACGATCCAGAGGCCGACCTCGACGAGCGCGACCAGCAGGGCGAGGCCGCCGGCGACCTCGCGCGCCACCGGGACGACCCACAGCACGAGCGCGGCCGCGACGGGGACGAAGATCAGGAGCGTCGCGAGCATCGCGTCAGCGCACCGCCACGAAGACGACCACGAGGACGACCACCGAGGCGGCGATCGCGAGCGCGTAGGTGCGGAGCAGGCCGGTCTGCACGCGCGCGACGGCGGAGGCCGCCTCGCTTGTGGTCTGGCCGACCTCGGTCAGGCCGCCCTCGATCAGCGGCGTCTCGACGTCGGTGCGGAGCCGGACCGCGAGCGCCGCGGCGGGCCGGTAGAAGAGCGCGTCGTAGAGCTCGTCGAACCAGAACTTGTGCTCGAGCGTCCGGTGCGCGTCCGGCCAGGGCACCAGCTCGCGGCCGGCGCTGACCGTCCGCCGCGCGACGTAGATGCCGAGCGTGCCGAGCGCCACCGCGATCGCGCTCGTGCCGTAGTCCTGGAGCGTGGACGGATGGACCAGCGGCTCGGCGACCACCTCGAGCCAGACCGAGAACGGATCCCAGACACCCGGGATCTCGACCAGGCCGCCGACTGCCGCGAGCACGGTCAGGATCGCGACCGGGACGCCGAGCCCCAGCGTGACGACGCGGTCCTCGCGGTGGGCGTGCTCGCCGGTGTGCTCGCGCACGAGCTCCGAGGGCTCGCCCCTGAACACGAGCCAGTAGGCCCGGAACGCGTAGAGCCCCGTCAAGAGCGCCCCGACGAGCGCCGCCACGTAGAGCGCCCAGCCCAGGCCGCCGCCCGTCGCCAGGGCCGAGGCGATGATCGGGTCCTTCGACCAGAAGCCCGAGAGCGGCGGGATGCCGATCAGCGCCAGCGTGCCGACGAGGAAGGCGACGTGTGTCTTGGGCATCCGCTTCGCGAGCCCGCCCATCCGCCGCATGTCCTGCTCGCCCGCCAGCTGATGGATGACGATGCCGGCCGCCATGAACAGCAGCGCCTTGAAGAAGGCGTGCGTCATCAGGTGGAAGATCGCGAACGTGTACGCGCCGATCCCGGCCGCGAGGAACATGTAGCCGATCTGGGACATCGTCGAGTACGCGATCACGCGCTTGACGTCCGTCTGCACGAGCGCGACCAGGCCGGCGACGATGAGGGTGGCGGCGCCGAGGATCGCTGCCAGGTGCTGGACGTCGGGCGCCGCCTCGAAGATCGGATGGGTGCGGACGATCAGGTAGACGCCCGCGGTGACCATCGTCGCGGCGTGGATCAGAGCCGAGACCGGCGTGGGGCCCTCCATCGCGTCCGGGAGCCAGGTGTGCAGCGGCAGCTGGGCGGACTTGGCCACCGCCCCGCCGAGCAGGCCGAGCGCGACGAGGTTGACCGTCGTCGTCGACCAGCCGTCCGCAGCGGCGAACGACTCCTCGAAGCCGAGCGAGCCGGACTGCCAGATGATCACGAAGAAGGCGAGCGCCATCGTCGCGTCGCCCACGGCGTTCATCACGAACGCCTTCTTCGCCGCCGCCACTGCCTGGGGTCGCTCGTGCCAGAAGCCGATCAGCAGGTAGGAGGCGAGGCCGACGAGCCCCCAGCCGACGAGCAACAGCAGCAGGTTGCCGCCCTGGACGAGCAGCAGCATCGAGAAGACGAACAGCGCCATGTAGGCGAAGTAGCGGCGCTCCTCGTCGTCGCCGTCCATGTAGCCGATCGAGTACGCGACGATCAGCCCGCCGACGCCGGAGACGACCAGCATCATCACGATTGAGAGCGGGTCGACGAGGATCTGCACGCCGACGTCGAAGTCGCCCGCGGCGAGCCAGGTGTACGCCGTCGAGAGCTCGCTGCGGTCGTCGGGATCCCGCGCCCACATCGAGAAGAACGAGACGACGGCGCCGCCGAAGCCGACGAACACCGACAGCGTCGCCAGGTAGGCGGCCAGGCGCCGCGGGACCGCCGTGCCGAGGAGCGTCAGCGCGACGGCGCCCACGAGCGGCGCGAGCAGGCAGAGCCACGCGCCGGCGATCATCCGGAGAGCTCGCTCAGGCGGTCGACGTCGAGGTCGAGGCGGCGGCGCGCGATCGCGACGATCAGCCCGAGCCCGACGCACACCTCGGCGGCGGCGACGGCCATCACCGCCAGGGCGAACACCTGCCCGTCCATCTCCCCGAACAGGCGCGAGAAGGAGACCAGGGCGAGGTTGGAGGCGTTGAGCATGATCTCCAGCGAGAGCAGGACGATCAGCGGGCTCCGCCGCAGGAGCACGCCGCACGCGCCGGTCGCGAACAGCGTCCCCGCGACCGCCAGGTACCAGGGGACGCCGGGGCCACTCACGGCTGGGCCTCCGGCTCGCCGGGCCGTCGCTCCGGCCGCATCCCGAGCACGACGCCGCCGACGGCGGCGACGAGCAGCACGATCGAGGTGATCTCGAACGCGAGCAGGTGGTCGGTCAGGAACAGCTCGCCGATCCCGGCGGGGCTGCCGAAGGCGCGCTCGACGTCGGCCTCGTCCGAGAGGCGCCCGCCCGCCTTGAGCAGGATCGCGACGAGGACACTGGCGAGCAGCGCCGCCGACGCGACCACCGCCGCCATCTGGAACAGCCGCGTCCCTCCTGCCCAGGGGGCGTCGGCGCGGCCGCCGAGGTAGGCGATCACGAAGAGGAACATCACCATCACGGCGCCGGCGTAGACCAGCACCTGCGCCGCGGCGACGAACTCGGCCGACGCGAGCAGGTAGAGCACCGCCAGCGAGGCGAGGTTGCCGATCAGCGCGAGCGCCGAGTAGAACGGGTTCGCGAGCGTCACCACCGCGACGCCGGAGCCGAGGCAGCCGATCGCCGCGGCGATCCAGATCACCCAGACGAGGAACTCGCCCATCTAGGAGCTCGTCTTGTACGCCGGGACCGGCGTGTCGTAGAGGTCAGGGTCGGCGACGGGGACGCGCTTGATCGGCTCGGCGAGCAGCATGTCCTTCGTGTAGATCAGGTCGTCGCGCGAGTACTCCGAGATCTCGAACTCGTTGCCGAGGGTGATCGCGTCGAACGGGCAGGCGAGCTCGCAGTAGCCGCAGAAGATGCAGCGGCTCAGGTTGATCTCGTAGATCCGCGCGTAGCGCTCGCCGGCCGAGACGCGCTCGTCGGCAGAGTTCTCGGCCGCGACGACGCGGATGCAGTCAGCCGGGCAGGCCGCGGCGCAGAGCGAGCAGCCGACGCACTTCTCGAGGCCGTTCTCGTGCCGGTGCAGCCGGTGGCGGCCGCGGAAGCGCGGGTAGACGGGCCGCTTGAACTCCGGGTACTGCTGCGTGATCGGCTTCTTGAAGATCTGCCGGAAGGTGACCGCGAAGCCCTTGAGCGTGCCGAACGGCTGGGACACTAGAACGCCACCACGCAGACGGCCGTGACGACGGCGTTGACCGTCGCGACGGGCAGGAGCACCTTCCAGCCGAAGCGCATCAGCTGGTCGTACCGGAGGCGCGGCAGGGTCGTGCGCATCCAGATGAACACGAACAGCAGCACGAACAGCTTGACGAGGAACCAGATCGGCCCGGAGAGCCCCCAGAACCACTCGGGGCCGTGCCAGCCGCCGAGGAAGAGCGTCACGCAGAGGGCCGACAGGGTGATCAGGTTGATGTACTCCGACATCGAGTAGAGGCCGAAGCGCATGCCGCCGTACTCGGTGTGGTAGCCGGCGACGAGCTCCTGCTCGGCCTCGGGCAGGTCGAACGGGGCGCGCGCCGTCTCGGCGGTGCCGGCAAGGATGAAGACGAAGAAGCCGACGAGCTGCGGGACGACGTACCAGAGCGTGTCGCCCTGGGCGTCGACGATGTCCACCAGCGAGAGCGACTCGGCCATGATCACGACGCCGAGCACCGAGAGAGCCAGCGAGACCTCGTACGAGACGAGCTGCGCGCACGTCCGCATCGAGCCGAGCAGCGAGTACTTCGAGTCGGAGGCCCAACCGCCGACGATGAACCCGTACACGCCCAGCGAGCCGATCGCGAAGATCAGGAGCAGGGCGATCGGGAGGTCCGCGACGTAGCCGTTCACCTGGTAGCCGGCGATCTCCCAGCCGGGCCCCCAGGGGATCACCGAGAACGTCGCCAGGGCGGTGAACGCGGCCACGAACGGCGAGAAGATGTAGAGCACGTCGATCGCAGCCGCCGGGAAGAAGCTCTCCTTGCGGATCAGCTTGACCAGGTCGGCGATCGGCTGGATCAGGCCGAACGGCCCCGCCCGGTTCGGGCCGTAGCGGAGCTGCATGCGGCCCATCAGCTTGCGCTCGGCGAGCGTCAGGTACGCGAACGTCGCCAGCACGAGGTTGATGATCACGACCGCCTTGAGCAGCGAGATCCACCACGGCTCGCCGGCGTCGCCCTGCGCGAGGAAGCCGAAGCCGCTCACTGCTTCACCACCTCGACGTGCTGGTGCAGGTCGCCGGCGTGCTCCTCTGCCACGCGCGCGACGCCCTCCGCGAGTTGCCGGTCGATGCGGGCGCGGAGCTCGACGGAGGTGCCGTTCGAGCGCAGCGTGACCGTGTCGCCCGACGCGATCGCGCGCCGGTCGGCGTCGGCGGGCGAGAGCTCGACGACGGCCTCGGGCCGCTGGAACTGCAGCTCCGGCACCCGCTCCACCTGCGGGCCGGAGAAGAGCGGCCGGTAGCGGAGCAGGCGCAGGTCGCCGAGCACGTGCTCGTCTGCGGGTGCGGGCGGCGCGGCGCTGCGGACCTCGGGAGCGGGCGTCGGCGCCTGATACGGCGCCCGTCCGGTGAGGGGCGCCTGCGGGTCGACCTCCGCCTCGGGGAGGCCGCCGAAGATCGCCCCTGCCACTTCGTCGAACACGACCGAGGCGTGCGGCGAGAGGGCTACGCCGAAGCGCTCCGCCAGGGCGGCGAGCCAGGCGAGCTCGTCGGGAACGGGCGGCAGGACCGCGCGGCGCAGGCGCTGCAGGCGGCCCTCCAGGTTCATCGTCGTGCCGTCCCGCTCGAGGTAGCTCGTCGCCGGCAGGACGACGTCCGCCCAGCCGACCGTCAGATCGTGGAACATCGTGACCGCGACGACCGCGTCGGCCCGCTCGGCGAGCGCCCTCACGTCCGGGCTGCTCGCGGCCTCGTCGCCGGAGACGACCAGCACGCGGATCGGCTCCGGGTTGCTCTCGTCCTCGTCGGCCGCCGCCGCCCAGGCCTCGGCGACGCCGCGTGCGTTGGGCGTCGCCGGCAGGTGGAACGCGGCGCAGCCGGGCTTGCCCTCGAAGCCGAGCTCGTGCGCGAGCTCCGCGAGGCGGGCGCCCCCGCCGCCGCCGGGGCCGGACCAGACCAGCACCGCCCGCTCGGAACCCCGCAGCCTCTTGCCGAGGTCGCCCTCGAGCAACGCCCGCAGCGCCTGCGCCGCCTCGCCGGCCGGCGCTGACACGCTGCCCGCGGCGCCGACCGTGACGATCTCGGCGCCGTTGCGCCGGGCCTGGCGGAGCCACAGGTCGACGACTGCCGCGCGGTCGGCGACCGCGTCGTCCCCGACCACGACCACGAGCTCGGCGTCGGCGATCGTCGAGAGCGGCGCCCGGAAGGCGTCGAGCGCGGACGAGGTGGACTCTGGCAGCACCGCCGAGTGCGCGCCCGTGCCCGCGCGGAGCAGGCGCGCCAGCGCATACGCCTGCTCGATCGTCTCCGAGCCGGAGAGCGCCGTCACGATGCTGCCGTCCGCCTCGCGCAGCAGCGCCTCCACGCGCTCGAGCGCCTCGTCCCACGAGACCGGCTCGAGCCCGGTCCGCTCGCGGCGCACGAGCGGCTCGCGGAGCCGGTCCTCGGCGTACAGGTGCGGGTAGGAGAAGCGGCCCTTGTCGCAGAGCCAGCCGCGGTCGACCTCGGGGTGGTTGCGCGAGAGCACCCGCTTGACCTTGCCCTCGCGCGTCGTCGCCGAGATGTTGCAGCCGACCGGGCAGAGCCCGCACACGGTCGGCACGTTCTGGATCTCCCAAGGGCGCGCCTCGAAGCGGTACTGCGTCGACGTCAGCGCGCCGACGGGGCAGAGCTCGACGACGTTGCCCGAGAACGGCGCCCGGTAGGGCTCGTCCTCGAACGTCGCGATCTGCGAGTGGGCGCCGCGGTTGACCGCGACCAGCTGCTCGTCCTCGGCGACGCCTGCCGAGAAGCGCGTGCAGCGGTAGCAGAGGATGCAGCGCTCGCGGTCGAGCGCGATCGTCGGCGAGATCGGAATCGGCTTGTCGAACGTCAGCTTCGAGTAGGACATCCGCGTCGCGCCCGGCCCGTAGCGGAACGTCAGGTCCTGCAGCGGGCACTCGCCGCCCTTGTCGCAGACGGGGCAGTCGAGCGGGTGGTTGACGAGGATGAACTCGAGCGTCGCGTTCTGTCCCTCGGCCGCCCGCGCCGAGGACGCCGCGGTGCGCACGACCATCCCGTCCTGCGCGGTCAGCGTGCAGCCCGCCTGCAGCTTCGGCATCCCCTCGATCTCGACCAGGCACATCCGGCACGCGCCGACCGGCGCCCCGAGGCGAGGCTCGTAGCAGAAGACCGGGATCTCGATCCCCGCCGAGGCAGCGGTCTCGACGAGGCCGGTGCCCTTCGGCACCTGCACCGGCCGGTCGTCGATCGTCACGGTGACCAGGTCGCTCATACCGGGATCAGGTGGAGCTCGCGGTGGAAGCGGTGCTGCTGCTGGACGGCGGGCGCGAGCACGCCGGCGAGCGGCGAGTCCTCGAACGGGCACCGGCCGAGCTCGATGTGCGCGACGAACTCGTCGCGGAACTTGTCGACGCAGCTCGCCACGACGAGCGCGTCGGAGTCGCCGAGCGGGCAGAGGCACTTGCCGTTGACGCGGTCGCAGACGTCGAGCAGCAGGTCGAGGTCGGCCGCCGTGCCGCGCCCGTCCTCGATCGCCTGCAGGATCTCCGACAGCCAGCGCGTGCCGACCCGGCAGGGCGTGCACTTCCCGCACGACTCGTGCTCGTAGAAGCGGGAGGCGCGC
>DASTPC010000051.1:0-7627 GCA_035720085.1 Gaiellaceae bacterium
GCCCGCTTCGTGCCCGGCGAGGACGAGCTCGCGCGTCTCGCCGCCGGCCGCGACGCCGCCCTCGCGGAGGAGCTGCGGCGGGAGCGCGAGGCCGGCGAATGAGCTTGTGTTGAATCAACACAAGCCGCTTCAGGATCTGGCGATCGCGTCCCGGGCTGAGGCCAGCCCGGCGATCCCCGCCCGCACGCCTTCCTGGTAGAGGAGGACGTCGATCGAATAGGCGAGCAGCCTGAATCCGCGCTCGAGCAGCCCGGCGCCCTCCTCGACGCTGCCGCAGACCATCCCGACGGGCTTGCCGTGCGCGCGACCGGCCGCGAGGACGCGATCGAGCGCCTCCCGGTATCGGTCGCTGGTGAACTCGCCGGGAATGCCGAGCGAGGCAGTCAGGTCGAAGTGGCCGATCCAGAGCACGTCGACGCCGTCGACCGCCGCGATCTCGTCCACTCGCTCCAGGCCGGCGGCCGTCTCCACCTGCACCAGCACGAGCGTCGCGTCGTTCACCGCAGCGAGCGCCGCGGGCAGCTCCAGGTGGGCGAGCTCCGCCGGCAGCGGGATCAGCCCGAAGCCGCGCTTGCCGACGGGCGGAAAGCGGGCGGCCCGGGCGATCGCCTGCGCCTCCTCGGCATCCTCGACGGAGGGCACCATCAGCCCGCGCGCGCCGATGTCCAGCCCGCGCGAGACGAAGTGGTAGTCCGCGTCGGGCACGCGCAGGAACGGGACCGTGCCGCTCGCCTCCGCGGCCGCGAGCACGCTGCGCAGTCGGTCGAAGTCGTAACCCGTGTGCTCCATGTCGAAGAGCACGAACTCGGCGCCAGCCGCCGCGGCGAGCCGTGCGATCCCGGGCGTCGCGAGCTCGGTCACCATCGTCCCGATCGCCGTGCCGCCCTCCGCCAGGCGCTGCTTGACCGCGTTCATGCCGATCCGCCGGCGCGGGCCCGGTAGTCCTCGCGCACCGGCTGGAAGACGTCCAGCACGAGGCAGCGGCCGTCCGCCCGCGCGGCGTGCTCCGTGCCCCCCGCGATCCGGTAGGCGTCGCCCGGGCCTAGCACGTGCTCTTCGCCGGCGATCGTGAGCCGGAGCTCGCCCTCGACCACGTAGCCGAGCTGCTCGTGCGGGTGCTCGTGGGCGGGGACCGCCGCCCCGGGCTCGAACTCGAGCAGATTGAGCATCGCGCCGGCGCCGAACAGCGGCCGCATGCTCACGCCGGGCGCGAGCTCGTGCGGCGCCGCCGCACGCAGTCCGACGACGACACCGGGCTCAGGCGACACGTTCGGACACCTCGGCGAGGAACGCCTCGTACTCGGAGTCCTCCATCTCGACGCAGTGCTCCGGAGCCGGGAAGCCGCCGTCGCGAACGTCGGCCTGGAAGGCGCGCAGCGCCCGGTCGATCTCGTCGCCGACGTTGGCGTAGCGCTTGCCGAAGCGCGGCAGGAACGGCTCGGCGAGGCCGACGAGGTCGTGCAGCAGCAGGTTCTGGCCGTCGCAATGCGGCCCGGCGCCGACGCCGATCGTGGGGATCTCGAGCCGCCCGGTGATCACCGCTGCGACCCGGTCCGGGATCGCCTCGAGGACGATCGCGAAGCAGCCCGCGCGTTCGAGCGCGACGGCGTCGCGCACGAGTCGCGCACCGGCCGCCGCCGTCTGCCCCTGGGCGCGGAAGCCGCCGAGCTTGGAGAGGAGCTGCGGCGTCAGCCCGATGTGCCCCATCACGGGGATTCCGGCCCGCACGACCGCCTCGACCATCGCCACGACGTCCTCGCCGCCCTCGAGCTTGACGACGTCGGCGCCGCCCTCCTTGACCATCCGCATCGCGTTGTCCACGGCGTCGCCCGTGCGCGCGTGGTAGGCGCCGAGCGGGAGGTCGCCGACGAGGATCGCCCGCTTCGCTCCCCGGGCGATTGCCTTGGCGTGGTGGACGAGCTCGTCCATCGTCACCGGCACCGTGCTCGCGTAGCCGAGCGCCGTGATGCCGAGCGAGTCGCCGATCAGGATGAAGTCGATCCCCGCCCGGTCGACGAGCCGGGCGGTCGCGACGTCGACGGCCGTTACCTGGAACACCTTCTCGCCGGCGGCGACCTTCGCCTGGACGTCGAAGATCGTCAGCTTCTCGTGCCCGCCGGCCACGCGGCCTCCTCCGACATCGTCCGTCCCTCCCACCGCTCGCGCAGGCTCGCCTGCTTGGCCCGGAAGCCCGGCCGCTCGACCACCTCCGGGTTGACCACGTGGCGGGGGACGTCGCCGCGCAGGACGGCAAGGGCGTTCTCGCACGCGCCGCGGCCGTTCAGCGAAAAGAGCTCGTCCGTCCACGCGATCGCGTGCGGCGCCAGCACGACATTTTCGAGCCGGAGGAGCGGCGATCCCGCGGGCAGCGGCTCCTCCTCGAAGACGTCGAGCGCGGCGCCCGCGATCGCGCCGGCCTCGAGCGCCTCCACCAGCGCCTGCTCGTCGACGATCGGCCCGCGGGCGGTGTTGATCAGATACGCGGTCGGCTTCATCAGCCGCAGCTCGGGCGCGCCGACCAGGTGCCGCGTCTCCGGCGTCAGCGGGCAGTTGACGCAGACGAAGTCCGCCTCCGCCAGCAGCGACTCCAACGAGGTGAGCTCGACGCCGATCCGCGCAGCCTCTGCGGCCCTGACGAACGGGTCGGCGGCGAGCGTGCGCCCGAGGCCGAGCGGACGCAGCAGCTCGACGAGCTCCGCGCCGATGTTCCCGAGCCCGATGGTGCCGAGCACGCGGCCGCGCAACCCGAGCCCGAGCTCGGCGCCCTTCTCCTCCCACCGCCCCTCGCGCACGAGGCGGTCGTTCGGAAGCACGCGCTTGGCGAGCACGAGGACGAAGGTGAGGATCGCTTCTGCGACCGGCCGCCGAACGGCGTCGCGCGTGATCGAGACGAGCACGTCGGCCTCCGTGCAGGCCTCGACGTCGATCATGTCGTAGCCGACCCCCCAGCGGGCGACGGTCGCCAGCCGCGGGGCGCCGGCGAGCGTCCGCGCGGTGACGGGCTGCCAGAGCGTGATCGCCGCATCGAGATCGCGGACGTACTCCGGCTCGAGCTCCGTCCGCGGCTCTCCGAGCGGCTCGCACGCGAGGCCGTCGACCGGCTCGAGCAGCTCGGCCACCGCGTCCGCGAGGAGCGACGAGCCGTCGCGCGAGACGAGGTCGCTGCCGAGCCCGACGCGGAACCGCTCGCCCACGTCTGCTTACCAGCGGGCGGCGACGGGGTTCGTGAGGTCGCCGATGCGGTCGACGGAGACGGTCACCTCGTCACCAGGCTGGAGGTAGACCGGTGGGTCGCGGAAGCAGCCGACGCCGGCGGGCGAGCCGGTGGTGACGACGTCGCCGGGCTCGAGCGTGACCAGGTCGGTGAGGAACTCGAGCAGCCGCCCGGGCGGGAAGAGCATCTCGGACGTCGCCGAGTCCTGCATCACGGTGCCGTTGAGCCGCGTGGAGACGCGCAGGGTCGACCAGTCGCCGAGCTCGTCGGCCGTCACGACTTCCGGCCCGATCGGCGCGAACGTGTCCGGGTTCTTGCCGAGGGTGATCTGTGCGTCCTTGAACTGCACGTCGCGCGCCGAGACGTCGTGGAGGATCGTCCAGCCGAACACGTGGTCGAGCGCCGCGGCGGCCGAGACGCGGCTGCAGCGCGTCCCGATCACCATCGCCAGCTCGACCTCGTAGTCCGTCTTGGTCGTCGGGCGCGGGATCACGATCGGCTCGCCGGGGCCGATCACGGCGCTCGGCAGCTTGGAGAAGAAGAACGGCTCCTGCGGCATCACGGCGTCGGGGTTCTCGTCGGCGTGGCTCGCGTAGTTGACGCCCGAGCAGAGGATCTTGCCCGGCCGCAGTGGCGCCCGCAGCCGCGCTCCCGCGACCGGCTCGCCCGCCTCGGCGGTGGCACGCGCCTGCACGAGCCCGGCCTCGCCGGCGCGAATCACGTCCAGCAGGTCGGCGAAGCCGCAGTCGACGACCTCCCCGTCGCGCCGGACGCCGACTCCGGTCCGGCCGCCGGCCTCGTAGGCGACGAACCTCACGCGGCCGCGCCCTCGAGCGTGAAGCCCGCCGCGTCGACGACCAGCGTCTCGCCGACCTCGGGCGCGACGACTTGGCGCTTGCCGGTCGTGTCGTAGCGCGGCACGAGCTCGAGAAAACGCTCGACCTGCTCGTCCTTCGCGAGGTAGTGGCAGGCGACGGCGAGGTCGACACCGAGCATCTCGGCCACGCGTGCCGCCTCGTCGGCGTCCATCTCGCCGGTCAGGAAGGTCGCGGGCCCGGGGATGTGGTGTGAGAGCTCGCGCGGCAGCGTGCAGCCGAGCAGCCCGATCGTCGGCCGGTACAGCTCGCCGATCAGGCGCATGTCGAAGATGCACGTGTCGCCGTAGTGGTAGATGCGGACGCCCGGCTCGGTCTCGACGACGAACGCGATCGGGTTGCCGACGACCTGGCGGCCGTCGGAGAGCGTCCCGGACGACCAGTGGTGGCACTCGACGGGGCGCACGACCAGCCCGGCAACCTCGACGACGATCCCCCACGTGGTCGCGGTCACCTGGTCGCCGGGGACGCCGGCGTCGACCAGCATCGCGCGCACGGCCGCGTCGCAGACGACCGGCGCGCCCGTCCGGAGCGCGATCGCCGCCGTGTCGCCGTAGTGGTCGAAGGCGGCGTGGCTGACGAGGATCGCGTCGGGCGGCTCCAGGTCGTCCGGCGAGCACGGAGCGAGCGGGTTCTGCGAGAGGAACGGGTCGACCAGGATCCGGTGCGTCGGCCCGACGATCTCGTAGCCGGCCGCGCCGAAGTAGGTGAGCCGGGTGCTCACCGCAGGCCCCTGGCCGACTCCCAGCCTTCGACGAGCCGGACGAAGGCGCGGTTCATGGGAACGGGCACGCCGCGCTCGTCGCCGGCCCGGACCACGGCCCCGTTGACGACGTCGATCTCGGTGCGCCGGCCGGCCTCGAAGTCCTGGAGCATCGAGGCGCGCGCCGGCCCGGCGCGCTCGAGCAGGCCGTGGATGTAGTCGACGCGCTCCTGCTCCTCGATCTCGTAGCCAAGGGCGCGCGCGACGGCGACCGCCTCGCGCGCGGTCTCGGTGACGAGCTCGTGCATCCCCTCGTGCGCGGTCAGCGCCCCGGCGTGCATGCCCGTGAGCGCAGCGGTCGGCAGCGTCGCGGCGTTGAGGATCAGCTTCTTCCAGATCTCCGGCCGGACCGGCGAGACGACGGTCGCCTCGAGCCCGCCGTCCTGGAGCGCCTGAGCGAGCCGCTCGGCTCCCTCGGTCGAGCCCTCCGCGAACGCGCCCATCGTCGTCGGCCCCACACCCGGGTGGGCGACCCGGCCGACGTCGAGCACGGTGCCGCTGTTGTAGGTCACGCCGACCACGACCTGCTCGGGGGGGTAGACGCCCGCGAGCACGTCGCCGTTCCCCCAGCCGTTCTGCAGCGAGGCGACGACCGTGTCCGGGCCGACGAGCGGCCGGACGAGCTCGGCGGCCGCCTGGGTGTGGTAGCACTTGACGAAGAAGACGGCGAGGTCGACGACCCCCACCGAGGCGGGATCCGAGGTCGCCGGCACCACGGTGACGGTCTCCTCGTCGCCGCGCACCACCGTCACGCCGGCCTCGTTGATGCGCTCGACGAGCGGCGCGGCGACGTCGACGAGCACCGTGTCGGGCCCGCCCGCGGCGAACCGGGCCCCGAAGATGGAGCCCATCGCGCCCGCCCCGACGACGGCGATCTTCATGTTCAGGCGACCTCCCCTGCTCGTTGGTATGCGATCATACGGCCTTACCGATCGGGTGTGAACCAGCGGCCTCCGGCGAGCGCGCCCCCGTCGACGTAGAGCGTCTGGCCGCTGAGGAACGAGCCCGCCGCGGAGGCGAGCAGCAGGCAGGCGCCGACGAGCTCGTCGGGGCGGCCCGGGCGCTCCATCGGCACCCTGTTCATGATCCAGCGGTTCATGTCCCGGTCAGCCCAGATCGGCGCCGCGAGCGGCGTGTCCATGAACCCCGGCGCGATCGCGTTCGCACGGATGCCGTGCGGTGCCCATTCGAGCGCCATCACCCGGGTCAGCTGGCTGAGGCCCGCCTTCGCGGGGCCGTAGACGGAGATCTGCTCGAGCGCGTACGCGGCGTTCAGCGAGCTGATCGAGACGATCGAGCCGCCGCGGCCGCGCTCGATCATCGCCCGGGCCGCCGCCCGGGAGAGGAAGTACGGCACGCGCAGGTCGAGTCGCACGATCCAGTCCCAGGTCGCGCCGTCCATCTCGAGGATCGGCATCCGCCGGTTGACCGCCGCGTTGTTGACCAGGACGTCGAGCGCTCCGAGGCGGCCGACGGCCGCCTCGACCACCTGCTCCGGGGCGTCGTCGCCGGCGAGGTCGACCGCGGCGGCCTCGACCCGCACGCCGGCGTCCTCGAGCGTCCGTGCGACCTCGTCCAGGCCGGGCTCGTCGACGTCGGTGACCAGCACCGCGGCTCCCGCGGCGCCCAGCCCGGCGGCGAGC
This sequence comes from Gaiellaceae bacterium, assembly GCA_035720085.1. Taxonomy (GTDB): domain Bacteria; phylum Actinomycetota; class Thermoleophilia; order Gaiellales; family Gaiellaceae; genus Gaiella. The sequence continues at coordinate 6,496 of DASTPC010000051.1, forward strand.
CAGCGCCCGATCCCGCCGCCAGCGCCGGTCACGACCGCGACCTTGCCGGCCAGCGAGTACAGCGCCGCCGGCGCGAGCGCTTGTACCGCCTCGGCGTCGAACGGACGAGCGCTCGTGTCGGCACGGCCCCCGCGGACGCCCATGAGGCGGCCGATCATACAGCACGCCTTATGACCAGATCGCCGCATCGCGCTCTTGTGACGAATGCGGCGTATGCTGCGCGGGTGCGCCTGCGGCGGGACACGAAGGTCGAGCTGATCGCACGGGCGCCGCTGTTCGAGCGCTGCTCGAAGCGCGAGCTCGCCGCGATCGCGTCGCTCGCCGACGAGGTCCAGCTGCCCGAGGGCCGGGTGGTGGTCCGCGAAGGCGAGCTCGGCCGTGAATTCCTGGTGTTGATGGAGGGGAGCGCGGTGGTCAGCCGGAATGGACGGCGGCTCGCGACGCTCGGCGCCGGCGACTTCTTCGGCGAGATCGCGCTCGTCTCGAAGGTGCCGCGGACGGCGACGGTCAAGACGGCGTCGCCGGTGCGCGCGCTGGCGGTCAGCGGCCGCGACTTCTGGGCGCTGCTCGACGCCTCCCCGACGATCACGCGGAAGATCGCCGAGGCGATGGGCGACCGCCTCGCCCGCCAGGCCAACCTCTAGCTAGGCGCCTCGCCGCTCGATACTGGGCCATGGAGAGGGTCAACATCTTCAGCGCCGAGAGGTTTGACGGTCTTCCCGGTCGCCAGCGACGGCGGTGAGAAGCACCGGTGGCCGGCCCTTGCGTAGGGTGACCGCCATGGACATCACGATCCAGGAGCTGAGCTGACCATGGCCGAGAAGAAGCAGAAGTCCACGGGATTCACGGCCGAGGAGAAGGCCGCGATGAGGGAGCGCGCCCGCGAGCTGAAGGCAGAGAAGAACAAGGCGGCGGGCGAGGGCGACCTGCTCGCGAGAATCGCCGAGATGCCGAAGGCGGATCGGGTCCTGGCCGAGCGGGTCCACGAGATCGTCAAGTCCACCGCGCCGTCCCTCTTCCCCAAGACCTGGTACGGCATGCCCGCCTATGCCAACGACGACGGCAAGATCGTCTGCTTCTTCAAGAGCGCGGACAAGTTCAAGACCAGGTACGCGACGCTCGGCTTCGAAGA
>DASTPC010000052.1:0-15745 GCA_035720085.1 Gaiellaceae bacterium
GGTAGCGCTCACCGAGGAGACCTTGTGTTGATTCAACACAAGCTCCAGCGAGGCCCCGCAGGCAACCGCCGTCGCAGCGTGGCCGCCCGGTCGCTCACACAATCCTTACCGACCCTCGACCGGCTTCTAACGCGGCGGCGATAGCGTCACTCCCATGGCACGGGCCCGCGTCCGGACCGCCATCCCCGCCGCCGCGACACTGCTCGCTCTCGGGCTGCTCGTTTTCGCGCCCGCGGCGACGGCCGCCGCTCCGAGCGCGACGACCGGCCCGGTCGGAGCAGTGGGTGGCACGACCGCGACGCTCAAGGGCACCGTCGACCCGGGCGGTCAGGCGACCACGTGGCAGTTCGAGTACGGCCCGACGACGTCGTACGCCTCGAAGACGACGGCCCGCAGCGCGGGGTCCGGCACCGCCGCGGTCGACGTCTCCGCCGACCTGACGGGGCTGACTCCCGGGACGACGTACCACTACCGCCTGACCGCCACGAACGCCGCCGGCACGGCGAGGGGGGCGGACGGCATCTTCACGACGGCCCCGCCGCCCGCCGCCACGACGGGCGCTGCGACCGAGGTGACGCCGACGGCGGCAACCGTGGCGGGCAGCGTCGACCCGAACGGGCTCTCGACGACGTGGTTCGTCGAGTTCGGGACGAGCACCTCGTACGGCTCGCGCACGGACACCGGCACGGTCGCGGGCGGGACGGCGGCCGTCCCCGTGACCGTCCGGCTCACCGGACTCCAGCCGGGCCGGACGTACCACTACCGCGTCGTCGCGACCAGCGAGGCAGGAACCTCGCGCGGCGCCGACCGGACGTTCGTCACGGTTGCGCCGCCGACCGCGCGGACCGCGCCTGCGACGCTTGTGGGCCCAACGTCCGCGCGCCTGAACGGCGCCGTCAACCCGGGGGGCCGAGCAACCTCGTGGTGGTTCGAGTACGGCACGACCACGCGCTACGGCTCGCGCACGGCCACGAAGAACGCCGGCTCGGGCGGCACCGAGACCGCGGTGCAGGCGCAGGTCACCGGCCTCCGCCAGGGCACGACGTACCACTTCCGCCTCGTCGCCCGCTCGAGCGAGGGCACGGCGACGGGCGCCGACGCGGTGCTGGCCACCGACCCGTACGCGTCGGTCGTGACGGCCGCCCCGACCGGCGTCACCGCCATCGCCGCCGTCTTCAACGGCACCGTCGACCCGCGCGGCCGCGCGACGACGTGGTGGTTCGAGTACGGCACGAGCACGCGCTACGGCTCGCGCACGGCGATCGCCGACGCCGGTTCGGGAACGACCGCGATCGCCGTCTCCGCGCCCGTCGGCGGGCTGCGCCCGAACACGTCGTACGACGTCCGGCTCGTGGCGCGAAGCTCGGTGGGCACCTTCCGCGGCGCGAACGTCCGCTTCCGCACCACGGTCGCCCCCTCGGTGGCGACCGGCCCGCCGACCTCGATCGGCCCCTCATCGGCCACCGTCGGCGGGACGGTCAACCCGGCGGGACGCGCGGTCACGGCCTGGGTCGAGTACGGCCGGACGCGCGGCTACGGCTTCCGGACGACCGAGCGGTCCGTCCCCGCAGTCGTCGCCGACGTCCCCGTCTCGTTCGCGCTGACGGGGCTGCGACCCGGGCTGCGCTACCACTACCGGGTCGTGGCGCGCTCGGACACCGGCACCGCGGCCGGCGCCGACGCCTCGTTCGCCACGGTCTCCCTGCCGCGGACGGCGGACGGCCGGGCCGTGCGCTGCACGATCGTCGGCACGCCCGGGCCGGACCGCCTGCGGGGCGGCTCCGGGCGGGACGTGATCTGCGGGCTCGGCGGCGCCGACCGGATCTCCGGCGGAGGTGGGCCGGACCTGATCCTCGGCGGCGCGGGGGACGACGTGCTCCTCGGCGGCGGCGGCAACGACGTGGTCGAGGGAGGGCCGGGGCGCGACGAGCTCCTCGGCGGCACCGGCGCGGACCGTCTCCACGGCGGCCTCGGCGCCGACGCGCTGCTCGGTGGCCCGGGCGCGGACGTGCTCACCGGCGGCGGCGGCAACGACGTCCTGCTCGGCGGCGGCGGCCGCGACCGCCTCGCCGGCGGCCCCGGCCGCGACCGCCTGCTGGCCCGTGACGGACGGCGCGACGTCGTCCTCGGCGACCGGCGCGACCGTGTCGTCGCGGACCGGTTCGACGTCGGCACGGCGCTCGTCCCGCGCGCCGGCTGACGCGGCCGCAGGCGCGGGCAGCCGCGCCCGCGTCCACTAGCATCCCAGCGATGGCCCTGGCTGCCGAGTCGCTTGCCGCGCTGCGCACCGGGGGGCTCGCCGCGAACGACCCCGAGATCGCGGCGCTCCTCGGGCGCGAGCTCGAGCGCCAGCGCGGCCAGATCGAGCTGATCGCGTCGGAGAACTTCACCTGGCCGGCGGTGCTGGAGGCGGTCGGCAGCGTCCCCACCAACAAGTACGCCGAGGGCTACCCGGGCCGGCGGTACTACGGGGGCTGCGAGGTCGTCGACGAGATCGAGCAGCTCGCGATCGACCGCGTGAAGGAGCTCTTCGGCGCCGACCACGCGAACGTGCAGCCGCACGCGGGTGCGCAGGCGAACATGGCGGTCTACCTGGCCGTGCTCCAGCCCGGGGACACGATCCTCTCGCTGCGCCTCGACCACGGCGGCCACCTGACCCACGGCCTGAAGGTCAACTTCTCCGGCCGCCTGTACACGATCGTGCACTACGGGGTCTCGCGCGAGACGAGCGTCGTCGACTACGACGAGGTGCTGCGGCTCGCCAAGGAGCACCGGCCGCGGCTGATCGTCTGCGGCGGCTCGGCGTACCCCCGCACCGTCGAGGCCCGGCGCTTCCGCGAGATCGCCGACGAGGTCGGCGCGCTGCTGATGTGCGACATGGCCCACTTCGCCGGCCTCGTCGCGGCCGGTCTGCACCCGAACCCGGTCGAGCACGCCGACTTCGCCACCTCGACCACCCACAAGACGCTCGCCGGCCCGCGCTCCGGGTTCGTGCTCTGCCGGGCCGAGCACGCGGAGGCGCTCGACCGCGCCGTCTTCCCGGGCATGCAGGGCGGTCCGCTGCTGCATGTGATCGCCGCCAAGGCGACGTGCTTCCGGCTCGCCGCGACGGAGGCGTTCCGCGGCTACCAGCACCAGATCCGGGCGAACGCCGACGCGCTCGCGGACGGCCTGATCGCTGGCGGCCTCGACGTGCTCACCGGCGGCACCGACACGCACCTGCTCCAGCTCGACCTGCGCGGCACGGACTGGACCGGGAAGGACGCCGAGGAGCGCCTCGACGCCGTGCGGCTGACCGTCAACCGGAACACCGTGCCGTTCGACGAGCGCCCGCCGACCGTCGCCTCGGGCGTGCGCATCGGCACGCCGGCGGCGACGATGCGCGGCTTCGACGAGGACGACTTCCGCGAGGTGGCCAGGATCATCTGCGGGGCCCTCTCCGCGGACGCGGACGTGTCCGCGCTGGCGGCGCGGAGCGAGGCGCTCTGCGCGAAGCGCCCGCTGTACGCCGGGCTCGGCGCGTTCCCGACATTCGCCGGCGAGGTCGTGTGAGACGGCCTGTGTCGACCCCCGGCCGCGACAGCGGCAGGCTTCAGGGGCCTTCGCGCGCGGAGAGCGAGCTCGCGTGACTGCGAACGAAGTGGCGACGGCCGGGTCGAGCACAGGCACGGTGACAGAGGTCACGCATCCGCTCGTCCAGCACAAGCTCGGGCTGCTCCGGGACGTGACGACGACAACGCAGATGTTCCGGCAGCTCGTCAACGAGCTGACGCTCCTGCTCACGTACGAGGCGACCAAGGACCTCGCCGACGAGGAGGTCGAGATCGAGACGCCGCTCGAGCGGACCAACGCGCGCCGCATCTCGGGCAAGAAGGTGGCCGTGTGCCCGATCCTCCGGGCCGGGATCGGGATGCTCGACGGCGTGCTCTCGCTCGTGCCCGGCGCCCGCGTCGGCTTCATCGGCCTCTACCGCGACGAGGAGACGCTGCAGCCGGTGGAGTACTACGTGAAGCTGCCGAACGACGTGGCCGAGCGCGACGCGATCCTGCTCGACCCGATGCTCGCGACCGGGAACTCCACCGCCGCAGCGGTCGCGACGCTCAAGGCCGCGGGCGCGACCTCCATCCGTCTGATCGCGCTGATCGCCGCGCCCGAGGGGATCGCGAGGATCCACCGCGACCACCCGGACGTCTCGATCGTCGTCGCCTCGATCGACCAGGGCCTGAACGAGCAGGGCTTCATCGTCCCCGGCCTGGGCGACGCAGGCGATCGCCTCTACGGCACGAAGTAGCACGCCGTGCTCGACGAGCTGCGCGAGAGCCCGGAGGTCCTCTACGGCGCGGCGATCGCGCTCGTCGTCGTGGTCGCGTTGACGCCCGCGGTCGGCGGGATGGCCCGGCTGCTCGGCGTGGTCGACCGGCCCGAGGGCCGGCGGCTGAACCGCCGGCCGGTGCCGCGCCTCGGCGGCCTGGCGATCTTCCTCGGCCTGCTCGTGCCGTCGCTCGCGTTCCTCGACCTCTCGGGCGAGATGCGCGGGATCCTGCTCGGCGCCGCCGTCGCCTGCGTGGTCGGAGCGGTCGACGACTTCCGCGGCCTCTCGCCGCCGGTCAAGCTGGCCGGGCAGGTGCTCGCCGCCTCGATCCCGACCATGTTCGGCGTCTGGATCGACCACTTCACGTTCCCGTTCGTCGGCGTCGTCGACCTGCCCGCCTGGGTCGGCGTGCCGCTGACGGTCGTCTGGATCGTCGCGGTGATGAACATGGTCAACTTCCTCGACGGCCTCGACGGGCTCGCGGCCGGCGTGTGCGCGATCGCGGGAACCACGTTCGCCGTGCTCGCCCTCTCGCTCGGGAAGGTCGACGCGGCGGTGCTGTCGGCCGTCGTGGCGGGGGCGTGCATCGGCTTCCTGCGGCACAACTTCTTCCCGGCGCGCATCTTCATGGGCGACTCCGGGGCGCTGGTGCTCGGCTTCACCCTCGCCTCGGTGTCGATCGCGGGACTGCTCAAGACCGCGTCGACCGTCCTCCTGCTGATGCCGCTCGTCGTGCTCGCGGTGCCGATCATCGACACCTCGTTCGTGGTCGCGAAGCGCCTCAAGTACCGGCGCCCGATCTACGGCGCCGATCGCAGCCACCTGCACCACCGCTTCGTCTCGATCGGCTTCTCCCAGCGTCGCGCCGCCCTGACGATGTGGGCGTGGACCGCCGCGCTCGGCGCCGCCGCGCTCGCGACCCGCTTCATCCCGTTCCGCGAGGGCGGGCGCTGGCACGCCTGGGAGACGGTCGGGGTTGCGGCGATCGGGCTCGCCGCGTTCGCCTTCTCGGTCTACGTCGTGTACCTGCTCGAGATCGTCAAGCTGGCGAACCCGCGCGTGAAGCGGCGCGAGCGCGAGCTCCCGGCGGAGGGCAAGCGGGAGGAACGGCGGACGGCGTGAGCGCCGCGCTGCCCGGCGGCACCGTCACCTTCGTCTTCACCGACATCGAGGGGTCGACCGAGCTCCTCAAGCGCCTGGGGGACGGGTATGCCGGGCTCGTCGCCGAGCACCGGCGCATCGTCCGCGACGAGTTCGGCTCCCGCGGCGGGCAGGAGGTGGACACGCAGGGCGATGCGTTCTTCTTCTGCTTCGCGAGCGCCCGAGACGCCGTCGCCGCGGCCGTCGCCGCCCAGCGTGCGCTCGCCGAGACGGCCTGGCCGGGCGGCTCCGAGCTGCGCGTGCGCATGAGCCTCCACACCGGCGAGCCGGTGGTGGGTGAGGAGGGCTACGTCGGCATCGACGTCGTGCGCGCCGCGCGGATCTGCGCTGCCGGCCACGGCGGCCAGGTGCTGCTCTCGGCGACGACCGCCGGTCTCGTCGCCGGCCGCCTGCCCGAGGGCGTCGCCGAGGTCGACCTGGGCGCGCACCGGCTGAAGGACATCGACGAGCCGGAGCGGGTGTACCAGCTGGAGATCGACGGGCTCCCCGCTCGGTTCCCGCCCTTGCGGACGCACGGCGAGGAGCCGCTCGACTTCTCCGCCCGGCTCGAGCAGCGGATCCAGGACGAGGTGGAGCAGATCGTCGAGCAGGCGCTCGGCGGGCGGCCGGACGGGGCGCCCCCCGCGGGGGACCGGCCCGAGAAGCTCGCCAAACTGGCCGGGGTCGGGCTGCTGGTGGCGTTCTTCAGCGTGCTCGTGCTGGCTGGGATCGTGGTCGTCGTCGCGCTCGTCGTGCGGATGCTCCTCTAGCCACTCGCAGCGCTCGCGCGCTCGACGAAGCGGGCCAGCGCGTGGTTGAAGTCCGGGTGGCGCTGGGGGCTGTGGCCGAACCCGGGCAGCACCAGCCGCTCCGCTCCGAGCCGCGACTCGAGCGCGTCGCAGATCGCGTCGAAGGCCTCGTGGTGGGCGCCGGAGACGACGAGCTTGGGGTATGGCGCCCGGGCCAGTTCCTCCAGCGGGATCTCCGCCTCCCACGGCCCGCGCTCGCCGATCAGCAGCTGCGCCCCCTGCTCGAGCTCGGGGGGCAGCGGCGAGGGCGGCTCGAAGCCCGCCCCGACGAAGCCGAGGAAGCCGCGCAGGAACGCCTCCGGGTCGTCGCGCGGGCCGCCCGCCCACCATTCGGCGCCCTGCCGACCGAAGTCGTCCGCGGCGGAGCGACCGGCGGCTGCACGTGTCGCCGGCGGCTCGATCACCGTCAGCGAGCACAGGATCTCGCCGGCGCCGGCCGCCGCAAGGAGGGCGATGACGCCGCCGTAGGAGTGCCCGACCAGATGGTCGCCCGAGCGCAGCTGCGGCAGGAGCCATGCGGCCTCGTCCTCGAAGTCCACCCGCTCGACGGGCGGGCCGGGGGGGAAGCCGCGGCGCTCGAGCACGAGCAGGTCGAAGTGCTCCGCGAGGCCGCGCCGCTGCGCCGCCCAGGTCGGGCGCCCGCCGGTGACGCTCCCGTGGACGAGCACGAGTCGCGGCCGCCGAACCATGGCACGAATCTAACCGTTTTTCGCTCATAGAGTGGAAAACGCTGTTACAAGCTCGCTGGTATGCTCCGGTCCGGAGATGGGCCAGCACTCCCTTGCCACCGCCTCGGGGCTCCTGCTCGGCACGACCGGAGCAGCCATGGCCGTCGGGGCGCTCGTCGGCTGGGCGCTCGGCTCCTGGGGCCTCGGCCTGCTGATCGGGGCGATCGTCGGCATCCCGCTTTCGATCTTCGTCGTCTACAAGGTCTACAGCGCCGGGGAGAAGACGGCGTGAGAAATCCCGTGGCAACCTCCGGCCGCGACAGCGGCCGGCTTCAGGGGTTTTCGACCGGCCGGGAATCCGCTGCTGCGGATTCCCAGCTTGGGGCAAAGGAGGCGCCCGCGTGAGCGCCGGCGTCTTCTCCACGCCGCGGCCGATCCCGGGCCGGCTCGCGCCGGCGCTGGCGGGCACTGCGGTGGTCGTTCTGGCCCTGCCGATCTTCGCCGTCGCGGGCTGGCCGCTGGCCGGCTGGGCCCTCGCCGCAGCCCTCTGGGCGGCCGGTCAGGTGCTCGCGCTCGTACTGACGCGGCTCCTGGACGGGGCGGGTAACCTCGGCGCCGGCGTGGCAGGCGTAGGGATGACCTTCCGGGCGATCGCGGTCGGCGTGCCGCTCGTCGCCGTCACCGTCGCCGACGCCCACGTCGGCCTGGCCGCCGCGCTCGTCTACGCGCTTGCGTACTCGCTCGAGCTCGCCGTCGGCCTGATCGTCTACTTCGGCTCTGAGGCGAAGGCATGAGACGTTCCCTGTCAACCCCCGGCGCGCAGAGGTGAACGCCTGATGCGCGCGCTCGGCCTCGCCGCGCTTCTCTGGCTGGCGCTGCCGGCCGTCGCGCTCGCCTCGACGGCCGAGGGGACGGAGGACGAGTTCGACCCCGCCCACGAGTGGGAGCTGAAGACGTGGGTCGACCTCCCGCTCGGCCTCGACATCAACAAGGCCGTCGCCTATCTGATCCTCGGCACGATCGTCTCGATCCTGATCGGGCTGCTGCTGATGCGCATCAAGACCGGCACCGACCCGACCCGCCGCCAGGCGCTCGGGGAGCAGCTCTACGAGGTCGCCCAGGTGCAGGTGGCCGAGCAGGGGCTGCCGACGAAGGCGATCGGCCGCTGGTTCCCCTACGTCGCGACGCTGCTCGTCTTCATCTGGACCGTCAACATGCTCGGCTTCATCCCGCTGCCGCTCTCGGACGAGACGGTCGAGATCGCCGGCGTCGAGCTGCCGACGCTCGCCATCTTCGCCGCCACCTCGACCCTCTCCGTCACGCTCGCGCTCGCGCTGATGACGTTCGTCTTCACCCACATCGAGGGCGTCCGTGCGAACGGCGCGGTCCGCTACTTCAAGAGCTGGATCCCCGACGTGCCGAAGGCGATGCTGCCGCTGATCGTGCCGCTCGAGGTGCTCGGCCAGTTCATGCGCCTGATCAGCCTCTCCGTCCGGCTCTACGCCAACATGCTCGCCGGCCACATGCTGATCCTCACCTTCATCGGCCTCATCTTCCTGACCCACTGGCTGGTGTTCCCGTTCTCGGTCGTGATGGCGACGGTCTTCTACCTCTTCGAGGTCGTGATCGTCGTCACGATCCAGGCGTACATCTTCGCCGCCCTGTCCGCCATCTACATCGGCTCGGCGATCGAGCCCGAGCACTAAGGAGGAACCACCCACATGTCGTCGTTCACGCTCCTCGCGGAGACCACCGGTGACGTCGCCGACGCCGGCAAGGCGATCGCGCTCGCGCTCGGCATCGGCCTCGGCTCGCTCGGCGCCGGCATCGGCATCGGCAACATCTTCGGCTCGATGATCCAGGCAGTCGCGCGGCAGCCGGAGCTGCGCGGCGAGCTGACCGGCATCCAGTGGCTCGGCTTCGCCCTCACCGAGGCGGTCGTGTTCTACGGCCTGATCGGCGGCCTGCTCGCCTTCGTCCTCATCTGAGCGCTCGATGCTCTGGCTGCTCGCACAGACGACCACGACGGCCGAGGAAGACGGTGGCAGCGGCCTGATCGAGGTCGTCCCCGGCCTGATGATCTGGACGCTGATCTGCTTTGCGATCACGTTCTTCGTTCTCCGGCGCTTCGCGTGGGGCCCCGTCCAGCGGACGATCGACGAGCGCCGCGAGCGAATCCGCAAGTCGGTCGAGGAGGCCGACAACGCCCGCCTCGAGGCCCGGGAGCTGCTCGAGCAGCACCGGCAGCTGATCGCGCAGGCGAAGGGCGAGTCGGGCGAGATCCTCGCCGAGGCGCGCAGGGTCGCGGACGCGCAGCTCGCGCGCGTGAAGGAGGAGGCCGAGGCCGAACGCCAGCGGCGTCTCGAGGAGACGCGCAAGCAGATCGACGCCGAGACGGCCCGCGCGATCGACCAGATCCGCGGCGAGGTCGCCGACCTGACGCTCGAGGCGACCGAGCGCGTGGTCGGCAAGGTGCTCGACGCCGCCGACCAGCGGCGCCTGATCGACGAGGCGATCGACGGCCTGGACTTCTCCGCGCTCGAGCGGCGAGGGTCGAGCTAAGCCCGTGGCCGTCGCCCAGCGCATGTACGCGCGTGCACTCTTCGAGGCCGCGCGCGAGCAGGGCCGCGTCCAGTCCGTGCGGCGCGACCTGGCCGCGCTGGCGGCGGCCCTCGAGGAGTCGCCCGAGCTGGCCGCCTTCCTCTCCAACCCGCAGGTGGAGCCGGCGGCGAAGTCGGCCGTGCTCGGCCAGGTCTCCGAGGGCGGCGACGAGCTGGTGCGCAACTTCCTGCGGCTGACGGCCGAGAAGGGCCGGGCCGGGGAGCTCGCCGCGATGGCGGCCGAGCTACAGGCGCTGGTCGACGAGGCCGAGGGGCGGATCGCCGTCGAGCTGACGACGGCGTACGCGCTCTCCGACGACGAGGCGACCGCGATCGTCGGCCGGATCGAGCAGGCGTCCGGGCGGACGGTCGAGGCGACGCGCACCGTCGACCCCGGTCTCGTCGGCGGCCTGATCCTGCAGGCCGGCTCGCTGCGCGTCGACGCGAGCGTGCGCGGCCGCCTGAACCGACTCCGCCGCGAGCTCGTCTCACGTGGGTGAACCCATGGTTCCCCCACGAGCCCCCTCCTTCACCGTCATGCACGGGTATCCGACTTCGGGGCTCCCGCCGGGCGACGCCCGGCTCCGCCCGCGGGCCGCTCTGCACAGGAGCGGCGTTCCTACGCTTACAGTCCGTTCGCAGGGCGCTCGGAACACGCTGACCGATTCTGCGGACCGCCGCCGACCCGAGGAGAGCAGGTTGTGAAGCTACGTCCCGAAGAGATCACGTCGATCCTGAAGCAGCGGATCGAGCAGTACGACGTCGAGACCGACCTCAGCGAGGTCGGTACCGTCCTGCAGGTCGGCGACGGGATCGCCCGCGTGTACGGGCTGGAGAGCTGCGTCGCGCTCGAGCGGCTCGAGTTCGAGCACGGGGTCGTCGGCATCGCGTTCAACCTCGAGGAGGACAACGTCGGCGTCGCGCTCTTCGGCGAGTGGCAGCACGTCAAGGAGGGCGAGCCGGTGCGCCGCACCGGAAAGGTGATGAGCGTCCCCGTCGGCGACGGGCTGCTCGGGCGCGTCGTCGACCCGCTCGGCAACCCGCTCGACGGGCAGGGCGCGATCGAAGGCACGCAGCCGCGGCCGCTCGAGTTCAAGGCTCCCGGCGTGATCCAGCGGCAGCCGGTCAAGGAGCCGCTCCAGACCGGGCTGAAGGCGATCGACTCGATGATCCCGATCGGACGCGGCCAGCGCGAGCTGATCATCGGCGACCGCGGCACCGGCAAGACGGCGGTCGCGATCGACACGATCATCAACCAGCGCGGCGGCGACATGATCTGCATCTACGTCGCCGTCGGGCAGAAGGGCTCCACCGTCGCCCAGGTCGTCGAGCGGCTGCGGGACGAGGGCGCGATGGAGTACACGGTCGTCGTCTCGGCACCGGCCCAGGAAGCGGCGCCGATCAAGTGGATGGCGCCGTTCGCCGGCGCCGCGATGGGCGAGTACTTCCTCTACAACGGCAAGCATGCCCTCTGCATCTACGACGACCTCTCCAAGCACGCGGACGCGTACCGGCAGCTGTCCCTGCTCTTGCGCCGCCCGCCCGGGCGCGAGGCGTTCCCCGGCGACGTCTTCTACCTCCACTCCCGGCTGCTCGAGCGGGCCTGCAAGCTCTCCGACGCGCTCGGCGGCGGCTCGCTGACCGCGCTGCCGGTGATCGAGACCCAGGCGGGCGACATCGCCGCCTACATCCCGACGAACGTGATCTCGATCACGGACGGGCAGATCTTCCTCGAGTCCGACCTCTTCTTCTCGGGCGTCCGCCCGGCGATCAACGTCGGCACGTCGGTCTCCCGCGTCGGCGGCAACGCGCAGACGAAGGCGATGAAGAAGGTCGCGGGCCGCCTGCGCCTCGACCTCGCCCAGTACCGCGAGCTGGAGGCGTTCGCGCAGTTCGGCTCCGAGCTGGACGCCGCCACGCAGCAGACGCTGGCGCGCGGCGAGCGGATGGTGGCGACCCTGAACCAGCCGCAGTACGCGCCGTGGGAGGTGGCCGAGCAGGTGGTCGCGATCTACGCCGGCATCCACGGCCACCTCGACGGGATCCCGGTGCCGCAGGTGCCGCGCTTCCAGCAGGAGCTGCGCGAGTTCCTGCGCGCCGAGGGCATCGTCTACGAGGCGATCCGCGGCTCGGGCGACCTCTCCGACGAGACGACCGAGCAGCTCGAGGCGCAGCTGGAGAAGTTCAAGCACGGCTTCAACGTGGAGGAGGAGCGCGGCCTCGTCGCCTGACGGCGCCGCGCTCGTGCGTTAGCCAGTGGCGTCGGTCCAGGACCTCCGGCGGCGGATTCGCTCCGTCCGCAACACGCGCAAGATCACGCGCGCGATGGAGCTCGTCGCCGCCGCCAAGCTCCGGCGCGCGCAGGGCCGCATCGAGTCGATGCGCCCCTATGCGGAGACGATGCGGGAGCTGATCGCCGGCGTCGGCCGCGCGGCCTCGTCCGTGCGTGGCCTGCCGCTGCTCGAGCAGCGCGAGCAGGTGGAGACGGTGCTGCTCGTCCCGCTCACCGGCGACCGCGGCCTCGCCGGCGCTTTCAACGCGCAGGTGCTGCGCCGGTCGTTCGCGCTCGAGCGCGAGCTGCAGGCGGAGGGGAAGACGGTTCGCTGGCTCGGCGTCGGCAAGAAGGGCCGCTCCACGCTCTCGTTCCGGCGGCGCACGCTCGACGGCGAGTACACCGGCTTCACGGACCGGCCGGCCTACGCGGACGCGCAGGCGATCGGACACCGGGTCGCGGAGCTCTACGTCGAGGGCGAGGTCGACCGCGTCGTGCTCGTCTACAACACGTTCGTCTCGGCGCTCACCCAGCACGTCACCGAGCAGGACGTGCTGCCCATCTCGGCCGACATCCTCGAGACCGACGAGGAGGAGCGCCGCGAGGACGCCCTGCGCGGCGACTTCATCTTCGAGCCCGAGCCGGAGGAGATCCTCGCCCGGCTGCTCCCCGTCTACCTCGAGACGCAGATCTACCGCGCGCTGCTCGAGTCGGCCGCCTCAGAGCAGGGCGCCCGCATGACCGCGATGCGAAACGCCTCCAAGAACGCCGGCGAGCTGATCGAGCGGCTGACGCTGCAGATGAACCGCGCCCGCCAGGCCGAGATCACGCAGGAGATCCTCGAGGTGGTCGCGGGAGCGGAGGCGCTGACCTAGCCGCCGGGCACTTCCGGCTGCTCCGGAAGCACCTTCGAGGTGCTTCGCGAAGCGAAGCGCCTAACACATCGGTCTCGCTCTCGTCTAACGTAACGCCGTGGCGACCGACCCGCGCAGCCTCGAGCCAGCAGCAGCCGGAGCCGGCGGCGGCACGATCATCGACCACACGGTCGACGGCGCGGTCACCCAGGTCAAGGCACGGGGCTACTGGGAGCAGGTCTGGATCCGCTTCCGACGCGACCGCGTCGCGGTCGCGTCGATCTTCTTCATCGTCTTCCTCGTCCTCGCCGCCTTCCCCGGCGCCTACATCGCGGAGAAGCTGCTCGGGCACGGGCCGAACACGCTGTTCTTCGACGGCGTCGACGACCGGCTGATCCCCGTCGGGCCCTGGTCGTACGTGACCAACCCGGACACGGGTGAGCAAGACCTGCTGATCCTGGGGGCCGACGGCTCGCTCGGGCGCGACGAGTTCCTGCGCCTGCTCTACGGAGCACGTGTCTCGCTCGAGGTCGCGGTGCTCTCCACGCTCGGCGCGATGACGCTCGGCGTGCTGCTCGGCGCGATCGCGGGCTACTACCGCGGCTGGATCGACACGACCGTCTCGCGCGTGATCGAGATCACGATGGCGTTCCCGGCGCTCCTCTTCATCATCGCGCTCGCCTCGACCGTCGGCGGCCGGCTCGACTCGGTCACGATCGGCGTGTTCCCGGAGGGCGTGCTCACGCTCGTGCTCGTGTTCACCGTCTTCGGCTGGTTCTACCCGGCGCGGATCATCCGCGCCCAGGTGCTGTCGCTGCGGGAGAAGGAGTTCGTGGAGGCGGCCCGGATGATCGGCGCGTCCGACTCGAGGATCATCCGCTCGCACTTGCTGCCGCACCTCGTCGCGCCGATCATCGTCTACTCGACGCTGATCGTGGCCGGCTACATCCTCGGCGAGGCGGGTCTCTCGTTCCTCAACCTCGGCATCAAGCTGCCGACCGCGAGCTGGGGCAACCTGCTCGCCTCGGCGCCCGAGTACTACACCGCGCAGCCGTGGCTGATGATCTGGCCCGGCCTGGCCGTGCTGCTGACGACGCTGGCCTTCAACCTGCTCGGCGACGGCCTGCGCGACGCGTTCGACCCGCGGTCGGTCCACTAGGGCGCTGCCCGCCTGCGGCTGAAGAGACGCCGGATAAGGTGCTTCGCGAAGCGAAGCCCCGGTTCTCGTTAACGCGCGCACAACCGCGTTAACGTGCCGCTAACTTCCGCCGCGCCACTCCGTCTCAGCGGGGTGAGGATGCGTCTGCATCTTGAGCGCGTGCGATGGGGTTCGCACGGCTCGGTCTTCGAAAGGAGTCACATGAAGAACCGGTTCTGGCTCTCGATCGTCATGGCGACGATCGGGGTCGCTCTCCTCGTGGCCACAGCTTTTGCAGGCGCCGCGACGAGCGCACCTTCGGCCCAGAGCAAGGCCGACGCCCGCGGCGGGACGTTCCGCTACGACAACATCAACGACTTCGACTACATCGACCCGTCGCTCGCGTACTTCAGCCATTCCTGGCAGCTCGGCGCAGCGGTCGGCCTCCAGCTCCTCGGCTATGCCGACAAGGAGGGCGCGGAAGGCAGCCGGCTTCGCGCCGAGGCAGCCACCGGCCTGCCCACGGTCTCGAAGGACGGCAAGACCTACACCTTCAAGATCAAGCAGGGCTTCCGCTTCAGCAACGGCACGCCGGTCACGTCGCGCAACTTCGCGTTCGCGATCAACCGGGCGCTGAACCCGAAGATGCAGTCGCCTGCCGCCTCGTTCGTCGAGGACATCGCCGGTGCCCAGGCCGTGCTCGACGGCAAGGCCGCCACGGCGAGCGGCGTCACGACGCCGAACAACCAGACTCTCGTCGTCAAGCTGACGAAGGTCGCGCCCGACTTCCTCTCGCGGATGACGATGGAGTTCTTCCCGGCGATGCCGACGAACACTCCCGTCGAGCCCGAGGGCGTCAACGCGCCGATGGTCTCGGCCGGCCCGTACTACGTGAAGGAATGGGTCAAGGGCCGCTCCGCGCTCGCCGCGCGGAACCCGTACTGGAACAACAACAAGGAGCCGTGGAAGTCGCTGGCCCGCCCGGCGAACGTCGACGCGATCTCGTTCACGATCGGCAACTCGCTCGACGCCACCAAGCTCCGGATCGACAAGAACGACACCGACTACGGCGGAGTCCCGACCTCGGCGTACTCGGGCCTGGTCGATCAGTTCGGCATCAACAAGGAGCGCTTCTTCATCCGGAAGAACATGGTCTTCTGGTACCTCGCGCTGAACAACGACAGCGCGCTCTTCAAGGGCAACCTGAAGCTGCGTCAGGCCGTCAACTGGGCGATCGACCGCCCGCAGATGGTCCGCCAGCACGGCTTCCTCGCCGGCGGCCGCACCGACCAGATCCTGCCCCCGGGCATGCCGGGCTTCAAGAACTGGTCGATCTACCCGCTCGGCGGCGTCAACAACAACTCGCTGAACAAGGCCAAGGGCCTCGCCGAGGGCAACCTCCGCGGCGGCAAGGCCGTGTTCTACGCGTTCAACTCGTCGTTCGGCCCGACCGTCGCTCAGGTCGTGCAGTTCAACCTGAAGCAGATCGGGATCGACCTCGAGATCAAGTCGTTCACCCGGACCGTCCAGCACGAGAAGGTCGGTACGCGCGGCGAGGCGTTCGACATCTCGCACTCGGGCTGGGGCGCTGACTACGCCGATCCGTCGAACTTCATCAACGTGCTGCTCGACGGCTCGCGGATCCAGGCCGCCAACAACGTGAACGAGTCGTACTTCAACGACCCGAAGTTCAACTCGGCCATGGCGAAGGCCGCCGCTCTGTCGGGCGACGCCCGGCTGCAGGCGTACAGCAACCTCGATCGCGACATCACCAAGGACGGCGCACCGCTGGCCTCCTACATCAACACCAACGGTCGGTACTACGTGTCGCAGTCGGTCGGCTGCTTCACCGTCGACCCGACCCACGGCGTGATCAACCTGGTCGCGATCTGCAAGAAGTAACGACCGGACCCCAACGGTTGTGACTCGAAGCGGGGGGCCCCGGGGCGGCG
>DASTPC010000053.1:0-18177 GCA_035720085.1 Gaiellaceae bacterium
GTCAGCAACTGCGATGATTCTCGAGATCAGCGGGATCTCGTCACCTCGCAGTCCATCCGGATAGCCTTCGCCGTCCACGCGCTCATGGTGATGTCGCACGACGCGCGCAATGTCTGAATAGTCGTCGACATTACGAAGTATTCGCTCTCCGATGGCCGAATGCTCCTGCATCGTCTTCCGCTCCTCAAGCGTTAGAGCGCCGGGCTTCTCAAGGAGTCCAGGAGGCAGTCCAATCTTCCCAACGTCGTGTACCAAGCCGCAGAGGTAGGCTTGCTCCTGAACCTCAGCGGACAGACCCATTCGCGCCGCAATGTCCCGTGAATAGATCGCGACTGCTGCTGAATGACCTGCCGTATAGCGATCTCGCGCATCCAAGGTAGCCACGAGCGCCTCTGCAAACGATAGGTTGGCTCGAGCGAGAGTCTCGTTCGCCTCGGTCAGGCTCCCAGCGAGCCGCCGCTCACGCTGATACAGGCCGTAAAGGCGCTGCAGCGCTAGCGCAGGGACGATAAAGAGTGGAAGCGTCCAGGGCGAGACCTCCTCATAGGCGATTGCGATGATCGCCACGATCGGCGCGTAGAGAAGGACGGACGTCACAGCAACCGGACCAAGGGACCGAGCGACGTCGCGAGCACGCCTGCCTCTGACAAGCCCGGTGAGCATTGAGAAGTTCAGATCGAGTAGCTCCGCAACGGCCATGGCCACGAACGTCGCGACAAGAACGGACCCGATCTGAGCCGTGACTACCTCCTGGGTTAGCGCCGCCGCCACTCCCGCAGCGGCACCCGTCAGGAAGCTGGTGGACGTGTATGTGACCCACTTCAAGAGCGCCGATGCGTTTGGGCGGGCGGACCCGAATAGCTCGGGATCTCCAAGCATCGATGCCGCAGCGACGATGCCAGCGCCTAGAGGACCGACGACAACAGCGGCGAGCACGGTGGGAAGCAGGTAGATCGAGAGTCCTGTTGTCGATGTCAGCGACACGCGCCATCTCTCAGCGATCGCTGCCGAAACGGCGAGAAGCGAGACAACTCCGGGCGACTCCAGGCCCTCGCCCAGCGCCACCATGAGAACGGCGATGCTCAGCGCCGCAAACGCCAGCACACCGACGTAGACACCGACACGGTGGCTGGCGCCCGGTGGTTGCGTATCACCCTTTTGAGGGATACGATGCTGCTCGCCGTCAGTTCCCAACCTAGGAGTTCTCTATGCGTGGCTCGAGGGAGTGGTAACACCCACATCCTCTGCACACCCGTGAAGATGGGCATCCCTCGTTCGGGTGAGCCTTCAAGCGGGCCGCGGAGACCCTGCGCAGTACGAACTACGCAATGAGCCCACGCCGGAAGCCAACGGCTACGGCGTGGGCTCTGCTGCGCGCCTGAAGCTTCGCGAGGAGGTGGCGGACGTGGGACTTGACCGTCTCCTCGGACAGGTAGAGGCGCTGGCCGATCTCGCGGTTGACGAGACCGTCGGCGACGAGCTGGAGGACCTCGATCTCCCGAGCGGTCGGCTCCTGCTCGAATTCGCGCAGAACGGGCGGGTTGAAGGGGATGACCGACCCGGCGCGGCCGGTGCTCCGGCGCGCAGCCGCCGCCTCGAAGCGTCGGCTGTGGTCGCGGTATCGGTTCAGGATCTCCTTGCGCTCCGCGGCGTCCACAGGCCCGGTATCGGCCTTGCGCGCAGGCCGCTTTAGCTCGTCCGTGGTACCTCGAACGAGGGACGCCTCCGCCCTCGCTAGCATGCCGGCGCGATGCGCCGCCTCCTGCCGATGCTCGCACTCGCAGCCGCGCTCCTCGCCGGCTGCGGCGGCGACGCCAACAGCGACGGCAGCGGCGCATCCGCAAACGACTGCCGCGAGGTGGAAGCGCCCGCGCCGCGCGAGCCGGAGCAACTCTCGCCACCGACGAAGAAGCTCGACTCGGCGAAGACCTACCAGCTGCGCTTCGACACGAACTGCGGCGAGTTCACGGTCGCGCTCGACCTCGAATCCGCTCCGAAGACGGCAGCCTCGCTCGTCTCGCTGGCGGAGCAGGGGTACTTGGACGACACGATCTTCCACCGGATCGTCCCCGACTTCGTCATCCAGGGCGGCGACCCGACGCAGACGGGCGGCGGCGGCCCCGGCTACACGACCGTCGACCCGCCGCCGCAGGACGCCCGCTACGTGAAGGGCGTCGTCGCGATGGCGAAGACGGCAGACGAGCCTCCCGGCGCCTCCGGCAGCCAGTTCTTCGTCGTCACCGCCCCTGAGGTCACGCTCGGGCCCGACTACGCCATCGTCGGCAACGTGCTGGACGAGGACCTGGACGTCGTCGAGCGCATCGGCGCGCTCGGCGACGCGACAGAGCAGCCGACGCAGACGGTGCTCCTCGAGAAGGTCACCGTCGTCGAGAGCTGATGCCCGTCGTCGGCGCGGTCGTCCTGGCCGCCGGCGAGGCCTCTCGCTTCGGAGCCCCCAAGCAACTGCTGCTCCTGCCGGACGTGCTCGAACGGCTCTCCGGGCGCGTCGCCGAGGTGGTCGTGGTCGCGGGTGCCTACCCGGTCGAGGTCGGCGTGCGCGTCGTCCACTGCGCTGGGTGGGCGAAGGGGCCCGGCGCGTCGCTTCGCTGCGGCCTGGAGGCGCTCGGTGACCCCGTCGAGGCCGCCGTCGTCGTGCTCGCCGACGGCCCCGACCTTTCGCCCGCGGCCGTAGACCGCGTCGTCCAGGCGTGGCGGGACGAACCCGGCGACGTAGTCGCCGCGTCGTACGGCGGCAAGCGCGGCCACCCGCTCGTGCTCGGGCGCGCCGCCTGGACGAACGTCCCCGACGAGGGCCTGCGCGGCATCGCCGTCCGGCTCGTCCCCTGCGACGACCTCGGCGCGCCGGGCGACGTCGACCGTCCGGAGGACCTGCCGGAGCGCTTCCGGCGGCGAGACTAGAGCCCGCGCAGTTGCGCGAGCCGCTCCATCAGCCCCGGCGGCATCCGCTCGCTCGCGCTCAGGCGCACGTACATCCGCAGCGTCTCCTCGAACCGGTACCGACTGCTGCAGTAGTCGCATTTCTCGAGGTGGGATTGCGCCACCCGGTGCTCGGAATCGGTCAGCTCACGGTCGAGGTAGCCCTGCAGGAGCTCCTCGCACTTGTCGCAGTCGTCGCGTCGGTGGCTCACGCCGCCTCCTCAGCGAGTCGCTGCTTCAAGAGACGGCGCCCCCGGTGCAGCCGCGACATCACGGTGCCGATCGGGATGTCGAGGATCTGCGCCGCGTCGGCGTAGCTGAACTCGCCGATGTCGACGAGCACCACGACGTCGCGGAAGTCGTGCGGCAAGGCCGAGAGCGCGCTCACGATCGAGTCCTGCGAGAGCTGCTCGACGACGCGCTCCTGGTCGAGCGCCCCTTCGCCGCCGGACTCGACGAGCTTGTTGGCGAGGAAGTAGTCACCCTCTTCGAGCGGCTGGAAGTCCGGCGAGCGCTGGACCTTCCGGCCCCGATCGACGTTCAGGTTCGTGAGGATACGCAGCAGCCACGCGCGGAGGTTCGTGCCCGGGGTGAAGGAGCGCCAACTCCGGAATGCCCTTGCGTACGTCTCTTGCACCAGATCCTCAGCCTCTTCGCGCGTGCCTACGAGCCGTCGGGCGACCCGGTACACCTGATCGGCGAACTCCAGCGCCTCCTCTTCGAAGCGCACCCGGTCGCGGGCTTCGGACGCGATCCGACGCCCCGAAGTCTCCGGCTCGGCGTCGCCCACCGGCCTACCGTAGCACCGTTCCGCATCGATCCAACGAGCCCCGAACGGCTTGTATTCCCGCAGCCCGGCCGACGCCTCAGACGGCAGCGACCTCGCGGAAGCCGCCCCTGGCCATCGCTTCCAGCAGCGCCTCTCGAGTCGTGCGGGCGTCGTCCCAGCTCAAGCTCACCTGGCCCATCAGGTTGGCGTTCGCCGCCTCGAGGCCCTCGTGGCCGCGCAGGACGCCGGCGAGCCGGTTCACACAGCGCTCGCAGCGGATGCCGCTCACCTGCACCGTCTCGCTGCGGATCGCCATCAGCGCGATCCTAGCCTCAGCTCCGCGCCCGCCAGCCCGATCAGGAGCGGGTCGTGCGTCGCGCAGACCACGGTCGTGCCGTGCTCGGCCGCGACTCGGGCGAGCAGTCCTCCGATCGTGATCGTCGCCTCGGTGTCGAGCCGCGCGGTCGGCTCGTCGGCGAGCAGCACGGCCGGTCGGGCGGCGAGCGCGCGCGCGAGCGCCACCCGCTCGCGCTGGCCGGCAGAGAGCTGCTCGACGGGTCTCGCGGCGTGCTCCCCCAGGCCGACGGCGGCGAGCGCCTCACCGGCCCACGCCGCGGCGTCGGCCTCCCGGCCGCGGACGGCAAGGCCGAGCTCGACGTTCTCGCGCGCGGTCAGGAACCCCGTCAGGCCCGGCATCTGCCCCACGAACGCCACCGAGCCGGCGCGGAAGGCCGCCCGCTCCTCCCGCGTGAGGCTGGACACCATGACATCGCCCACCACGATCTCGCCCTCGTCGGGGAGGTCGAGCCCCGCGACCAGACGGAGCAGCGTCGACTTGCCCGAGCCCGACGGCCCCGTCACCGCGGTGACCCAGCCCGGCTCGAAGCAGGCGTCGACGTGCTCGAGCGCCGGCTCGGTGGCGAAGCGCCGCGACACGCCGCGAACGACGACGGGAGCTCCCTCGGAGCCCTCGACGGCCGGGGCCGCGCTCGGCGGGGTCGGCGCGTCGTCGGCAGCCGCCCTCAGCACGACGGCCTCGCCGGCGACCTCGACGCGCGCACGCACACCGATGCCCGCCGCGGCGAGGGCCTCCTCCGGCACGCGGAGCCAGCCGCCTCGGCCGACCACGACCGTGCTGCCGTCGGTGCCGTGCTCCTCGCTCACACGCCCGTCGCGGACGTGGACGACCCGATCCGCGATCCTCGTCGAGGCGGCGTCGTGGCTCACGACGATCGCCGCGGCGCCCTGTTCGCGCACGAGCTCGAGGAGCAGGCCGTAGACGTCCCTCGCCGTCGCCGCGTCCAGCTCGCCGGTCGGCTCGTCCGCCAGCAGCAGCCGCGGGCGGCCCGCGAGGGCCACGCAGAGTGCGACCCGCTGCTGCTCGCCGCCCGAAAGCTCCGCGGGACGGGCGTCGGCGCGGTCGAGCAGATCGACACGCTCGAGCAGCTCGCGCGCGCGCGAACGCTGCTCCCCTCCGGCCCGCCCCGCCAGCCCGAGCGGGATCCCGATCTGCTGCTCCAGCGTCGCCTCCGGGGCGAGGGCCCGCCAGTAGTGCTGGTCGGCGTAGCCGATTGCACCGGCGCGAAAGGCGGCGAGACGCCGTTCGGGCAGCGCCGCGAGCTCGACCCCGGCGACGGCGACGCTGCCCGCCGACGGGCGCTCGAAGCCGGCGAGCAGGCGCAGCAGGGTCGTCTTGCCCGAACCGCTCGGGCCCAGCACGACGCACAGCTCGCGCTCCTCGACCCGCAGCGACAACCCCTGCAGTGCCGCAGAGCCGCCGGCGGCGCCCGGGTAGACGCGAAACACCTCTCGTGCCTCAGCGACCGCGCTCACGGACGGTCCTCGAAGCCGGTCGCGACGTCGGCAGTCACGCGCCGCGTCGCCAGGACGAGGAAGAGCCACGACGCGAGCAGGAACGTCGCGCCGCCGGCGACAAGGATCGGAACGTCGAAAGTCGCCACGAGCGGCGGCTCGGCAACCCCGGCGCGGGCGGTCACCGTGACGACCCGGGTCACGAGCAGCGCGAGCAGCAACCCGCCGCCGGCGCCCGCGACGAGGCTGGCGATCGCGACGACCATCCCTCGCGCGCGGACGAAGCGGGCAAGGAGCGAGGGGAGCGCGCCCTGCGTCTCGAGGTCGTGGAGCTCGCCCCGATCGTCGCGCAGATCCGTGCGGACGGTCAGGACGAGCCCGGCGACGGCAAGGAGCAGCGCCACCGAGGCCGCCGCGAGCAGCGCCACCAGCGTGCCGTGGGCGAGCGGGTCGCGCCTGGCGTCCGCCTCGAGCGCCCGCCGCGAGAGCGACTCGAGCGCGCGGAAGGGTGGTCTCGAGAGCGCCGCATCGACCGCGCCGGCGGAGCCGGACGGGACCTCCAGCCAGATCTCGCTCGTCCCGGCGGCGCCTGGGACCTCGGTGTCGATCGCCGTCTGCAGGGCGCCGCCGTCGCCGACCAGGACGTCTCCGGTCGCTCCCGGGAAGCGCTCGACGACTGCGGCGACGCGCACCGGCACCGTGCCGCCGCCGACCTGGAGCGGCAGCAGCCCGCCCGGCCCGCCGGCCAGCTCGGCCAGCCGCGGTGTGGCGAGCACCGGGGGCGGATCGCCGTCGGTCGACTGGCGTGGCCGCAGGCGGCCGCGACGCTGCGGAGTCAGGACGTAGGAGGCGACCAGCCGCGGGCCGGCCGCCCGCACGTCGACGCCGCCGGTGCCGATCCAGCCGGCGAGCGGCGGCCCGGCGACCCCGTCGAACGACGGCGCGCCGAGCGCCAGCGTTCCCCTGAGCGCCCGGCCGGCGTCAGCGCCGCGCTCGATGATCCGCGGCGGCTCGAGGTCGAGCGCGACGATCCGGCCGCCGCGCGCCGCCGACGGGAGAGCTGCGCGGAGGCTGCCGCGGACGCGCTCGAGCGGCACCACGACGATTCGCCCGGACGTCGTCTCGACGAGCGCCCGTAGCTCGACGAGCGTGTCGGCCGCGGGCAGCGTCACTGTGCGCGCGTCCGCGGGGACGTCCACGCCGGCGAGCCGGCCGGAGTCGTCTCGCTGGATCGCCCGGACGAGCGCCTCGCGGTCGCGATCCGCCCACCCCTCCCGCCACACCCGCAGGCGCGGGAGCACATCGGGTGGCAGGCCGAGCACCGTGACGCCCGAGACCCGCTCGGCGCGGCCCGCGCTCGCGGACACGCGCGTCACCGGTGCGACGCGCACGCCGGGAGCGAGCCGCGCGAACGCCTCCGGCGTGGCCGCTTCGCTCACGGGAACGAGGCGGCTCAGATCCTCCCGGACGAGCACGTCGAGCGGAACCCGGAACGCGGCCTGGTCGGCCTCGGCGCGCGACAGCGTCGACCGGTAGCCCTCCGCCAGGAACGCGAGCGAGAACGCCAGCACGAGGAAGGCGACCGTCACCGCCGCCGGGCCGGGGCCGCGCGCGAGGGAGAGCCCGGCGAGGCGCAGCGGCAGCGACCGCGCCGCCCGGCCGAGCGCGCGTGCGAGCGGAGCAAGCAGGCCGGCGGCGGCGACCGCGGCCGCGAACGCCAGCAGCGCCGGCACGAGCAGCAGCCCGAGAGCGCCGCTGCCCTCCGCGAGGCGCTCCTCGTCGGCCGCGCCCGAGGCAAGGAGCGCGACCGCGACGGCGACCGCGGCGAGCGCTGCGCCGCCTGCGGGGCCGAGCCGCCGCGCGCCGCGGGGACGGGCCCAGAGGGCGACCGCGAGCACGAGCACCGCGGCAGCCGCAGCGGCCACCACGAGGCCCAGCCCGACCGCCGAGACGACGCTCTCCGAAAGGACGGCTCCCGCCGGGGCGCCGGCGATCGCGGCGGCGACCGAGCCCACCGCGAGACCGGCCGCGAAGCCGACGAGCGTGCCGAGGACGCCGACCAGAGCGCTCTCCGCCACGGTCAGGAGCTGCAGCTGCCAGCGCCTGGCGCCGTGCCACCCGAGACGGAGGCGCGCGGCGTCGAGGTCGCGCCGCATCGCACCGGCCGCGAGGACCGCGAACGCGAGCAGCAACGCGGCCGCCTCGCCACCCACCAGCAGCAGGCGCCGGCCCGCGGCCGCCGCCGCACGCTCGGCGGCGCGAAGCTCCTCCTCGGGCGCCGAGAGGGCGAACGAGCCGGACTCGGCCGAGAGCGCGGCCCGGGCACGGTCAACGCGGCGGACGAGGCCGTCGACCTCCCAGACGCGCGGCGTGCCGGCCGACAGCGGCCATACCCACGCGTAGCTGCGGTAGGCGGCGTCCAGCACCGGCGACGCCGACAGGCCGGCGACTCCTTCCGCCACGACGAGCGGTGCCGGCGGAGGAAGGTGGTAGCGGGCAGCCTCCCGCAGCGCCGGCGCGAGCTGCGCGTCGGCGAGCGCGTTGTCGGTCGGCGCGAGGAAGTCGCCGAACAGCTGCTGTGAGCGGAGCGACGCGGTCCCCACCTGGACGAGCCGCAGCCCCGGCGCATTCGGCAACCGCCCTTCGCCCCGCAGGCGCAGCACCTCGCACCGCCGGGGCCGGCACGGGCGGGGCAGGCGACCGCTTCTCAGCACGACGTGCGGCGCGAGCCCGTCGACCGCGGCCAGCCCGGCGAACCGGCCGCCGAGCGTGCTCTCGCGGAACAGGACCAGCGGAACGGGGTCGCCGAGCCCGAGGTCGCGGAGCGCGGCCCGCAGCTGCCGGTCGAGCACGGGCTGCGCCTCGCCGGCGGACGCCGGGACACCGAACCAGACGGCGCGGATCGCACGCGCCGCGTCGGGGATGCGCGCCGTCGCCTGTGAGACGCTGCGGTCGCGCGCCACGGTCGCGCCGACCAGAAGCCCCGCGAGCAGGGCAGCGCCGACGGCGATCCCCGCTGCGGCAAGGAGCGCGCCGCTCCCGCGCCGGGTCACGCGCTGCCACGCGAGGCCGACGACGAAGCCGACCTGGCGGATCACGCAGGCCCCTCGCCTGCTGCCCGGCGTCGCCGGTACGCACGCGTCTTGACGCGGTTGCCGCAGATCGACATCGAGCACCAGCTCGACGAGCGGTTGCGCGAATGGTCGTAGAAGAGCCACCTGCAGCTGTCCTGCCGGCACGCCTTCAGGCGCCGCCAGACCCCGTTCCGCTCCGCCTCCAGCACGATCGCGAGCAGCCGCCCGAGCGCTACGTCGACGCCCGACCCCGCCGCCCGCACCCGGATACCCCCGTCCGGGGCCGCTTCGAGCACGAGCGGGACCTGCCGCAGCAGCTCGTCGACCCGTGCGCGCGTCTCGGCGTCGAGCGGCGCAGCGAGGGTGTTGGCGAGCGCGAGCTCCCGCAACGCCTGCCGCACGGCGCGTGCTCGGACGAACTCCCCGGCCGTCGCGCCGCGGCCGCGCTCGAGGAGGCCGTGCACGGTCAGCCACTCGGCGAGCGCCGCCGGCGTGCCGACGTCGTCGCGGTGCCACTCGGGGATCTCCGTGTTGACGAACGCCTGGATCAGCGCGAGCGAGCCGGGCGCGGGCTCGCGACCACCGGGCTGCCAGGCCGGATCGGGCTCCACGGCGCGACCGTAGCCCGCCGCCGACGTCGTGTCAACACCTTCTACATGCTATGAGTGGTGTCTCGGACACGCCCTACGCACAAACGGCAGTGTCCGGCGTGGGCTCGTGTTGAATCAACACCAGCTCGTCAGGGCGGCGTGCGGTCGGCCAGGTCGGCCACGACCGCGTCCAGGTCGCCGCCGGCGCCGAGCTCGAGCTGGCGCACCGCCTCCGCCGGCGCGGACAGGAGCTCCTCGACGAGGTCCCACCCGCCCAGCCGCCGAGCCGGCCGCTCCGTCAGGTCCGCCAGGGGCTCGAGCGGCAGCGCCTCGCGGGCGCCTTCCTCGCGCCGGCGGACGTAGACGTCGCGGTCGAGCGGGTCGACGGGCAGCTCCAGCACGGCCGCCACGAGCGCCTGGCAGAGCGCCCCCAGGCCGGCCGAGCGCCGTACGTCGGTCTGCATGTCCGCGATCCGGAGCTCGAGCGTCCCGAGGTCCGGGTGGGGCCGGGCGTCCCACCACATCCGGTCGAAGCCGGGCTCGCGCCGGAGCGCCTCGTAGTCTGCCCAGGCCGCCAGCACCGGGGGTACCGAGGCGCGCGGGAGCTCGGCGATCCGACCCGCCCGGCCCGAACGCGCCCCCGCCTCGGCACCGTCGAGGTAGGGCGAGGCGGCCGCAAGCGACAGGACGACCGGCAGCCAGGACAACACGCCCTCGTAGGCGTGGATGCACGCCCGCTCGTTCGGGAGCCCGACATGGACGTGTAGCCCACAGACGAGCTGCCGCTGCACCGCGTCGCCGAGGGCGGCCGCCATCTTCCGGTAGACCGGCGCGTCGACCAGCGGCTGCTCCTCGCCCCGCGCGAGCGGGTGCGAGCCGGCGGCGAGCAGCGCGAGGCCGTGCGCTTCCGCGCGCTCGGCCACCTCCTCGCGCAGCCGCTGCAGCGCGTCGAGCGCCTCGCCGGCCGACCTGCAGATCGGCGTCGTCGTCTCGACCAGGCACTGGAAGAGCTCCAGCTTCACCCGCTCGGAGGGCTCCGGCACGATCTCGTGAACCGCCGGGACCGCCTCGAGCGAGCGAGCGTCGACGAGGAAGAGCTCCTCCTCGATGCCGATCGTGAGCTCGCGCCCGAACGCGTTCAGCTCGTGCCGCGCACGCCGTGCACCGGCCGGCCGGCGGCCTCCCACGCATAGTACGAGGCGCTCGGGCCGAATCCGCGCTCGTACTCGACCACGCGCGGGTTCCGGCCGACCTCTTTCGCCCGCTGCGCGTGCCAGAGCAGGTTCGGGTCGTCGCGCTCCTCCCAGACGAGGATCAGGTGCGCAGCGGTCATGTAGTCGGCGACGAACGAGCAGCCGTCAGCCGGGCACGGGAACGGGTCCGTGCGGACGCAGAACCAGCCGGTGTAGTCCTCGGCCTCGTCGTCGCTCCAGAGCTCCTCGTCCTCGAGGAGTTGCTCGTCCTCGACGGCCTCCACGCCCGGGTACGTGCGTTGTCTCTCCACCCGAGCACAATGTCTACATGAGCGGAGAGCGCGACGTCGCCCTCGTCATGTCGGGTGGCGGGATGAACGGGATGCTGCTGGAGCTCGGATTCCTCAAGCGGCTGCGCGCCAGCCCGCTCTGGCCGCGGGTCGGCTGGGTCTACGGGACGTCGGCAGGCGCGCTCGCCGGCGTGATGGCTGCGCTCGACCAGCTCGACGAGCTCGAGAGCTTCCTGCTCCAGCTGGAGCCCGACGAGACGTTCCGCCCCCACCGCCTGTGGCAGACGCCGCTCACGGGCCTCCACGACTACCGGCTGCCGGAGACGATCGAGGAACGGCTCGGCCCGATCGCCGCGGTTGCCGACGAGCTGGCGCGCAGCCCGGTCGAGCTGGTCGTCTGCGTCACGGATGTCGCCGACGCCTGGGAGGAGGCCGGGGAGCAGGCGTTCGAGCGGACGTTCTCTTCGCACCGGGACTCGCCCGACGTGATGGGCCGCGCGGTGCTGGCGTCCGCGGCGATCAGCGCCCTCGTGCTGCCACTCCGGGTCGGCGACGTGATCGGGACGGACGGCGGCTGGGTACGCAACTTCCCGCTCGGCCACGCCTACGACAACCCCGAGGTGGAGCGGATCGTCGGCTTCCGTTACTTCTCCCACCACCCGCGTCCGAGCAGCGAGAACCTGAGCCGGCTCCGTCGCCGGCTGGAGCGGTTCCGTGCGGTGCCGCCGGTACGGGCGCTGATCGGCGAGCTCGTCGAGGCCGAGCAGCGGCAGGCGCGCGGTGAGCCGGCGCACCTGGCCGACATGATCGTCCGCCTGATGCGGATCGCGATCGCGCGCAACACCGAGCTCGAGCAGCGCCACGCGAGCGACAAGGACGCTTCGGTGCAGGAGCTGGAGACGCTGCGCCGCGACGTGGAGCGGATCGCCCGCCGGCACGCGCTGCCCGGCCGCCGTGCGCGCGTGGCCGCGGAGATCGAGGCACGCTTCGCCGCCGCCCGCTTCCCGTTCCGCCACGACCGCGCCCTGCCGACCGTGATCGTGCGCGGCGACCCCGGAGAGGCGGCGCTCGATCCGAGCTTCCGCGCCGGCCTCGTCTGGCCCCTGGAGTCGAAGCAGGCGCTGATCGACCGCGGCTACGCGCTCACCGACGAGGAGCTCGCCCGGCACGGAATCGGCCTGCGCGAGGCCGTCTGACCCCGACGGCGGAAACGGCCGCCGGGCCCCTGGCAGGCAGCGGGGCCCAGCGCCGTCTCTCACGCCCGGGGGGACGGGCGCTTCTACGGGCGGCTAGCCCCGGGGAGACGAGGGTTGCCGCCCGAGCTCGACCGTGACGGTGCGCTTGGCGCCGTCGCGGTAGACCTCGAGGTCGATCGTGTCGCCGGGCTTGTGCCCGGCCAGGATGTCGCGAAGCTCCTCGACGCCGGCTACGCGCCGGCCGTCGGCGGCCACGAGCAGATCCCCGCCCAGGCGATAGCTCTCGCCGGAGACGATCACCTGGTCGTTGCCTCCGTGCAAGCCGGCCTCGGCGGCGGCGCTCTTCGGTGCGACGGACTCGACCAGCAGGCCGGCGTCGACCGGGAGGCGGAAGAGGCGGGCAAGGTCCGCCGACACCGGGCGCGTGTAGATGCCGAGGTAGGCACGGTCGACGCGACCGCTGCGCAGGAGCTGCGCGACGACCGACTGGACGGTGTTCGACGGAACGGCGAAGCCGATGCCGACGTTGCCGCCGCTGCGCGTCTCGATCTGCGAGTTGACGCCGATCACCTCGCCCGCGCTGTTCAGCAGGGGGCCACCCGAGTTGCCCTGGTTGATCGGGGCGTCGGTCTGGATCACGTGGTCGATGGAGAAGCCGTTGGGAGCGGTGACTGCACGCTGCAAGGCGCTCACGATCCCGGCCGTGGCCGTGCGCTCGAGGCCGAACGGGTTGCCGATCGCGACGACCTCGTCGCCGACCTGGACGCGGTCCGAGTCGCCCAGCCGCAGCGGCGTCAGCGCCCGCGAGCCGGCGTCGACCTTGAGCACGGCGAGATCCGTGGACGGGTCGCTGCCGACGACGGTCGCCTTCAGCGTGTCCTGGTTGGAGAAGCTGACGTCGATCTGGTCGGCGCCGTCGATCACGTGGAAGTTGGTGACGATGTGGCCCTCGCGGTCGATCACGAACCCGGAGCCGAGCGCCTGCTGGGGGATCTCGCCGAACTGGCCGAACGCGTCGCTCGCCGGAGCCTGCGAGCGCGTGTTGATCTGGACGACGCCCGGCGCGCTGCGCCGGTAGATCTCGTTGATCGTGAGGCCGCCCGAGCGGGAGACGGCGGGCGCGGCCGAGGCGCCCTGCGTCTCGACGACGGTCGTGGTGCCGCCGTCGTCGAACGCGCCGAACGCGGCCGCGCCGCCGAGTGCCGCGACGCCGCCGAGGAGGGCCACGGCGGCGAGCGCGACGAGCTGGGTCACGGGAACACGGGACACGCCTTCCCGTTGTAGCCCCGGCGGGGTAAACCCCGGGTTAGGGGGAGTTCAGATGGCGTTGCGGGCGGATTAAGGCCTGCTCAGACGGCGCGCTCAGCTCACCGCGTACACCTTCCACGTCCCCGGTACGCCCTTGAGCTCGTGCTCGCCGCGGTCGAGGAACTCGAGCCCCGAGCCCGCCACGAGGTCGCGTACGGTCTGCGAGACGAGGATCTCCGCCGGCCCGGCGAGCGCCGTCACCCGCGCTCCGATCGAGACGGCCAGGCCGCCCACCTTGCCCTCGATGTTGCGGCACTCCCCCGTGTGGAGACCGGCGCGAAGCTCGATGCCGAGTGGCGCGACAGCCTCGCCGATCGCCTGCGCGCAGCGGATCGCCCGGACCGGTCCGTCGAACGCGGCGAAGAAGCCGTCGCCCGCGGTGTCGAGCTCACGGCCACGGTACCGCGCGAGACAGCCCCGAATCAGCCGGTGGTGCTCGGCGATCAGTTGCTGCCAGCGGAGGTCACCCAGCTCAGCCTGACGCCGCGTCGACCCGACGATGTCCGTGAAGAGAACCGTCGCGAGGATGCTCTCGAACGCAGCCTCGTCGTCGCGGACCTCGCTGACGAACCGCTGGATCGCCTCGAGATATGCGTCGGCGCGTTCCGAAAGCACGTACGGCGCTGTCCCGGGCATCGCCTGATGCCGGGCACCGGGAATCAGTCGAGCGAACGCCGCTCCCTCGTCCGCCTGCTCACCGCCGCGGCTCAGGACGAGCGTCGGGACTCTGATCGTGCCGAGCATGGTGCGGACGTCGGAGTCGTAGAACATCCGGAAGGCTGCGACGGCGTCGCCGGGCCCAGCGGAGACCCGCATGTACCCGAGGTACCAGTCCGTCAGCTCCTCGAGCGACATGCCGCCGAACCCCAGGCGACGAGCGTCCGCCTCGGCCTTCGCCCGTGTTCCCCAGCCGGCGTCGATGTCCGCCAGTTCCCGCTCGAACTCGGCCTCGCGCATCCCCCACGGGTAGTCCCGGGCCCACGCGATGCGCGGTCTCGTGTTGCACAGGACGAGCGCGACCGTCCGCTCGGGACGGGCCGCGGCGAACATGCAGCCGAGCGGTCCGCCGTCCGCCAGCGCTACCACGACCGCGCGGTCGCTTCCGGCTGCGTCGAGCACTGCGGAGAGGTCGTCGACGCGCTCTTCGATCGTGGGCAGGCGATACCCGCGCACCCGGTCGGACAGGCCCGTGCCCCGGTGGTCGAAGCAGATCAGCCGTCCGAGCTCGCCGAGTCGCTCGGTGAACTGCACCATGCTCGGCAGCCGGCGGTACTGCTCCAGCTGCGAGACGAAGGTCCTGATCAGGACGAGATCGACGCCGCCGCCCTGTTCGTGCAGCTCGTACGCGAGGTGGACGTCGCCGTTCTTCGCGTAGCGAATGTCGTCGTCGCGCATCTCGGGAGCTCCGTCGGCCGGCACGGGCGGGTTACGCCGGCGACCGGACGGGGCGGCGGCAAGCCGCTCAGCTGCGGGTCAGACGACCTCGGCGACGGCCAGCGTCTTCACGACCTGCTCGCGCTCTGCGCCGAGCGCCTCGTCGAGCTTCCTCTCGAGCTCGCCGGAGGCGTAGAGCTCCTCGCAGATGTCGGCGCCGCCGACGAGCTCGCCGCGGATGAACACCTGCGGGATCGTCGGCCAGCCCGAGATCGCCGAGAGCTCCTGGCGGATCTGCGGGTCGGGCAGGATGTCGACGGCCGAGATCGGCGCTCCCGCCGCGTGCAGCGCACGGAGCGCGCGCTCCGAGTTGCCGCACATCACCATCTGCGGCGTTCCCTTCATGAACACCGTCACCGGCTCTGTCTGGATGATCTCCTCGATCTGCTCGCGTAGCGTGCTCATGCTGTCCCTCCTCCTTCTGCGCGCGAACGTCCGTGAAGCCGGCCGCTGTCGCGGCCGGGAATCGACACGGGACGTCTCACGCCGTCCCCCGGGTGCGGATACGAAGCTCGTGGATGCTGCCGTCGCCAAGCGGGCCCGCGAGCGCCTCGTTGACGCGCCGGTGCTGCTCGAGCAGCGGCAGCCCGTCGAACGTCGGGCTAGCGACGGTGACCTGGAAGTGGTCGCCCCCGCCGGTCCGGTCGTCGACGCCGATCTCGACGGCGTCCGGGAACGCCTGTTCGAGCAGCGCTCGAATGGTCTCGGTCGCCATCGGCATGATGCTAGCGATGGGACGCCGGGTCACCTTCGCGCTCTCCCTGCCCGAGCGGGTCGTGCGGGCGGTGGCCGCCGCGCTCGGCGGCGCAGTGCACGAGACGGCGGCGCTCGTCCTGCCGCGGCTCGTGCGGCAGTCGCGGCTGTACGAGGCGACCGCGAAGAACCTGCTCCGGGTGACGATCGAGCTCGTCGGCGGCGTCGAGCCGCACGCGTCGCCGGCGAACGAGTACGAGCCGGATCCCGGGAAGCTGGCCGTGCGCAAGGGCGCCGGCAACGCGGTCGAGCTCGGCTCGATCGCGGCCTTCGGCTTCTCACCGCTCTGGCTGCTCGCAGCCGCCGCAGACGTGATGCACGGCTCGCGCGCCTACCTGGACGCGTTCGTGGCGGAGCTGAAGGCTGCCGGCGTGCTGGAGGCCGACGTCCAGCTCGACTCGGTCGACGAGCTGCTCGGCGCGCTCGAAGGCGCCTCCGGGACGACCGCGCGGCTGATCGACATCCCGCCGCTCGAGCTCGTCGCGCTGCGCCGGTCGCTGGCAGACCTCCGCGACGACGCCGCCGCGCTGCCGTCGGCCGGCGAGCTCGCCGCCGTGTACGAGAGCCTGCGCGCGACCGCGGTACGCGAGGACCGCACGCTGCTCGAGGTCTCGACCGGGATCGGGATCGCGTTCTTCAACTCGGCGCGGCACGTCGGCCGCCAGCACGTGCTCGACCCGTACACGGAGGACCTCCGGCCGCTTCGCGACGAGGGCTTCGGCGCCTACGCGACGCGCGTCTCGCGCCCGTACGCGGACGCCGTCAGGCGCCACTTCGACCCCGCCGAGCCGAGCCTGACCGAGCGCGGGCTCGAGCGGCTGCGGCGCCCGTGAAGCGCCACGCTGCGCTCGTCCCGCTCTCGGAGGACCACCACCACGAGCTCGTCCAGGCGCGCCGGCTGCTGGCCGCCGCCGAGTCCGCCGACGCCGAGGGCCGACTGGCGGCCGGCAAGGCATACGCAGACGCTTTCTTCGAGACGACGGTCGCCCACTTTCGGCGCGAGGAGGAGGAGCTCTTCCCGCTCTACGCGCGCCATGCGGGCTCGACACCGCTGCTCGAGCGGATCCTGGCCGAACACATGCAGCTGCACGGCCTGGCGCGGGCACTGCGCGCCGACGTGGCCGCGGGGGACGTCGCGGCGGAGCGGCTACGCGAGCTCGGCACGCTCCTCCGCGAGCACGTCCGGGTGGAGGAGCGCGAGCTGTTCGAGGAGATCCAGCGGGTCGTGCCCGCCGCTGAGCTCGCAACGCTCGACGAGCACGCCGAGCGCTGACGTGAGGCGGCTCGTGCAGCTTCTGATTCAATCGAAGCGATGAACCATCCGGACAGCTTCGGAGCGCGCGCGACCCTCGCGGTCGGCGGTCGCGACTTCGAGGTCTTCCGGCTCGACGTGCTGCAGTCGCGCTTCGACGTCTTCCGCCTTCCCTACACGCTGCGGATCCTGCTCGAAAACGTGCTGCGCCGCGAGGACGGCCACACGGTCACCGCCGCCGACGTCGAGGCCGTCGCGACGTGGGTCGCCGAGGCGGAGCCGTCGAGCGAGATCTCGTTCACGCCCGCACGCGTGCTGCTCCAGGACTTCACCGGCGTGCCCGCGATCGTCGACCTGGCGGCGATGCGCGACGCGATGCGCGACCTCGGCGGCGACCCCGCCCGCATCAACCCGCAGCTTCCGGCCGAGCTCGTGATCGACCACTCGGTGCAGGTGGACGACTACGCCACCCGCCGGGCGATCGTGCGCAACGCCGAGCTCGAGTTCGAGCGCAACCGTGAGCGCTACGCCTTCCTGCGCTGGGGACAGGGCGCATTCGCCAACCTCGCCGTCGTCCCGCCGAACACCGGCATCGTGCACCAGGTCAACCTCGAGTTCCTCGCGCGCGTCGTCGAGGAGCGCGACGGCCAGGCGTTCCCCGACACGCTCGTCGGCACCGACTCCCACACGACGATGGTGAACGGCCTGGGCGTGCTCGGCTGGGGAGTCGGCGGCATCGAGGCGGAGGCGGCGATGCTCGGCGAGGCGATCTCGATGCTCGTGCCGCAGGTCGTCGGTTTCCGCCTGACGGGCCGGCTGCCGGAGGGCGCGACCGCGACCGACCTCGTGCTGACGGTGACGCAGATCCTGCGGGAGACCGGCGTCGTCGGAAAGTTCGTCGAGTACTTCGGGCACGGCCTCGCCGGCCTGCCGCTCGCGGACCGCGCCACGATCGGGAACATGTCGCCCGAATACGGCGCCACCTGCGGCTTCTTCCCGGTCGACGAGGAGACGCTCCGGTACCTGCGGCTGACCGGCCGCCCCGCCGAGCGGATCGCGCTGGTGGAGGCGTACTGCAGGGAGCAGCGCCTGTTCCACGACCCGGACGAGACGCCGACGTACTCGCAGGTGGTGGAGCTCGACCTTGCGAGCGTCGAGCCGTCGCTGGCCGGGCCCCGCCGGCCGCAGGACCGGATCCCGCTCGACGCGGCGAAGCGCTCCTTCGTAGAGGCGCTGCCGACGTTCGGCGTCGACTACGGCAACGCGCAGGACGCCGGCGTCGCCGAGACCTTCCCCGCGAGCGACCCGCCGGCGGCGATGGAGCCCGGCGCGACCGTGCCCGAGGGAGAGGGCGCAGTGCCCGTGGCCGACGTCGCGGTGGCAGACTGGAGCTCGGGCGTCCCCTGCGAGCTGGACGGCGCCACGTTCACGCTCGACCACGGCTCCGTCGTGATCGCCGCGATCACGTCCTGCACGAACACGTCCAACCCGGCCGTGATGATCGGCGCAGGGCTCCTGGCGAAGAAGGCGGTCGAGCGAGGCCTACGGCGCAAGCCGTGGGTGAAGTCG
>DASTPC010000054.1:0-4120 GCA_035720085.1 Gaiellaceae bacterium
GACGTCGTCGCCCACGCCTCCGCCTCCGCCTCCGCCTCCGCCTCCGCCACCGCCACCGCCGCCGCCCCCTCCCCCCCCGCCGCCGCCTCCGGCGCCCCCGCCACCGCCGCCGCCTGCGCCGCCTGCGCCACCGGCGCCGCCGCCCCCTCCGAGCGCGCCCGCCGCGACGGCGACACCCGTGCCCGCGCCGAGCCTGCCGCTGACCCCGGTCGCCCCGGCGGCCGGCGCGCGCAA
This sequence comes from Gaiellaceae bacterium, assembly GCA_035720085.1. Taxonomy (GTDB): domain Bacteria; phylum Actinomycetota; class Thermoleophilia; order Gaiellales; family Gaiellaceae; genus Gaiella. Next base: position 235 of record DASTPC010000054.1, read on the forward strand.
CGCGCTCGCGCTGCCGCTCCTCGCGCGCAAGGGCCGCTCGCTGCTCGTCGCGATCGCGAGCGGGCGGGCCGGGATCGTCGAGATCAAGGCGTTCGACCGCTCGACGCTCCTCGGCACTTGCCTGACGCGCACGCCAGCGAAGCGGCCGCTCACCTGCCGGCTCGTGCTCCGGCCGGGCGTCCAGGTGCGCGGCGTGCGCGTCGTCGCGCGGCTGCTCGTGCACGGCACGGTCGTGGCGACCAGGCAGGCGCGCTACGCGCGCGCGCTTGCCGTGTACCGGGGCGCCGCGCTGCAGTGCTGGCTCGGGCCCGGCGCCGCGAAGCCGCAGCCCTAGTCGGCGCAAGGCCGGGCCCGCACACCTGTGCAGGCCCGGCCGCGCGAACATCCCTGAAGGCGTCCGCCCCCGGGCGGCCGCAACAGCCACCGTTCGGCGCCAAGCGACGTTCGCGGAACGCCTCTCTCGAGGCTACCGCCCAGGGACGAGTCGACGCGCGACGTCGCCGGCGACGTAGCCGGCCACCTTCGGGTTCTCCTGCAGTCGTCGCAGCGAGTACTCGTACCAGCGTCGGCCGAAGGGGACGTAGACGCGAAGCGGATGGCCGGCGGCGACGAGCTCCGACGCACGGCCCTCGCGCACGCCGAGCAGCATCTGCAGCTCGTACGCCGTCCTCGGCAGCCCCCCGAACCGGTCGAGCGCGGCCCGGATCAGGGCCTCGTCGTGCGTCGCCACCCCGACGTGGCAGCCCGCCGCGAGCAGCGCCTCCAGCGAGGCGACGAAGCAGCGCCGGATCACGTCGTCGTCGCGGAAGGCGACGGAGGCGGGCTCCACGTAGATGCCCTTGCAGAGCCGGACGCGCGGCTGCAGGTCTGCCAGGTCGGCGATGTCCGCGAGCGTCCGCCGCAGGGCCGCCTGCAGCACGATCCCGACCCCGTCGAGCCCTGCCGCGCGCAGCTCCCGGTAGAGCGCCAGCGTCTCGTCGGTGCAGGAGGAGTCCTCCATGTCGATCCGCACGAAGATGTCGCGCGCGCGCGCATCCCGGACGACCTCGCCGAGCAGCTCGCGGGCGAGCGAGGGGTCGAGCTTGAGTCCGAGCGCGGTCAGCTTGACGCTCACGTTCGCCTCCAGCGCGTCGTGCTCGATCGCGGCGAGCACCTCCCGATACGCTCCGGCGATCGCGCGCGCCTCTTCCGGGCGCGTGATCTCCTCGCCGAGCACGTCGACCGTCGCCAGCTTCCCCTCCGCGTTGAGCGACGCGACGGTCGCACGGGCGTCCGCCAGCGTCGGGCCTGCGATGTAAGGGGCGGACACGCGCCGAACGACCCGCCGCGGCACAGCCGGCAGGAGCCGGACGACGACGCGGTCGAAGAGGCTCATCGCGGGCCGATCCTACTCCGCCGCGGTTCCGTACTTTCCCCGGCCGCGGATCGGCGCAGCCGCCGATGCGCGGCGGTCGTCGAGGCGGTTCGATCGAGGCAACGGCCCGATTCGGGGCCCGGTCGCGGGGCCGACTGCTCCGCCCCAACCGAGGAGGTGAACCGTGCGCAAGGTGCTGATCATGGGCGCGGGCGGGCGCGACTTCCACGACTTCAACGTCGTCTTCCGGGAAGACCCCGCGTCGCGCGTCGTCGCGTTCACAGCCGCCCAGATCCCGGGCATCGACGAGCGCATCTACCCGGCCTCGCTCGCCGGCCCGCGCTACCCGGCGGGCATCCCGATCCGGCCGGAGGAGGAGCTGACCGAGCTCGTCCACGCGGAAGGCGTCGACGAGGTCGTGCTGGCCTACTCCGACCTCTCACACGAGGACGTCATGCACAAGGCGTCGATCGCGCTCGCGGCGGGAGCGGACTTCCGCCTCCTGGGGCCGCACGCGACGATGCTGAGGTCGCGACGGCCCGTGATCGCGGTGACCGCGGTCCGGACCGGCTGCGGCAAGAGCCAGACGAGCCGGAAGCTCGGCAAGCTGCTCGTCGACTCCGGCCTGCGGGTCGCACTCGTCCGGCACCCGATGCCGTATGGTGACCTCGAGCGGATGCGCGTGCAGCGCTTCGCCACGATCGCCGACATCGACGCGTCCCGGCCGACCGTCGAGGAGCGGGAGGAGTACGAGGCGCCCGTCGAGCTCGGCATGGTCATGTTCGCGGGCGTCGACTACGCAGCGATCCTGGCCGCGGCCGAGGAGGAGGCGGACGTGATCGTCTGGGACGGCGGGAACAACGACTTCCCGTTCTTCCGGCCCGACCTCTCGATCGTCGTCGCCGATCCGCTCCGCGCCGGGCACGAGCTCGCCTACCACCCCGGCGAGACCAACCTCCGGCTGGCCGACGTCGTCGTCGTCAACAAGGTCGACAGCGCCGCACCGGAGGACGTCCACCGCGTGCTGGCGGACGTCGTCTCGGTCAACCCGCGCGCGACGGTGATCCGGGCCGAGTCGCCGGTCACGCTCGACCCCGGGCCGCCGCTCGGCGGGAAGCGCGTGCTCGTCGTCGAGGACGGGCCGACGCTCACCCACGGCGGGATGGCGTTCGGCGCCGGCACCGTCGCGGCGCGTGCGGCGCACGCCGCCGAGCTCGTCGACCCGCGACCGTGGGCGGTCGGCTCGATCGCGGCCGCGTTCGCCCGTTACCCGCACGTCGGCGCCGTCCTGCCGGCGACGGGGTACGGAGACGACCAGCTGGAGGATCTGGCCCGCACGATCGACGCCGTCGAGTGCGACGTCGTCGTCACCGGGACGCCGGTCGACCTGGGCCGGCTGATCGAGACCCGCCACCCGCTGCGCCACGCGCGCTACGAGCTGCGGGAGCTCGGCCGGCCGACGCTGCACGAGGTGATCGCCCCGCTCGAGCGCCTGGCCCACCGGGAGCTCGCCGTGGCGACCAGCTAGCGCCTGTGACCCGCGTCGTCGCTGCGCTCGGCGGGAACGCGCTCCTGCGTCGCGGCGAGCCGCTCGAGGCGGCGCGCCAGCGCGCCAACGTCCGGCGGGCGGTCGAGGCGCTCACCGGGCTCGCGACGGGCGCCGAACTGGTCCTCACGCACGGGAACGGCCCGCAGGTCGGGCTGCTCGCGCTCCAGGCCGCCGCCTACGAAGCCGTCACCCCCTACCCCCTCGACGTGCTCGGCGCCGAGAGCGAGGGGATGATCGGCTACCTGCTCGAGCAGGAGCTCGAGAACGCGCTGCCCGGCCGCCGCGTCGCTACGCTGTTGACCCAGGTCGTCGTGGCGCCCGACGATGCGGCCTTCGGCCGGCCGACGAAGCCGATCGGGCCGGTCTACGCGGAGACCGACGCGCGCCGGCTCGCCGCCGAGCGCGGCTGGACGGTCGCCCGCGACGGGCCTGCGTGGCGGCGCGTCGTCTCCTCGCCGGAGCCGCGGGCGATCGTGGAGCTGGAGACGATCAGGCTCCTGGTCGAGCACGGCGTGCTCGTCGTCTGCACGGGCGGAGGCGGCATCCCCGTAGTGCGCGAGCACGGGCTGCTGCGCGGCGTCGAGGCGGTGATCGACAAGGACCTGGCCGCCGCGGTGCTCGCGCGCGAGCTCGGCGCCGACCTACTGCTCCTGCTGACGGACGTGCCCGCGGTCGAGCGCGGCTTCGGCACGCGTGACGCGCTGCCGATCGCGCGCGCGACCCCGGCGGAGCTGCGCCGGGAACGCTTCGCCGAGGGCTCGATGGCGCCAAAGGTGGAGGCGGCCTGCCGCTTCGTCGAGGCCACCGGCGGCCGGGCCGGGATCGGCGCCCTCGCCGACGCCGGCCGCATCGCCCGCGGCGACGCGGGCACGCTGGTCGTCCCCGACGAGCGACGCCTAGCGACTGATCGTCACAAGCCCCCTCGGGGAGCGGTCAGCTCTCGCGCATGAAGCCCTGACGGGCGGCGGAGACGAGCGCCACGG
>DASTPC010000055.1:0-4257 GCA_035720085.1 Gaiellaceae bacterium
CGCCGTGCCGCGGGACGTCGACCCCCTGCTGGGTGAGATCGACGGGTGCTTCGTCTACGACATCGACGATCTCGAGGCCGTGGTGGAGGTCTCGCTGGCGGGCCGCCGCGACGAGGCTGCCCGGGCCGAGCGTGTCGTCGCCGACGAGGCGGTCCGCTTCCACGAGTGGCAGGCGTCGCTTGCGATCGTCCCCGCGATCGCGTCGTTGCGGGCGCGGGCAGAGGAGATCCGCGCGAGCGAGCTCGCCAAGGCGGAGAGCCGGCTCGAGCGTCTGCCCGAGAGCGAGCGGCGGCTGGTCGAGGCGGTGACGGCGCAGATCGTCAACAAGCTGCTCCACCTGCCGACCGTGCGCCTCAAGGAGGCCGCCGTGGCGGCCGACGGCGTGGTCTATGCTGACGTCGTGCGCCACCTGTTCGGGCTGGACGAGGAGGAGGGCCGGTCGTGACCACACCGTTGGTCGGAAGGCCGCTCCCGCTGCAGGCGCCGACCGCATTCCTCCGCATCCGGCCGCTCGGCCGGCGCGCCTGCGGGGAGTCGAGGACGGTGCCCGTGCGCCGCTGCCGTGCTGCTGCGCGTCGGTTCCCGCGGCAGTAGGCTCGCGCTCACCCAGGCCGAGCGCGCCGCCGCGACGCTCCGCCGGCCCGGGATCGAGATCGCGCTGGTCCCCGTCACCACCGCCGGTGACCGTGACCGGACGCGGCCGTTCGGTGAGATCGGGGCCCGCGGCGTGTTCGTCAAGGAGCTCGAGGAGGCACTGCTCGCGGGTCGCATCGACGTCGCCGTCCACTCCGCGAAGGACATGACCTCCACCGACACCGAGGGCCTCGCCGTCGGCGCCTACCCGGCGCGGGAGGATCCGCGCGACGCGCTCTGCGGCGCAACCGCGTTGCAGCCGGGGATACGGGTCGGGACCGCTTCGGCGCGGCGGCGCGCGCAGCTGCTCGCCCTCGAGCCGTCGCTCTCGGTCGAGCCGTTGCGCGGGAACATCGACACGCGGCTGCGCAAGCGAGGGGAGCGCGGCCTCGACGCCGTCGTCCTCGCCGCCTGCGGCCTCGACCGGCTCGGGCTCGGGGCCGAGATCGGGTATCGGTTCTCGGTCGAGGAACTGCTCCCCGAGGCCGGTCAGGGCGCGCTCGCGCTGCAGGTGCGTGCGGGCGAGGAGGAGCTGGTCGCGGCGGTGGACCACGCCGAGACGCGCCGGCGCGTCGAGGCCGAGCGCCGCTGCGTCGCCGTCGTGGGCGCCGGCTGTCTCGCGCCGGTCGCGGCGCACCACGACGGCGTCCGGCTGATCGCCCTGGTCGCGGATGAGGACGGGCGCTGGGTCGAGCGTCGCACCGGCGGCGACCCCGAGGCGCTCGGCCGCAAGCTCGGCCTGCTGGCGACGGCTCACGCGGCTGCGACGTGACCGACGCGCCGAGATCGGCACGAAGTTGGCACGGACACGTTCGCGCTCGACCACTACCGTTCTCTACCCCGTGGGAGGGTGGGGGGTGGTGGGTGGGGCCGCCCGCCCCTGCGCGCTCCGCCCGACACAGGGACGCATGGCCCGGCTGATCGTGACGCGGCCTGCCGGGCAGGACGGCGAGCTGGCGGGGCGGCTCGAGGATGCCGGGCACGACGTCGTGCGCTGTCCGCTGATTCGGATCGAGCCGGTCGGTGACGGGCCTGTCGACGTCGACGGCTACGACTGGGTCGTGGTGACGAGCGCGAACGGCGCCCGCGAGCTACTCAGGCGCATGCGCGGCACGCCGCGCCGGGTCGCAGCGATCGGGCCCGCGACGGCGGCGGCGCTCGGCGGAGCCGATCTCGTTCCACGCGTCGCCACGCAGGAGGGCCTCCTCGCCGAGCTTCCGCGGCCTGCGGGGCGGGTGCTCTTCGCGGGCGCGGAGGGCGCGCGGCCGCTGCTCGCCGAGACGCTCGACGCCGACGTCGTCGTCCTCTACCGCACGGTCGAGTTGCGGCCCGACCCGCCGCCCACCGGTGAGCTGGCCGTCGTCGCGTCGCCCTCCGCTGTGCGCGCGCTCGCTGCGCTCGAGCTCGGGATCCCGGTGGTCGCGATCGGCCCCGAGACAGCGCGGCAAGCGGCCGCGCTGGGGCTGCAGATCGCGGCGGAGGCGACGTCGGCCGACGTCGACGGGCTCGTCGAGGCGGTCGAGCGAGCCGCCGGACGATAGCCTCGGGGCCGTGTTCGTCACGTTCCTCACCGACTTCGGCCTCTCCGACGACTTCGTCGGCACGTGCCACGGCGTGATCAAGCGGATCGCGCCCGACGTCCAGATCCTCGACGTCACGCACGGCATCCCGCCCCGCGCGGTGCTCCAGGGAGCCCTGGTCCTCGCCAACACGGTCCCGTACATGCCCGTCGGCGTGCACCTCGCCGTCGTCGACCCGGGCGTCGGCGGCATCCGGCGTCCGCTCGTGCTCCGCGACGCGGAGGGCCGTCTCTACGTTGGCCCGGACAACGGGCTCCTACTGCCGGCAGCGGAGCGCGCGGGCATCGTCGACGCCTGCGAGCTCACGAACGAGGCCTACTGGCTCGAGTCGATCTCCCGCACCTTCCACGGGCGGGACATCTTCGCCCCGGTCGCGGCGCATCTCGCGAGCGGCGTCGAGCTCCACGAGCTCGGCCTGCCCCTCGACCCGGAGGCGCTCGTCCGCCTCGACCTGCCCGAGCCGGGGTTCGGCGACAGTCTGATCGAGGCGACGATGCTGTACGTCGACAGCTTCGGCAACATCGCGCTCAACCTGACGCGTGACGACGTCGAGCGGATCGGCGTCATCGCCGGCACGCGCGTCGAGCTCGAACTCGCCGGCGAGCGCTACTTCGCCGTGGCGGCGCGCACGTTTGCCGACGCGCGGCCGGGCGACGTGATCCTCTTCGAAGACAGCTACCGGAACATGTCGCTTGCGATCTCGAATGGCAACGCCGCGGCGATGCTCCACGCCCAGCCGGGCCGGGCGCTCCGGATCCGTCAGCTTGGCCCGGCGGCCGGGATGCGATAGGGTCGCGGTAACGAGAGACGTTGGTGGCGCGGTCATCCGGCCCCGACGTCTCTCTCTTCGTCCGGGGTCGGCTGGAGATCCCACTTTTCCGATCTCGCCGCCGCTGCCGATCCCACAGGTGTTCGGCCGCGCGCCTGCACCACTCCGGGCGCGGCTCCGATCGGCGCTGCTGCCGTCGACATGCGCCGGACGATCCGAGACGGAGACGAGGCGCGCCCGCGGGCGGCTACACTGCGTCCCCGCGGCGAGGTAGCTCAGCTGGTAGAGCACACGGCTGAAAACCGTGGTGTCGCCGGTTCAAGTCCGGCCCTCGCCACTGCCCGCGCGGTAGGCTCCCGCTTCGTGCCCGGCCCGACCTCGCGTACCGCGGCGATCATCGGCGCCGCCCTCGATCTCGGGCAGGGGCGCAGAGGCGTCGACATGGGGCCTTCGGCGATCCGCTACGCGGGCCTCGAGGAGCGCCTCGTCGGGCTCGGCTGGGCGGTGCGCGACCTCGGCAACGTCGACGGGCCCGTCCAGGAAGCGACCGCGATGCGCGACGAGCGGGCGCGCTACCTGCCGGAGATCCTGGACGCGTGCGAGCGCATCGCCGCCGCCGTCGCCTCGGCCGTCGCCGCCGGCGAGCTGCCGCTCGTACTCGGTGGCGACCACTCCGTCGCGCTCGGCACCCTCGGAGGCCTGGCGACGGCCGCCGGACGTCCGGGCGGCGTCGTCTGGGTCGACGCACACGGGGACCTGAACACGCCCGAGACGAGCCCGAGCGGCAACGTGCACGGCATGGCGCTCGCCGCCGCGCTCGGCCTCGCCGGCGAGGGGTTCGAGAGCGACGCGTGGCCGCTCCCCGCCGTCGAGCCCGGCCGCACCGTGCTCGTCGGCGTCCGCGAGCTCGACGCGGCCGAGCGCCGGCTCCTGCGCGGCTCCGAGATCCGCGTCTTCACGATGAGCGACATCGACCGGATCGGGATCGAGCGCGCCGTCCGGGAGGCGCTCGACCGGGTCGCCGGGCCCGGCTTCGTCCACGTCTCGTTCGACCTCGACGTGCTCGACCCGGAGGTCGCGCCGGGCGTCGGCACCCCCGTGCGCGGCGGGCTCACCTACCGCGAGGCGCACCTCGCCCTCGAGCTGGTCGCGGAGTCGGGGCTCGCCGGGTCGATCGAGGTGGTGGAGGTCAACCCGATCCTCGACCGCGAGAACGCGACCGCGCTGACCGCCGTCGAGCTCGTCGCGAGCGCGCTCGGCAAGACGATCGTCTAG
>DASTPC010000056.1:0-4005 GCA_035720085.1 Gaiellaceae bacterium
CGCTCGGCGGGCGGCTTCACGGTCGGCGGCATGGCGAAGGGGGCGGGAATGATCCATCCCGCCCTGGCGACGATGCTCGCGGTCGTCACGACCGACTACCCGCTCGCCGCCGGGGAGGTGGACGGGTTCCTCCGACCGGCGGTCGAGCAAAGCTTCAACCGCATCTCCGTGGACGGCGAGTGCTCCACCAACGACGCCGTCGTGCTGCTCGCGAACGGTCAGAACGGGATCGCGCGCGATCCCGCTACGGATCAGGCGTTCTCCGCGGCGCTGCACGAGGTGTGCGCCGACCTCGCCCGGCAGATCGTCGAGGACGGAGAAGGCGCGACGGTCCTGCTCGAGATCCTCGTCACCGCCGCCTCCTCGGACGAGGAAGCGCTGGCCATCGCCCGCCGCATCGCCACCTCGCCGCTCGTCAAGACCGCCGCCTTCGGGCACGACCCGAACTGGGGCCGCGTGCTCGCCGCCGCTGGCTCGGCACCCTGGAACGGCGGCTTCGCACGCCTCGACCCCGAGCGGCTGACCGTCGCCTTCGACGGCGCCGTCGTCTACCGCGACGGCGCGCCGACGGGCGAGACGCCGACGCTCGGCGGCCCGGCCTGCCGGATCGAGGTCGACCTCGGCCTCGGCGAGGGGCGTGCCTCCTACCTCGCCTCCGACCTCTCGTACGACTACGTGCGGATAAACGCCGAGTACACGACGTGAGCCGAGTCGTGCTCAAGGTCGGCGGGCGCGTGGCCGCACAGGCGGCCGGCGACGCGGTCAAGCTCGCCGCGGACGGGACCGAAGTGGTCGTCGTGCACGGCGCCGGGCCGCAGATCTCGGCCGAGATGGAGCGGCGCGGCCTCGTGCCCGGCTTCGTCCGCGGCCGGCGCGTGACGACGCCGGAGGTGCTCGCCGTCGTGCGCGAGTCGTTCGCGGAGGTGAACGCGGCGGTGTGCGCCGCGGTCGGCCCGCGCGCCGTCGGCCTCTTCGGCGACGAGATCGGGCTGGCCGCCAAGCAGGTCGAGGAGCTCGGCCTCGTCGGCGAGCCGGTGCCGTGCGCGCCGCCCGCCGTCCTCGACGCGCTCGCCGACGGGCGGATCCCCGTCGTCGCGCCGCTGGCGGCAGGCCCGCTGAACGTCAACGCCGACGAGGCCGCGTCCGCGCTCGCGGTCGGTCTCGGCGCCGACCGGATCCTCTTCGTCTCCGACGTCCCGGGCGTGCTGCTCGACGGCGGGGTCGTCGGCTCGCTCGAGGCGGACGAGGCCGACCGGCTGCTCGGCGCGGGCGCGTTCGAGGGCGGGATCGTCCCGAAGCTCGTCGCCGCCGTCCACGCGGCCCGCGGCGGCGTCCGGGCGGCGATCGGCGAGACCGAGGTGGTCGCCTGACGGCGGCTCGAGAGACGGTGTCGGAGGCGGCGCTGCGCGACCGCGTCCTACCGACGTACGCGCGCGCCGACCTGACGATCGTCTCCGGCCAGGGCTGCCGTGTGCGCGACGACGCCGGACGCGACTACCTCGACTTCGTCGCCGGCATCGCCGTCGTCGGGCTCGGGCACCTGCATCCGGCGCCGCTCGCGGCCGCGCGCGAGCAGCTGGAGCGGCTGTGGCACGCCTCCAACCTCTACTGGACGGAGCCGATGGCCGAGCTCGCCGGCCTGCTCTCCGAGCGCATGGGCGGGGCACGGGCGTTCTTCTGCAACTCGGGCGCGGAGGCGAACGAGGCGGCGATCAAGTACGCGCGCAAGGCGACCGGCCGGCCCGGGATCGTCGCGCTCGAAGGCGGCTTCCACGGCCGCACGCTGGGCGCGCTTTCCGCGACCGGGCAGCCGGGGAAATGGGAAGGCTTCGGGCCGCTCGTGCCGGGTGTCTCCTTCGCCCGCCCGAACGAGGTCGAGTCGCTCGAGGCCGCCGTCAGCCCGGGCGGCGACGTGGCCGCGATCATGCTCGAGCCGGTGCTCGGCGAGGGCGGCGTCGTGCCGCTGGAGACGTCGTTCGCCGCGGCAGCAGCAGAGATCGCCGCGGAGGTCGGCGCGCTCCTCGTCGTCGACGAGGTGCAGGCGGGGCTCGGGCGCACGGGCACCTTCTTCGCCCACGAGCAGCTCGGGATCGAGCCGGACCTCGTCACGCTCGCGAAGGGGCTCGGCAACGGGCTACCGGTCGGGGCCCTGCTCGCCGCCGACGCGGCACCGGAAGGCTTCGCCCCCGGCGACCACGGCTCGACCTTCGGCGGCAACCCCGTCGCCTGCGCCGCCGCCTGCGCGGTCGTGCGTGGGCTCGACGAGGAGCTGCTCGCGAGCGTGCGCGCTCGCGGGGAGGAGCTGGTCGCAGCGCTCGCCGGCTTGCCGGGCGTGCGCGAGGTGCGCGGCCGCGGCCTGCTTCTCGGCGCCGTCCTCGACCGTCCCGCCGCCGGTGTCGTCGACGCCTGCCGTGAGCGGGGCCTACTCGTCCTCTCGGCCGGCCCGGACGTGCTGCGGCTGACTCCTCCGCTCACGATCGGCCGGGCCGAGGTGGACGAGGCGCTCGCCGCGATCGCGGCGGCGCTGGCCGCCTAGCGCTCGAGCAGTTCCTGCAGCCGGGTGAGCTCGAACTCGGTCTCGTGCACGCGCCGAGTATCGCCTGCGGCGGCCTCCGTCGTAGGGTCTCGCCGTGCGGCCCGACCTGCCCACCGGCACGGTCACCTTCCTGTTCACCGACGTGGAGGGGTCGACGCGGCTGCTGGAGGAGCTCGGCGCGGCGAGCTACGCGGAGGAGCTCGAGCAGCACCGGCGCGTGATCCGAGGCGTGCTTGCTGCACACGGCGGCGTCGAGGTCGACACGCAGGGCGACGCGTTCTTCTGCGCGTTCGCGTCCGCCGGCCAGGCCGTCGCGGCAGCGGACGCGATGCGCGACGGCCTGTCGGAGGGCCGGATCCGCGTCCGGATCGGCGTCCACACCGGTGAGGCGCTCGTCGCCTACGGGCATTACGTCGGGATGGACGTCCATCGCGCGGCCCGGATCGGCGCGGTCGCGCACGGCGGGCAGGTCGTACTCTCGCCGACCACGGTCGCGCTCCTCGACGCCGGCACGGGCGAGCTCGTCGACCTGGGCGAGCACCGGCTCAAGGATCTCTCTGCACCGGTCCGCTTGCGCCAGCTCGGGGCGGGCGAGTTCCCGCCGCTCAAGACGCTGCACAGGACGAACCTGCCGGTGCCGGCGACCCCGTTCCTCGGCCGTGAGGCGGAGCTGGAGCGGCTCGTCGAGCTCGCGACCCTGCCCGGCGCGCGGCTGCTTACGCTCACGGGGCCGGGCGGCTCGGGCAAGACCCGCCTTGCGCTCCAGCTCGCCGGCGCGCTCGCCGACGACCGTCCAGGCGGCGTCTTCTGGGTGCCGCTGGCACCGCTCCGCGACCCCTCCCTCGTGCCGACCGCGATCGCCGGCGGCGTCGGGGTCGTGCCGGAACCCGGCAGCTCGCTCGAGGAGGTGATCGCCGAGCGCCTCGCGCGGACGGCGACCGTTCTGCTGCTCGACAACTGCGAGCATCTGCTCGACGGGGTCGCCGCGGTGGTCGCGCCGCTGCTCGCTGCCGCGCCCTCGCTGCTCGTGCTGGCGACCAGTCGCGAGCCGCTGGGGATAGCCGGCGAGCGCGAGGCGCCGGTCGAGCCGATGACCCTCGACGATGCCGTCCAGCTGTTCGCCGAGCGGGCCCGCGGGATCCGGCCGCAGTTCGAGCCCGACGAGGCGGTCGCAGCGATCGTGGAGCGGCTCGACCGCCTCCCGCTCGCGGTCGAGCTCGCTGCCGCGCGCGTCCGGACGCTGTCGCCCTCAGCGCTCCGCGACCGCCTCGACCGAGCACTGCCGCTGCTCACCGGCGGCCGCCGTGACGCCGAAGAGCGGCAGCGGACCGCGGACGAGGCGTTCGAGCTGGCGCGCGCGACGGCGGCCGCGCTGGTCGAGGTCGGCTCTCGCGCACGCACGGAGTGTCGGCCGCGGCGGTCTCCGTCGTAGGGTCCCGCCATGCGGCAGGACCTGCCGACCGGCACGG
>DASTPC010000057.1:0-4946 GCA_035720085.1 Gaiellaceae bacterium
TTGTGTTGAATCAACACAAGGTCTCCTCGGTGCAGCGCTACCGGAGGGCCTGCCGGATCCGCGCGAGCGCCTCGTCCACGTCGCCGGCGCCCTCCCGGACCACGCTCGGCTCGAGCCCGGTCAGGTCGAGCACGGTCGAAGCGGTGCCCGGCAGCTCACCGCCGTCGACGAGGGCGGCCGCGCCGGCGGCGAGCTCGGGCGGGACGTCGCGCAGCGCGCGCGGCTCGGGGCCGCCGGGGAGGTTCGCGCTCGTCGCCACGACGGCACCGGCGCCGGCTAGGACCTCCGCCGCCGCGCCCGCGGCCGCCGGCACGCGCACGCCGATCGCGTGGGGCGTCGAGCCGGTCAGCCAGGCGAAGCGGCAGGCCGGATTGGGGAGCACGAGCGTGTACGGGCCCGGGAGGAGCGCGCGAGCGACGACGCCGGCCCGGCCGCGCAGCTCGGGCACGCACTCGAAGAGCACGTCGAGGTCGCTCGCCACGAGCGCGGTCGGCTGCTCGGGCGGGCGGCGCTTGAGCGCGTAGAGGCGCCGTGCCGGCTCGGCGCGGTAGGCGGTCGCAGCGAGGCCGTACACGGTGTCGGTCGGGACGACGGCGAGCTCGCCCGCGCGAAGCGCGGCGACGGCATCGGCCACCGACGAGCTCACCGGCTCCCCTCCACGACCCGGTCGCGCCCGGTCAGGTCGGCGGTGACGCGGACGCCGCCGTAGCCGAGCTCCTCGAGCAGCGCGGCCACCCCGGGCGCCTGGCCGTCGCCGACCTCGACCACGAGGCCGCCGCCCGGAGCGAGGACCTCTACGGCAGCCCGGGCGAGGGCCTCGATCGCGCCCTCGCCCACGAGCGCCGTCCTCGGCTCCCAGTCGCGCACCTCCGCCGCCAGCGTCTCGAGCTCGGCGGGGGCGACGTAGGGCGGGTTGGAGACGACCAGGTTCCACGGCCCAGCCGGCAGCCCGGCGAAGAGGTCTCCAGCGACGAGCTGTACAGGCAGCCCGACGGAAGCGACGTTCTCGGCGGCCAGCGCGAGTGCCTCGGGTGAGAGGTCGAGCCCCGTCACGCGCGCGCCCGGGTGTTCGTCCGCGATCGCGAGGGCGATCGCACCCGTCCCGGTGCCGACGTCGAGCACGTGCGGCGCGTCATGCCCGCGGAGGAGCTCCAGGCAGCGCTCGACCACCACCTCGGTCTCTGGCCGGGGGATCAGCGCCCGCCGGTCGACCTTGAGCGTCAGCCCGCGAAAGCCCCACTCGCCGAGCACGTACTGGAGCGGCTCTCGCCGTGCGCGCCGGGCGACCAGCTCGCGGGCCGCGGCCAGCTCGTCGCCCGTGAGCGGGCGATCGAGGTGCATGTAGAGCTCCACCCGGCTGAGCCCGACGGCCTTGCCCAGCAGCAGCTCGGCGTCGAGGCGCGGGCTTGGCGCGCCCTTCGCCTCGAGGTGCTCGGTCGAGCGGCGGAGGACCTCGCCGAGCGTCAACCTCCGTCGGCCTCGAGCGCCCGCCGGCGAGCCTCCGCCTGCAGGGCGTCGGTGAACTCGCCGAGGTCACCCGCGAGGATCTGGTCGAGCCGGTGCTGGGTCAGCTTGATCCGGTGGTCGGTTAGGCGGTTCTCGGGGAAGTTGTAGGTGCGGATCTTCTCCGCGCGCTCGCCGGTGCCGACCTGCGCCTTGCGCGCGGCGGCCACCTCGGCGAGCTGCTTCTCGCGCTCCAGCTCGAAGAGGCGGGCTCGCAGCACGCGCATCGCCTTCGTCTTGTTCTGGAGCTGCGACTTCTCGTCCTGCATCTGCACCACCAGGCCGGTCGGCAGGTGCGTGATCCGCACGGCGGAGTCGGTCGTGTTGACGCTCTGCCCGCCCGGGCCGGTGGAGCGGTAGACGTCGATCTTCAAATCCCTGTCGTCGAGCTCGACCTCCACCTCCTCGGCCTCGGGCATCACCGCCACGGTCGCCGTGGAGGTGTGGATCCGGCCCTGCGACTCGGTCTCGGGCACGCGCTGGACGCGGTGGGTGCCGCCCTCCCACTTGAAGACGGAGAAGGCGCCGTCGCCCTTGACGGCGAAGACGACCTCCTTGAAGCCGCCGGCCTCGTTCTCGCTCGCCGACAGCGGCTCCGTCTTGAAGCCTCGCCGCTCGGCGTAGCGCGTGAGCATGCGGTACAGGTCGCCGGCCCAGAGTGCGGCCTCGTCGCCGCCGACGCCCTGCCGGACCTCGACGATCACGTCTTTCGTGTCGGCCGGGTCGCGCTCGACGAGCGCCATTTTCAGGTCCTCCTCGAGCCGCTCGACGTCGCGCTCGAGCTCGATCGCGAGGTCGGCGAGCTCCTGGTCGCTGCGGGCATCGGCGAGGTCGGCGCGCGCCTGTCGCCACTGCTCGGCCAGCTTCCACGGCCCCTCGAGCTCTTTCAGGCGCCGCCCGGCCTCGGCCGCGCCGCGCCGGTCGTTGTAGACCGCAGGGTCGGCCATGCGCTCCTGCGCCTCCGTGAAGGAGCGCTCCAGCTCCTCGACCAGCTCCTCGATCGCCACGAACGGATGCTAGATGCTGACCGGAAAATCCCGCGCGACATTTCCGGTCGACGTCGAGCTCGGCGGTTGCGACGCCCCGTTCGGGGGAACCACGACCGCGGGGCGGCCCCCGATCAGCCGCGGGGCCGTCCCTGGCGCGCCGGGCTCAGGCGAGCCGCGCGTCGAGCGTGATCTCGGGGACGCCCGTCAGCGCCTTCGAGACGGGACAGCCGGTCCTGGCGCCCTCGGCCGCCTCGGCGAAGGCGCCGGCGTCGACGCCCGGGACGGTGCCGACGACGGTCAGCGCGATCTTCGTGATCCCCTCGCCCGGTTGGAACGTCACCGTCGCCGACGTCTCGAGGCGCTCGGGCGCATTGCCGGCCTGGGCGAGCGCGTGCGAGAGCGCCATCGAGTAACAGGCGGCGTGCGCCGCAGCGATCAGCTCCTCCGGGCTGGTCTTGCCGTCGGGCTGCTCGGCGCGGGCGGCCCAGCTCACGTCGAGCGGCCCGAAGGCGCCGCTGCCGACGCGCTCGATCGTCCCCGCCCCCTCCATCAGCGAGCCGTTCCAGGTCACGTTCGCGGTGCGGTCGGTGGCCATGCGACTACCCCTCCTCCAGCGTTGCGGTGACGGTGACGGTAGCGCTCGCCTTCAGGAGCGCCGAGAACGGACAGCCTGCGTCGGCCGCCTCGGCCGCCTGGGCGAACGAGGCCTCGTCGGCGCCCTTGGCGACGCCGCTGGCCGCGATCGCCGAATGGACGATGCGGTGCCCCTGGCCCTCGACCTCGTCCATCGTGATCGTGCAGCGCACGTCGAGCCGCTGCGGCGGCGTGCCGGCGCGCGCGAGCTCCGAGCCGAGCGAGGTGATGAAGCAGCCGGCGTGCGCGGCGGCGAGGAGCTCCTCGGGGCTGGTCTTCCCCTCGGGCTCGGCGATCCTGCTCGCGAGCGTGATCGGCAGCGCCGCGAACGCGCCCGAGGAGGAGGCCGTCAGCGTGCCGCTCCCGCGCGAGACGGTGCCCTTCCAGGTCGCCTCCGCCTCGCGGACGATGCGCGGCATCAGGCCATCACCTCGACCTTCTCCTCTTCGCGCCGCTCCTCGGGCGACTCGCTCTCCTCGCGCCGGCGGACGTCCTGGAGCGCCCGGATCGAGACCTCGATCTGGTCGAGCGTGGGCTCGCGCGTGGTGAGCCGCTGCAGCCAGAGGCCCGGCGCGAGCAGCGTCGTCAGCACACGGTTGCTGCGGTGCTTGCCGGCGAAGCGGATCAGCTCGTAGGCGAGCCCGGCGATCACCGGCAGGAGCAGGATTCGGCTCGCGATCAGCCAGTACCAGACGGGCTGCCCGATGAAGGCGAAGACGAAGATCCCGATCACCATCACCCAGAGCAAAAACGCCGTTCCGCAACGCGGGTGGATCAAACTGAACTTCTGCACGTTCGCCGGGGTCAGCTCGGCGCCCCCCTCGAGCGCGTTGATCGCCTTGTGCTCGGCGCCGTGGTACTGGAACACGCGCCGCAGGTCGGGCAGCAGGCCGATCAGGCCGATGTAGGCGATGAACACCGCCACGCGGATCAGACCCTCGACGACGACGAACCAGCCGGTGTCGTCGATCGGCAGCCAGCTGGTCAGGAGCGCCGGCCCGACCTTGAACAGCATCAGCGCGAAGCCGATTGCGATCGTGAACGAGAAGATGATCGCGCCGCGGGAGATCTCGGTGACGACGTCCTCGTCGCTCTCGGGGTCCTGGGCGGCGTAGTTGGCGGAGATGGCGAGCGCGCGGAAGCCGATCGCGAGCGACTCACCGAGCGCGACGACGCCGCGCACCACCGGCAGCCGCCAGATCCGGCGCCGCTGCATCGGCGAGACGATGTCCTTCGAGACCTCCGCGATCTGGCCGTTCGGCTTGCGCACGGCGACCGTCCAGGTCGACGGGCCGCGCATCATCACGCCCTCGAGCACCGCCTGCCCGCCGTACGAGAGGCTGGACGTCAGCAGCTGTGAAACCCTGACGAGGCCTCTACGCATCGGGCGCCGGAGAGGTCGCTGGCCTAGGTGGCTTCGGCCGCCGGCCGGCTCTTGCCGGCCTTCTCGAGCCGGCGCTGGAAGCGCTCGACGCGCCCACCCGTGTCCATCAGCTTCTGCTTGCCCGTGTAGAACGGGTGGCACGCGGAGCAGATCTCGACGTGGAGCTCCGCCTTCGTCGAGCGGGTCGTGAACTCGTTCCCGCACGAGCAGGTGACGTGCGCGAGGACGTACTCCGGATGGATGTCGGCCTTCATCGTCCGGCCAGGATAGCAGAGGCGGTTTTCGCCCCGACGTTGCCTCCCGAGACGACGGCGACCAGCTGCTCGCCGTCGACGCGGCCGGTCAGGACGGCCGCCGTGGCGACCGCGCCGGCCGCCTCGCAGGCGAGCTTCGCGCGCGCATAGAGGAAGCGCATCGCCTCTGCGATCTCCTCCTCG
>DASTPC010000058.1:0-5162 GCA_035720085.1 Gaiellaceae bacterium
CTCGCCGGTCAGCGCGCCGCGGCGCCGGCTCGACGTCCCTTGGTCTCCTCCAGGAGCGGTGCGATCACCGCCGCCGCCCGCGCCGCTCCGTCTGTCTCGACCGGGCGGTAGTCGACCGGCTGCCCGATCGTCTCGGCGATCGCCGCGGCGATCGTCTCCGGCGTCTCCCGCTCGAAGTCCAGGCACCGCCCGGCGCCGTAGCGCTCGAGTCGGTGGCGCACGTGGAGGTTCTGCTCGAAGTGGTGGCGGAGCGGGAAGTAGAGGAACGGGCGCCGGTTGGCCGTCAGCTCCATCGCCGTCGTCAGCCCGCCCTGCACGACCGCGAGGTCGCAGGCAGCCAGGTGCCGGTAGAGGTCGTGGACGTAGGCGCGAACCTCGAGCCCCTCGCGCGCGGGCAGCGTCTCCGGCGGGATGCGCGGCCCGGCGACGACCACCATGCGCAGCGCGGGCACGCGCCGCTTCGCCTCCGGGAAGGCGTCGACCACGCGCCGCAGCAGGTCGGCGCCGACGCCCGAGCCGCCGACCGTGACGAGGCAGACCTGCTCGTCCTCGCGGTAGCCGAGCTCGGCCCGGAGCGCTTCGCGGTCGGCGAGCTCGGCCGGGTCGAATCCCGTCACGTAGCCGGCGAACGAGAAGTGCTCGTCCATCCACTCCCGGATCCAGGGCAGGTGGGGCCCGAACCGCTCGGGCACGACGTCGTCGGGGTTGCCGACGAAGATCGCCTGGTCGCGCACGCGCGGGAAGCGTGCGATGTGCTCGATCATCTCCTCGTTGTAGTCGCCTGTCAGGAACGCCTCGTGGTCGCCGCCGTCGGCCATCGGCAGCCAGCCGACGAAGTCGGTCAGCCACACGTAGGGCGCCCGCTTCTGCTCCGGGTTCTCGTGCAGGTAGTAGTCGAGCTCCCAGGCCTCGTCGCCGAGCCAGAGGTCGTACTGCTCCTCCCGGACGAGGTCGTGGAAGACCATGAAGTTCGAGAGCAGGATCTCGTCCATCCGGCGGATCGCCTGGAAGCAGTGCAGGTCGTGCTCGGCCGACTCCGACTCGATGTGGCCGGACTCGCTCGCCAGGTGCGCGCTCGCCGGGTGGACCCGCTCGCCGCGCGCCTCGAGCGCCGCCGTCACCGGATGCTGCGCCAGCCAGTCGATCTCGAGGTCGGGGTGCAGCTTGCGCAGCTCGTCGGCGATCGCGACGTCGCGCTGGGCGTGGCCGAGCCCGATCGGCGAGGAGACGTAGAGCGCGCGCTTGCGGCGCGAGCGCCCGCGGGCCCACGTGCGGGGCGGCGGCGCGGGCTTGACGAAGTCGCGCAGCAGCAGGTTGACCTTGACCGGGTCGCGCGCGTGTGGGAAGTGGCCCGATCCGGCGAAGGTGACGAGCTTTCCGCCGGTCGCCGCCGCGAGGGCGGCGCCCTGTGCGTGGGGACGAATGGCGTCCTCGTCGCCGTGGATCACGAGCACCGGGCAGCGGACGCGGGCGCACAGCTGCTCGAACGGTCCGATGCACGGCAGCGCGAGCCCATGTTCGGTGTCGATCAGCGTCTGCGGATCGGTCTCGAGGCCCCAGCCGACCAGATCCTCGATCAGCTTGGTGGAGTGCGGCTCGGTGACGCACTGCTCGAAGAAGAACAGGAGGAACTCGGGATAGTGCTCGAGCCAGTAGTGGCGGTTGTACTTCGCCCACCCCTCGTCCGTGACGAGCTGTTCCTCGAAGTCGTGGACGGCCCGCTCCGGGTGGGGTGGAGCAAGCGCTACGGCAGGCCCGATGAAGACGGCGCCGTCGACACGCTCGGGGTGTTCCGCGGCGAGCAGCGTTCCCCACAGCGCCGCGCAGGAGACACCGGCCAGCAGGCAGCGGCCGGTGGACGTGGCATCGAGGACGGCGAGGGCGTCGGCCGCGAACTCGGGCACCGTGTACGCCGCCGCTCCCGGAGGCCGGTCGGAGCGCCCGTTCCCGCGCCCGTCGAACGTGAGCACGCGGCAGTGCCGGGCGAGGTAGGGAATCTGCATCTTCCAGTGCCGCGAGTGGACGATCGACCAGGTCGGCAAGAGCAGGACCGTCGGCTCGCCGGAGCCGTAGACCTCGTAGAAGACCCGGACGCCGTCGCGCTCGACGAACCCCTGGGCATCGGGATAGCGGGCGCGCGACTGCTCGTGCGCCACAGGACGCGCCTCCTCGACAACGCTCACGTCGCCCTCCTCCCGCGCGACTCGACGAACTCGCGGATGAGCAGATTCACCTTGACCGGGTCGCGGGCATGGGGCATGTGGCCGGACCCCTCGAGGACCGTGAGCGCGGCGCCCGCGAGCTCCGCGAGCCGGGCACCCGAGGCGCACGGACGGACGGCGTCGTCGCGGCCGTGGATCACGAGCATCGGCTGGTCGATCCGCGCCAGGAGCGCGCGCACGCTCTCCTCGTCGGAGAGCCGCGGTGCGAGCTGGGTTGCGACCAGCGTCTCGGCGTCCGTCTCGAGGCCCCAGCCGACCGCGTCCTCTCGTTGTTTCGTCGAGTGTGGCTCCGTGAAGCACTGGGCGAAGAAGAACTCGAGGAAGTCCTCGTAGTGCTCGACCCAGTAGTGACGGTTCCACTTCCCCCAGCCGGTGTAGTCGTCGCGCGGCTCGTCGAACGCGCGCATCGCCTGCACGCGCGGTGTCGCCGGTGGCAGCGGGAGCGCCGGCGCGACGAACACCATCCGCTCGACCCGTTCCGGATGGTTCGCAGCGAGCAGGAGTGACCGCTCCGCGCCGCGCGAGAGCGAGACCACGGCCGCGCGCTCGGTCCCGGTCGCGTCCAGCACCGCGAGCGCGTCGGCCGCGTACTCCTCCTCGCGGTAGGCGTCGGCCTCGGACGGCCGGTCGGAGCGCCCGTTGCCGCGCCCGTCGAAGGTGAGCACGCGGCAGTGCCGCGCGAGGTAGGGAATCTGCATCTTCCAGTGGCGGGAGTGGACGATCGACCAGGTCGGCAGCAGCAGGACCGTGGGCTCGCCCTCGCCGTACACCTCGTAGAAGCTGCGCACGCCGTCCCGCTCGACGTAGCCCTCCCGGTCCGGGTACCGCGCGCGCGTCTGCTCGGGCGCGGCCGGCCGCTGCACCCCGACCGTCATCCAACCGTCTCCTCGAGCAGGCTCTCGATCCAGTCGAGCAGCTCCCGGTGCCCCGTCTCGATCCCGGAAAGCCGGTCGAGCATGATCCCTTCGTTGAACGTGTAGACGAGCGACACCAGCGCCTCGAGCGGTATCTGCAGCCCGAGGTCCTCGCGGACGGGCGCGAACGCCTCGGTCAAGACCGCCCGCCAGTCCTCGTGCACGCGTGCGAGCCGCTCCTGGAGCTCGGGCCGGTTCCACGCCAGCGCCTGCAGCTCGAACCAGATCTTCTGATAGGGGCGGTCCTCGTCGAGGTAGGCCATCGCGGTCCGCCACTTCTCGACGAACGGGACGTCCGCCGCGTACATCTGGCGCTGCCGCTCGACGAGCCGCTCGGTGAAGCGTTCGAGCACGCGGACGAGCAGCTGCTCGACCGAGCCGAAGTAGTAGTGGACGAGGCCGTGGTTGACGCCCGCCTCCTCGGCGACGCGGCGCGTCGTGATGCCGCCTGCGCCGGCCTCGACGAGCAGCCGCTCGGCGGCGTCGAGGAGCGCCTGCTCGGTCTCGTGCCCGGGCCGCGCGGAGGTCTTGACCATCCGCCTAATACAATCGACTAATCAGCGTGGCGATGTCAAGCGCTGCTACGCGGCCCGCGGGTGGTCGAGCGAGATGACGACCTCGTCGCCCTCGGTGCGGACGACGTAGCGCCGGGCTCGCAGCCCGTCGTCGACGAGGCAGCGGCCGGTCGCGATCTCGAACTCCCACTTGTGCCACGGGCAGCGGACGATGCTGCCCCGCAGGCCGACCTCCGGCCCGTCCGGGCGCAGCTCGACGGGCGTCGCGACCCGTCCCTCGCAGAGCGGCGCCCCCCGGTGCGGGCAGCGATTCGCCAGGGCGTGCAGCGCGCCGTCCACGCGGAAGAGGCCGACGCGGTGCTTGCCGATGTCGACCAGCCGCACCTCTCCCTCGAGCGGCGCCTCGAGCAGGGGCAGCCGGGCCTCCCTCATGCCGGCGCCAGCGCGGGAAGCCGGAAGAACTCCTGTGCGTTCCGCCAGCGGACGCCGTCGCGCCACTCGGCGGGCAGCTGGCGCAGCGTCTGCTCCGGTTCGTCGAAGTCCCAGTGCGGGAAGTCGCTGGCGTACATGAGCGTGTCCCACGGGCGCAGGAACTCGATCGCGGCGGCGAGCTGGCGGGGGTCGTCCGGCGACTCGAGCGGCTGCGTCGCGAAGCGGACGTGCTCCCAGACGTAGTCCGAGGGACGGCGCCGGCACCACGGCATCTCGTTGCGGCAGGCCTTCCAGTTCGTGTCGAGCCGCCACAGGAAGCCGACGAACGGGACGAGCCCCCCCTCGACCATCGCGACGCGCGTCGCGGGGAACCGCTCGAAGATCCCGTGGCAGAGGATCGAGACGAGGTGGCCGTACATGCCCGAGCCGCAGAGCGTGTGGTACTCGGCGTAGTAGTCGGGCATTCCGGCGGCCGTGAGCGGGCCTGCGATCCCGACCGTCTCGAAGTGCGTGTGCACGGCCACGGGCAGCTCGAGCTCGTTGGCGGCCTCCCACATCGGGTCGTACACCGGGTTCCCGTAGGGGATGCGCGCAGCGCCGGGCAGGAAGATGCCGGCGAACTCGTCGCGCCCGCCGACGCGCCGGATCTCCCGCGCGGCCGCCTCCGGCCACTGCGCCGGAACCACGACCATCCCGCGCAGGCGCGGCTCCTCCTGCAGCCAGCGCTCGAGCAGCCAGTCGTTGTAGGCGCTGCAGAGGCGGGCCGCCAGGTGGGCGTTCGGGAGGATCGAGAAGGCCGCTGCCTCGTCCGGCTCGACGATTCCGAGGGAGACGCCGAAGGAGTCGAGATGGCGCTCGCGCAGCACGTCGAGGGTCACGTACGGGAAGTCGCCGCTCGTCGCGTCGCGCTCGTAGACGTCGTGGCGGATCCAGCCGGTCGGGTGGTTCCACGGATAGCTCGGCATCGCGAGCCCGTTCGTCCCGGAGCTGACCACGAGCTCGCGCGTCGGCCCGTCGAGGTACGGCACGAGGTCGGAGAGCGACCGGTAGCCGAGGTGGATGTCACAGTCGACCAGCAT
>DASTPC010000059.1:0-4959 GCA_035720085.1 Gaiellaceae bacterium
GCCGAGCAGGCGGGCCGGCTCGAAGAGGTCGAGCAGCGGGTCTCCGTCGCCCGCGATCGCGCCGGCGGCCAGCTTGCCGCAGGCGTAGCCGAGCACGTTCCCGTGGCCCGAGTAGCCGCCCGCGACCCAGACGCCGTCGACGCCGGGAACCGGCCCCACGGCCGGCAGGAAGTCGAGGATCATCCCGAAGATCCCCGCCCAGCGTGCCTCCACCTGGAGGGGCCAGCCGACCAGGTCGGCGACGAACTCCTCGAGGGCGGCCTGGA
Source organism: Gaiellaceae bacterium (assembly GCA_035720085.1). Lineage (GTDB taxonomy): Bacteria > Actinomycetota > Thermoleophilia > Gaiellales > Gaiellaceae > Gaiella. The sequence continues at coordinate 267 of DASTPC010000059.1, forward strand.
TCGGCCCGGTCGTGACCTCGTCGGCGGTGAACTCCGAGTCGAGCGACGTGTCGCGGAAGCCGCCGGCCAGAATCCGCCCGTCGGGCGCCTGGTGCCAGTAGTCGAAGCCGTGCCGGCCGTAGTGAGGGACCTCGAAGAGCTTCTCGGGCAGCGGCTCGGTGGCGATCATCTGGCCCCGCGTGGGGACGATCAGACCCTCGAGCGGGCCGAGCAGCCCGCTCGGGTACCCGTCGGTCGCGACGAGAACGACGTCGGCCTCCGCCTGCGCAACCGACTCGAGGCGGCTGTGCTCGCGGATCTCCACGCCGGCGTCGACTGCGAGCCGCGCCAGTCGCCGCACCCAGCGGGCCGGCTGCAGCGCGCCGTCGGGCGGGTGAAAGATTGCGGCTGGGTAGCGACCCTCGAGCGGGCCGCCGGGCTCGTCGATCCAGTCGGCGGCCACGCCGTCCGCGGCCATCGTCTCCCACTCGCGCCGGAGCTCGGCTCGTTCCTCCGCATCGGCGGCGAGCCGCAGGCTGCCGACCGGCCGGAAGGCGTCGCCGGCGAGGTCGCGCAGCTCCGCAATCGCCTCCTCCGTCCAGCGCCACAGCCCGAGCGCCCGCTCGCGCCCGACCGAGTCGGCGATCACGTCGTACGGCGCCGCGGCGCCGCGGAGCGCGAACCCGCCGTTCCGGCCACTCGCACCGCCTGCGATCTCGCGCGCCTCGTGCAGGCGCACGCGCAGGCCCCGCCGCGCCAGCTCGAGCGCAGCGGAGCAACCGGTCACGCCCCCGCCGACGACGACGGCGTCCGGAGCGCCGTCGAGCGCCCGCACGGGCAGGGGCTCGTGCGGCTCGGCGAGCCAGTAGGAGTCGGCCACGCGCCGATCCTACGGGGAAGCCGGCCGGTACACCCCCGCGTCGGCGGCGACGAGGCCGGCGAGCTCGAGCTCGGTCAGCGTCGCAGCGAGCCGGGCCGGCGCCAGCCCGGTGCGCCGGGCGAGCTCGTCGGCTCCTGCCGGCCCCTCCGCTAGCGCCGCGACGACCGTAGCCGCCGGCCCCTCGAGCGGGGTGGCCGGCGCAGCGACTCGCTCGAGCCCGAACACGCCGAGCACGTCGTCGACCGAGAGCAGCGGCGTCGCGCCGAGGCGAAGGAGCGCGTTGGAGCCCATGCTGAGGGCAGAGGTGATCTCGCCCGGCACCGCGAGCACCTCGCGACCCTCCTCGAGCGCGAAGTCGGCGGTGATCAGCGCGCCGCTCCGTTCGCGCGCCTCGACGACCACGGCCGCCGCGCACAGCCCCGCGACGATCCGGTTGCGCGCCGGGAACCGCCAGGGCGCAGGCTCGACCCCGGGTGCGTACTCCGACACGATCAGCCCCTCGGCGGCCACGCGCCGCGCCAGCTCGGCATGGCTGGCGGGGTAGTCGCGGTCGACGCCGCAGCCGAGGACGGCGACGGTCGCGCCGCCGGCGTCGAGCGCGCCGCGGTGCGCCTCACCGTCGATGCCGCGCGCGAGGCCGCTGACGACCAGGAGGCCCGTGCCCGCCGCGTCGCGCGCGAGCGAGCGCGCCACCGCCCGGCCGTAGCCCGAGCAGGCGCGGGCGCCGACGATCGCGACCGCGGGGCGCGTCAGCAGCTCGAGGCCGCCGGCGCCGCGCACGTACAGCCCCGGCGGCGGGTCGTGGATCGCGCGCAGGAGCGGTGGGAAGGCCGGCTCGGCCCGTCCGACGTAGCGGAGCCCGAGCCCCCGCAGGCGCGCGCGCTCCGCGCGCTCGTCGAAGCCGGCGAGGAACGCCTCGAAGCGCGCGCTCCGCGGGCGTTCGAGCAGATGCGCGCCGGTCGCGGCGGCGAAGGCCGACACCGCGAGATCGCTCATGCCGCGCGCAGCTCGGCGGGCGAGCGGTAGGAGAGCGCCTCGGCCACGTGCTCCGGTAGCACGCCCGGCGACCCGGCGAGCCCGGCGACGGTTCGCGCCACCCTGGCCACGCGCGCGCGACCGCGGCCGGAGAGCGGCAGGCGCTCGACCGCCCGGTCGAGCAGCTCGGAGGCCGCCTCGGTCCGGCGAGGCTGGCTCTCTCGCAGGCGCTCGCGCGCCGCGACGACACGCTCCCGGACGACCACGGAGGGCTCCGAGGGCGGCCCGGCGAGCTCGTCCGCGCGCGGCCGCGGCATCGCGACGACGAGGTCGAAGCGGTCGAGCAGCGCGCGCGAGAGCTTCTCGCGGTAGGCGGCCAGCTTCTGGCCCGAGCAGCCGCACTCGGCGGCCGGGTCGCCGCGCGCGCCGCACGGGCAGAGGTTCATCGTGGCAACGAGCTGGAAGCGGGCCGGAAAGAGCGCGCGGCCGCCGACGCGCGCGACGGCGACCGTGCCGTCCTCGAGCGGCTGACGGAGCGACTCGAGGACGGGTCGCGCGAACTCGGGTAGCTCGTCCAGGAAGAGCACGCCGCGATGGGCCAGGCTCGCTTCGCCGGGCCGGGGGTTGGGGCCGCCGCCGACGACCGAGGGCGTCGAGGCGCTGTGGTGCGGCGCGCGGAAGGGCGGTTGGTCGACCAGCGGCCGTTCCGGGGGCAGCAGGCCGGCGACCGAGTGGATGCGGGTCACCTCCAACGTCTCGTCGAGCGTCAGCGGCGGGAGGATCCCGGGCAGGCGACGCGCGAGCATCGTCTTCCCGGTCCCGGGCGGGCCGGCGAGGAGCAGGTTGTGCGCGCCCGCCGCGGCGATCTCGAGCGCGCGCCGGCCCCGCTCCTGGCCGCGCACGTCGGCCAGGTCGGGCAGCGGCGAGGCCGGCGGGCCGAGGGCGAGCTCGTCGGGCTTGACCGGCTCGATCTCGGTCTCGCCGCGCAGGTAGCCGACCGCCTCGGCGAGGTGCCGCACGGGGACGACGTCGATCCCCGCGAGGCTCGCCTCGACGGCCGACTCCGAGGCGCAGAGCAGCCGCTCGAGCCCGCCGCGGCGGGCTCCCTCGGCGACCGCGAGCGTCCCGCCGACGGGTCGCACGCGGCCGTCGAGCGCCCGCTCGCCGACGGCCGCGTGCGCTGCGAGGCGCTCCGGCGGCACCTGCCTGGAGGCGCCGAGGACCGCTAGCGCGATCGAGAGGTCGAAGCCCGAGCCCTCCTTGCGCAGTGCGGCGGGCGCGAGGTTGACCGTGACTCGATGCTCCTTCGGCCACTCGAGCAGCGCCGAGGAGACGCTCGCGCGGACGCGGTGCTTCGCCTCCTGACAGGCCTTGTCCGCGAGACCGACGATCGCAAACGACGGGAGCCCGCGCGGCAGGTGCGCCTCGACCTCGACCCGGCGCGCGTCCAGCCCGACGAGGGCGTAGGTGACGGCGCGCGCGAGCACACCACCGACGCTAGCCCCGGAGGTTCAACGGATTTGTGCCGGAAGTGGAGCGACTTCCGCGCGGGCTAGCCGGCGGCGGTCGCGACCAGGACGGACTCGAAGTACTCGCCGCTGCGTCTGCCCGTGCGCCGGTTGACGTGGCGCTCGAGCCGCTCCTCGAGGTGGAGGCCCGCCCTGCGCAGAACGTCGGGGTAGAGGTCGCGGCGGTCGTTGACGACGATGCACACCGGCGCTCCCGGCCGCAGGGCGCCGGCGGCGTTCCGCAGCACAGCGGCGACGCCGTCGACGTACTCCTCCAGCGCGCGACGGCCGGTGCCGAGCGCCGGCCGGCCGAGCTCCCGCTCGCGCCGCTCGTCGAGGCCGAGCAGCTCGTAGGCGTACCGGTGCTGCTCGTGGTAGTCGATCAGGCCCGGGTACGGGGGCGAGGTGACGACACCGTCGTACGGGCCGCCGAGGTCGAGCTCGCGCGCGTCGCCGTGCAGCACGAGCGCGGCGCGTCCGGGTGCGCGCACGGCGGCAAAGGCCTCGATCCGGGCGAGCGTGTCGAGCACGTAGCGGAGGAGGAAGCGGCGCGCCTCCTCGACCGGCCGGCACGTGCGGCGATGCTTGTGGCACCAGTACTCGCCCTGCTGCGGGGCGCGGGGGAAGTCGAGGTCGAAGTGGGTCGTCCGGCGTGCGGAACGGGCTGCGCGGGCGAGGACGACGCGAAGGACGTCGGCGTGCTCGACCTCCTCGGAGCGCGAGCGGAAGTCGAGCAGCTCGGAGGCCGCGGCCGGCGCGTACCAGGCGCGGACGAACGGCGAGGCACCGGCCGGGTAGCGGGCGGCGGCGACGCGCGCCTCCGCCTGCTCGTGCGCCCACAGAAGGTCGCGTCGGAGCGCGGCGAGGCGGTAGGGCGCCGTCTTGACACGCATCAGCAGGGCGTTGAAGCCGGCGATGTCGACGCCGGCTGCGTCGCGGCCGCTCTCGAGCGCCTGCACCAGCGTCGTCCCGGAGCCGGCGAATGGGTCGAGAATGCGGCCGCCCGGGGTTACGTAGCGGTCGAGCAAGGCCTCCACGAGCTGCGGCACGAACTTGCCGAGGTACGGGTGCAGCCGGTGGACGTGCTTCGTCCGCTCGCGCTCGGGCAGCTCGGCCTCGGACCAGGACAGCTCGAGGTCGAGCTCGCGGTAGATGGCCTCCTGCGTCGCCACGAGGCCGAGTTCGCCGTGCCGGGGACGAGTCCTGGGACCTGCCCGAAGCGGACGTGGCCTGGGGCCAGGCACACGCCATGTCTGTAACGGACGTGTCCGCGTGCCTAGGCCGCCGGACGGCCGCGCGCGTCCACGTCGCGCGGCTCCTCCGGCAACTCGAGCGCCACGGCTCCGCCGCG
>DASTPC010000060.1:0-3651 GCA_035720085.1 Gaiellaceae bacterium
TCGCAGCCGGCCGTCGTGACAACGCGCGGTCGCTGCTCGAGCAGGTCGCGGCCGACGACACGATCAGCTGGGACGTCAGCCAGCGTCTCGCCGCGTTCGTCCGCGGCGCGCTCGCCGTCGGAGACGTCGAACTCGGGACGCGCATCTGCGAACGCGCCTCCCCGCACTGGCCGATGTTCCAGGCGGGAGTCGCTGCGGGCCGAGCGCACCTGGCCGAAGCCGACGGCGATCCCGACCTCGCGGCCGCACGCTACGCGGAGGTGGCGGAGCGCTGGCGCGGGCTCGGCGCCCGGCTGGAGGAGGGCTACGCCGTGCTCGGGCGCGGCCGCTGCCTCGCGGCGCTCGGGAACCCCGCGGCGGCGGCGACGCTGCAGGAGGCGAGGCGCCTCTTCGTCGCGATGGGCGCGCACGCCCGCGTCGAGGAGTGCGACCTGCTGCTCGCGCAGGTGAGCCGCCTCAGCTCGTAAAGCCGGAGGAGGGACTCGAACCCTCGACCGCGCGATTACAAATCGCGTGCTCTACCAGCTGAGCTACTCCGGCGTCTCTGCATCGTAGAGCCGCCCGCGGCTTAGGCCGAGGCGATCAGCGTGTGCCACTCGTTCTCGAGCCGGTAGCTGCCGTCCGGCTGCCGGTAGGCGGCCAGGGCGTCGACGATCGCCCGCCGCACCTCCGCCTCGCGCTCACCGACGAGCACCGACAGGCCGCCCGCGGAGATCATCGCGCGCCCGATCGCCTCCTCGTCGGCGTATTCGTAGGCCCAGGAGACGTCGTACGCGGACTGCGGCTGCAGACCGGCCTCGGTCGCGAGCCCCTCCAGGACGCCCGCCTGCCAGAGCGCCGGCGCCGGCGGCGCTCCGGGCGGAGGCGGCGGCAGCAGCGGCCTCGTGACCGGCTTCATCGCGTCGAGGTCGCAACGCTCCGGCCGGCCCCAGACCTGCACCACGACCTGGGCGCCCGGCTTCGCCACCCGGCCCGCCTCGCGGAGCGAAGCGACGAGGTCGGCGGCGAAGAAGAAGGAGTTGAACCCCGCGACGACGTCGAAGGAGTCGTCCTCGAAGGGCAGGAACTGCATGTCGCCCAGGCGCAGGTCGGCCTCCGGCACCCGGGCGCGGGCGAGCTCGAGCAGCGCCTCCGACGCGTCGAGCCCCACGACCTCGGCGCCTCGGTCGGCGGCCGCGCGGAGGAAGACGCCGGTGCCGCAGCCCACCTCGAGCACCCTCTGGCCCGCCCCGAGGCCGACGCGGCGGATCGCCTCCTCGTAGGTCGGCAGCTGCTGCTCCTCGTTCACGGCCCAGTCGGCGGGCCGCGCGCCCCAGAGCGGGCCCCAGCGCCCGGCGCTCCCGGCAGTAGCGGTGGCAGCCATGTCCGCACCTCCAGCTAGACTATGAAACGTAGGTATAAACTATGGAACGTAGTGAGTCAAGGAGCGAGCTGACCCTGTTCTCGTTCGAGATCCTCGCGCTCGTCGGGCGCGGGGGCGCGGGCGCGCACGACCTGCTTCGGATGGCGCGCCGCGGGCGCATGCTCGACTGGGCGGGCGAGAGCCAGTACTACGTCGAGCCGAAGCGGCTGGCCCGGCTCGGCTACCTCGAAGCGCGGCGCGAGCCCGGCAAGACACGCGAACGGACGGTCTACACGCTCACCGATCGGGGCCTCGACGCACTCCGCGCCTACGCCCGCACGCCCGTCACGTTCACGCCCCTGAAGAGCGAGCCGCTGCTGCGGCTGCTGCTCGCCGATCTCGTCGGGGAGGACGTGACGCGTGCGAGCCTCGCCACTCTGCGCGAGGACGTCGCCGACCTGCAGGCCAGGCTCGACGACGCCGAGACGGCCGCCGTGCTGCTGCCGCACCGGAGCAAGTACCTGTTGCTCGTGATCGGCTTCCTGCGGCGGCTGCTCGAGCTGCACCTCGACCTGGTCGACGAGGTCGAGCGCGAGCTCGCGCCCGCCGAGTTCAGCGACCCCTGAAACGAGTGCGGCGCCCCGGCCGGAGCCGGGACGCCGCGAGGTTGCGGGTTTCGTTTCGGGTGCCTCGGCGGCGCGGCGCGGCGGCGCGGGCGCGCCCACGACCGGGGCCGGAGCATCGGCGACCGGGGCGTCATGCTCGAGCTTCGGCAGCCACTCGAGCCACCGCGGCAGGTACCAGTTCCAGTCGCCCAGCAGCTTCATCACCGCGGGGAGGAGCACGGCGCGGACGATGGTCGCGTCGATCAGGACTGCGGTCGCCAGGCCGACGCCGAACTGCTTCAGCATCACGACCGAGAGCGTCCCGAAGATGCTGAACACGAAGACCATCACGATCGCGGCGCTGGTGACCACGCCGGCGGTGGTCTTGATCCCGTGCGCGACGGCATCCTCGGTCTTCATGCCGCGGTCGTACGCCTCCCGGATCCGGCTCAGGATGAACACGTGGTAGTCCATCGAGAGGCCGAACAGGATCACGAAGAGGAAGACCGGCAGGAAGGCCATCACGCCGCCCGTGTAGTCGAAGCCGAGGAGCCCCTTCGCCCAGCTGTGCTGGAAGACGAGCACCAGGACGCCGTACGCGGCGGCCACCGACAGCGGGTTGAGGATGATCGCCTTGACCGCGATCACGATCGAGCGGAACGAGATGAGCATCAGGATGAACGCGAAGGCGAGCACGAAGGCGAACACGAACGGGGCCGTGCTGCGCATCGCGCTGTCGAAGTCCTTCGAGATCGCCGTCGTGCCCGTCACGCCGGACTCGACGCCGTCGAGCGAGCCGACGGTCGCGGGGAGGATGTCGCTCCGGAGCGTGGCGAGTGCGGCGTTGGAGGCCTCGTCGGTGCCTGTGCCGTCCATCGGCAGCTCCACCTGGGTGACCGTGCCGGCCTTGTTGGTGGTGATCGTGACCGGCTCGTGGAAGCGACCGCTGGCGAGCGCCTGCTCGCGCAGGTCGGCGATCGCGCCGCGCACCTGCGGCGTCGACACGGAGTCGGCCTTGACGACCACCGTGGCGGGATCCTGCTCGCCCGGGAAGGCGGCCTGCAGCTTGTTGTAGGTCTGCACGGCCGGCAGGTCCTGCGGGAGCGCCTCGGCGCCCGGGACGACGGTCTTCATGCCCAGCGCGGGGAGCGCGAGAGCGATCAGGACGCCCGTCGCCAGGGCGGCGGAGAGAAGCGGCCTGCGCAGGACGCGGTCGAGGATCCAGCCCCAGGCGCGCCCGCCTTCGGGCCGCTGGAGGCGATGGAGGAACGGGACCTTGGCCTTGTTGACGCGATCGCCGAGCCAGGACAGCAGGGCCGGCAGCACGGTCAGCGAGCCGAGGACGGCGATCGCAACGACCATGATCGTCGCCATCGCGAACGAGCCGAACGTCTTGTCGCCGGTCAGGAACATGCCGGCCATCGCGGTCATTACCGTGAAGCCGGAGATCAGGACGGAGCGGCCCGAGGTGGCGGCGGCGGCCTCGAGAGCGGCGCTCTCGCTCTTGCCGGCGGCACGCTCCTCGCGCTCGCGCTTCAAGTAGAACATCGTGTAGTCGACGCCGACGGCGAGGCCGATCAGCAGGACGAGGGCGCTGATGTTCTCGTCGACGGGCCAGAGCTGGCTCGGGAACGCGAGCAGGCCCATCGTCGCCATCACGGCCGAGAGCGCCAGGAGCAGCGGGATCCCCGCGGCCACGAGGGC
>DASTPC010000061.1:0-16991 GCA_035720085.1 Gaiellaceae bacterium
CACTACCTCGAGACGGACTCGCTGCTCACGTCGTACGCCGCGCCGCCCGACCTCGCCGTCGAGCTGCAGCTGCGCGGCGTGCTCGACGCGGCTGCGGCGCGCGGGTACCCGATCAAGGTCGTCCTCTTCGCGAACGAGGGGGACACGGGCGGCGAGCCGGCGCCGCTCGAGGACCCCCAGACCTACGTGACGACGGTGAGCGGCGAGCTCGAGGCGGTCGGCGCGCTCCGCGCGCCGGTGCTCGTCGTGACGCCGCACCGGCTCGGCCTGGGCGGGAAGCAGCCGCGCGCCGGCACGCCCACGCCGATCACGCGGGTGCTCGCCGCCGAGCTCGCGCGCGGTCTGCCGCTCGCGAAGAAGGCCGACGGCAACGCCCTCGCCCGCTCGGCGATGGTCGCCGTCCGGCGTCTCGCGGCGGCCGCCGGCCATCCTCTGCCGAAGCGAATCCCGCCGGCGGAGAACGACCTCACGGGCATCCTCGGCGCCGCCGCGCCGCGCGAAGAGGCAACCGCGACCACGCCGTGGCTGATCGCGGCCGTCGTGGGCAGCGCGCTCCTGCTCGGCGGGCTGCTCGTCGTCGTGCATCGGCGCACGGCGCGCGAGCCCGAGCTCGACACCTGAGCGCCCGCGAGCCGCCGCCCGTCGATGCGAGGATGCAAGCGTGAGCGAGCATCCCGCGCGCGCCGCTGCGACGCCGAGCCTACTGTCGGCGCTCGTCGACGCCCTGGGCGGCGACATCGCGCGGGTCGCGACGGGGGACTCCGAGCTCGACCTGCACGGCGCCGACCTCACCTTCCACGCGCCGCACCGGCCGGACGTCGTCGTCTACCCGCTGACGACGGCGGAGGTCGGGAGTGTGCTGGCGGTCGCCGACGAGCTGCGCGTGCCGGTGACGCCGTTCGCCGCCGGCACCAGCCTCGAGGGCCACGTGATCCCCGTCGCCGGCGGCATCAGCCTCGACCTCACCCGCATGGACCGGATCGTCTCGGTCGATCCCGCGAACCTGACCGCCGTCGTGCAGCCGGGCGTCCCCCGCTCCGCGCTCGAGCGCGCGGCCGGCGAGCACGGCCTCTTCTTCCCGGTCGACCCGGGCGCCGACGCGACGCTCGGCGGCATGGCCGCGACGAACGCCGCCGGCACGACGACGCCGCGCTACGGGAAGATGCGCGCGAACGTGCTGGCGCTCGAGGCGGTGCTCCCGGGCGGACGCGTGATCCGGACCGGCAGCGGCGCGCTGAAGACGTCCGCCGGGTACGACCTGACCGGGCTCTTCGTCGGCTCGGAGGGGACCCTCGGCGTGATCACGGAGCTCACCCTCCGCCTGCACGGGATCCCGGAGCACGCCGTTGCCCTGCGGATCGCGTTCCCCGACGTCGAGGCGGCGTCGCGGGCAGCGGTCGGCGCCGTGGCGGCAGGCGTCGGCGTGACGCGCCTCGAGCTGCTCGACGCGACCAACGTCGCCGCCGCCAACGCGTGGTCCGGCACGGCGTTCCCCGAAGTGCCGTGCCTCTTCGTCGAGGCGGCCGGGACGGAGGCCTCGGTCGAGGGCGACCTCGAGCTGGTGGTCGCCCTCGCCGAGCAGGAGGGCGCGGTCGAGATCGTGCACGAGCGCGAGGCGGAGGCACGCTCGCGCCTGTGGGCGGCCCGGCACGGGACCGCGTACGGCTGGGCGCGCCTCTGGCCGGGCCGCAGGCACTGCTCGACCGACGTCGCCGTTCCGCTGTCCGAGCTGCCGGGCGCGGTCGCGGTGGCTCGCGCGACCGTGGAGCGGCTGGGCCTGAAGGCGGGCATCCTCGGGCACGTCGGCGACGGCAACGTCCACGTGGGCGTGATGGTCGACGCCGACGACCCCGCGGAGATCGCGGCGCTCGAGGAGCTCTCCCGCGTGCTGGTCGCAGACGCGCTGGCCCGCGGCGGCACCTGCACGGGCGAGCACGGGGTCGGCCTGGGCAAGCGCGCGTCGCTCGCGCTCGAGCACCCCGACCTGCTGCCGCTGCTCCGCGGCGTCAAGGCGGTCTTCGACCCGAACGGGATCATGAATCCCGGCAAGGTGATCCCGGACGCTCTCTAGGGCGCGGCCTCGCGGTCCCACGTCGCCGCGCCCACGCCGCGCGCGCGCAGCGGCTCCTTGCGCACCTTGCCGTTCTCGGTCAGGGGCAGCTCGGGCACGATCTCGACGAAGCGGGGGATCGCGAAGCGCGCGAGCCGGCCTTCGCAGAAGCCGGCGAGCTCCGCCGGCTCGAGTGCCCCCTCCGCGGTCGGCACGACGAACGCCATCACCTCGTCCTCGCCCAGCTCCGAGGGCACCGGCACGACCGCAGCGAGCGCAACGGCCGCGTGGCGCTCGAGCACCTGCTCCACCTCCCAGGCGGAGACGTTCTCGCCCCGCCTCCGGATCGAGTCCTTGAGCCGGTCGACGAACCGGAGCCAGCCCTCGTCGTCCGCGACGACCCGGTCGCCGGTGTGGAACCAGCCCTCGCGCCAGGCGGCCGCGCTCACCTCGGGCTGCCGCCAGTAGCCGCTCGCGAACGCGAGCTGCTCCTCCGCGCGCACGAGCAGCTCGCCGGCGTGGCCGGGCGGCACGTCGACGCCGGCCGCGTCGACGACTCGCGCTCCGAAGCCCGGCATCGGGCGGCCCATCCAGCCCGGCCGCTGGAGCCCGTCGCGCGGGCCGACGGCGAGGTTCGTCTCGGTCATGCCGTGCCCCTCCACCAGGCGTACGCCGAAGCGCTCCAGGAAGACCGGCCAGAGCGCCGCCGGCGTCGCCGGCGCGAGCGCCACCCGCACCTGGTGCGCGCGATCCTCCTCCGCAGGCGGACGCGAGGCGAGAATCGAGGCGATCGCGCCGAGGATGTAGGTCACCGTCGCGCCGTCCTCGGCGTGCCAGCGCCAGAAGCGGGAGGCCGAGAAGCGCGGGCGCACTGCCACGCGCGCGCCCGTGACGAGCCCCTGCACGACGGTGTTGAGCGCGTTCACGTGGAACAGCGGCAGCGAGGTCGCGAGCACGTCGTCCGCGTCCACGCCGAGGGCGGCCGCCGTGTTCGCGCCCCACCACGCCAGCTGGGCGTGCGAGCAGACCACGCCCTTGGCCGCGCCGGTCGTCCCGGACGTGAAGAGGATCAGGGTGGCGTCCTCGGGACGGACGGGCGCCGGCCCGACGGCGTCGCCCTCAGGAGGCGCACCAGCCGGCACGCCTGCCCAGGGCAGCTCGGCGTCTCCGTCCAGCAGCCACGCTCCGTCGAGCGTGGGCGGCGGCTCCTCGACGCCGCGGAGGGCGTCGACCAGCCCGGACTCGGCGACGAGGAGGCCGGGGTCGGCCGCGTGGAGCACGTGCCGAAGCCCCTCGCCGCGGAGCGCCGTGTTCACCGGCACGAGCACGGCCCCCCGCCAGGCGCACGCGAGCCAGAGCTCGACCAGCTCGAGCCGGTTCGCGGCGAGGACGGCGACGCGGTCCCCCGGCCCGATCCCCGCCTCTGCGAGCGCCCCGGCCCCCCGTGCCGCGGCGTCGCGCAGCGCCTCGAACGTGCGCTCGCCGCCCGGCGCGCGCAGGAACGCTGCTCCCCCCGCCGCGCCGGCGCGCAGCTCGAGCAGACCCGGCAGCGTCAGCTCGAGCGGGCGCGGCCGCGACGAGGGCGTCACTCGCCCTCGCGGCGCGGCTCGGCCGTCGACGTCGGGCCGTGCCCGGCGGCGTCCGCCCGCCGGCCGAAGCGGCCGCTCGGGCTCTGCTGGATGCGGTCGATCGCCACAGCCGCGATCAGGATCACGCCCGTCACGACCTGCTGCCAGAAGCTCGAGACGCCGGCGATCGAGAGGCCGTTCTGGAGCGTGCCGATGAAGAGCACGCCGACCGCGGTGCCGACCACGCCGCCGACGCCGCCGAGGAAGCTCGTGCCGCCGAGGAGCACGGCGGCCGCCGCCTGCAGCGGGATGTCCTCGCCGACGAGCGGGCTCGCCGCGCCGAGCCGGCCGGTCTGGATCGCCCCGCCGAGCGCTGCCCCGAGGCCGGAGATCGCGTAGACGAGGATCAACGTGCGCGACGCGTTGATCCCGGAGAGCCTGGCTGCCTCGATGTTCCCGCCGACGGCGTAGACGTCGCGGCCGAAATAGGTCCACCGGAGCACGACGAAGGCGACGACGAAGGTGGCGCCCATGATCCAGATCGGCGTCGGGATCCCGATCAGCTCGCCGAAGCCGATCCCGTCGACGAACGGCGAGACGACATAGGTCGTCTTCGTGTCGGACCAGATGTTGACGATGCCGCGGTACAGGACGAGCGTGCCGAGGGTGACGACGAAGAAGGAGAGACCGAAGCGGCCGATCAGGACGCCGTTGACGCCGCCGCCGATCACCGCCCCGGCCAGCACGGCGAGCGCGACCGCGAGCCAGGCGGGCAGACCGGCGTCGTTGAAGAGCTGCGAGATGATCAGCCCGGTCAGCGCCAGCAGCGAGCCGACGGAGAGGTCGATCCCCCCCGTCAGCACGACAAAGGTCATGCCCATCGAGACGACCCAGAGGATCGAGACGCTCGTGAGCAGGTTCTCGATGTTGGCGCTCGTGAGGAAGCGGTCCTGGGTGATCGAGAAGTAGACGAAGATCCCGACCAGCAGCACCAGGACGGCCGCGTAGCGGCTCGTCGCCGACCAGACCCCGGCTGCATGCTCGACCAACCGCCGGCGGCGGCGGTCCTCGACGTGCGTCGTGGCGGTCACTGGTGGCCTCCGGCGAAGTGGGCGATGCGCGCCTCGGTCGCCTCCGCCCGGGTGAGGGAGGCCACGATCCTGCCACGGAACATGACGAGGATCCGGTCGCAGAGGACGAGCAACTCGGGGATCTCGGAGGACGAGACGAGCACGCCCAGCCCCTCCTGCGCGGCGGCGAGAAGCAGCCGGTAGATCTCTCCCTTGGCGCCGATGTCGACGCCGCGGGTGGGCTCGTCGAGCATCAGCACCGAGGGGCGCGTGGCGAGCCACTTGCCGAGCACGACCTTCTGCTGGTTGCCGCCGGAGAGGGTCGACACCGGCAACTGCGGCGAGTGGGCGCGGATGTCGAGCTCGTGCATCGCGCGTCCCACCGCCGCGGCCTCGCGCGCTGCGCTCGGCACGCGCAGGCGGAACGTCCGCGCGGTCGAGGCCATCGCGAGGTTCTCGCGCACCGACATCTGCAGCACCAGGCCCTGCCGCTTGCGGTCGGCGGGCACGAAGGCGATGCCGTCGCGGACGGCGCGGAGCGGCGAGCGCCGGCGCACCTCCCGGCCAGCGACCTGCACGGACCCCGACGCTGCGTGCAGCCCGAAGAGCGACTCGAGCAGCTCGCTCCTCCCGGCCCCGACCAGGCCGGCCAGGCCGACGATCTCGCCCGCACCCACGTCGAGGCCGACATCCTCGAGCACGCCGGGAAGCCTCAGCCCACGGACGCGGAGCGCGGGCCGGTCGACCTCGACGGCCGTCTCCGGCGCAACCACCTCCTCGAGCGCGCGCCCGACCATCAGGTGGATCAGGCGCGGCCGGTCGAGGTCCCCGATCGCCGCCTCGCCCACGGTGCGGCCGTCGCGCAGCACGGTCACGCGGTCGGCGAGCGCGAAGATCTCGTTCAGGCGGTGCGAGACGAAGATCGTCGCCACGCCTTCCTCGCGCAGCCGGCGCACGATCGCGAAGAGGGCCTCGACCTCGTCGTCGGTCAGCGAGCTCGTCGGCTCGTCCAGGATCACCGCGCGCGCGTCGACGGAGAGGGCCCGCGCGATCTCGACGAGCTGCTGCTGGTCGGGGCGCAGCCGCTTGACGGGCGTCGCCGGGTCGATGTGCAGGCCGAGCCGGTCGAGCGCGGTGCGTGCGAGCCTCCGCGTGCGGCGCCAGTCGACGAGGCCGACGCGCTTCGCCAGGCGGTGGCCGAGGAAGATGTTCTCGGCGACCGAGAGCTCGGGCGCGAGCGTGGTCTCCTGCGTGACCGTCGCGATCCCGCGCCGCAGCGCCTCGCTGGGGTTCGCGAACGTGCCCTCGCGCCCGTCGAAGGCGACCGTGCCGCCGTCCGGGCGCAGCTGGCCGGAGAGGATCTTCAGGAGCGTCGACTTGCCCGAGCCGTTCTCGCCGACGAGGGCGTGCACCTCGGCAGCGGCGACCTCGAGGTCGGCGCCGCGGAGCGCATGGACGCCGCCGAACCGCTTGTGCAGCCCGGTCGCGGCGAGCAGCGCCGTCATCGGGCTTTCCTGCTCTTGGCGCAAGGCCGCGCGAACATCCCTGCAGCCGGCCGCTTCGCGGCCGGAGCCGACACGGGACGTCTCACGCCGCCCTCCCGGCGGCGAGCGGCGCCGGCGGGCCGGCGTAGGGGCCGAGCGCCGACTCGAGCGCGGCGGCGACCGCGAGGGAGACGTGATCCCGGCCGGCCGGTGCCGCCACCTGCACGCCGAGCGGCAGCTGCCCGTCCCAGCCGACGCGGACGACGGTGATGGGGACGGCGGCGAGGCTGAGCGCCTGCGTGGCCGCGTGGGCCTCGTAGCCGTCGAGGCCCAGCTCCGCGCCGGGGACGCCGCCGTGCGGTGGTGCCGGGCCCGGCGCCACCGGCAGGAGCACGGCGTCGAAGCCCCCGAGGAACGCCCGCACGCGCGCGCGGACGGCGGCGAGCCGGCGGAGCAGGGCGAAGAACCCTTCCGCATCGACGGCGTTCGGTCGCAAATCCTCGAGCAGCCGGACGAGCTCGGGGGCGTGGCGCCCGGCGGCCGGGGCGAGGTCGGCGCGCGCCTGCGCGCCACCGTCGGCTGCCATCAGGGCGAAGAAGAGCTCCGTCGCCTCGGCGGCCTCGGGGAACGCGGCAGGCTCGACGGCGCAGCCGAGGCCGGCGAGCGCCTCGCCCGCCTCGCCGAGGGCCAACTCGGTCGCGGGCCCCATGCGCAGGGCCCCGTCGGCGGCGACGACGCCGACGCGCAGCCCTGCGACCTCAACGGCATCCGGGTCGCCGAGCGCAGCCCCGTGGACGAACGGGTCGATCCCGTCGGCGCCCGCGAGCAGCGGCAGCAGCAGAGTGAGGTCCTCGACGAAGCGCGCCAGCGGGCCGACGGCATTCAGGTCGAGCATCCCGGTCGTCCGCGTCGGCGGCCAGGCGCCCGTCTCGGGCACGAGCCCGGCGGTCGGCCGGTGTCCGACCACCCCGCAGTAGTGGGCCGGCAGCCGGATCGAGCCGCCGCCGTCCGTGCCGATGCCCGCCAGCGAGGCGTCCGCCGCCAGTAGCGCCGCCTCGCCCCCGCTCGAGCCGCCGCAGGTGCGCTCGAGGTCGAACGGGTTCAGCGTCCGCCCGTGCAGGTCGCTCTCGGTCTCGTACGACCACGTGTACTCCGGCACGGTCGTCTTGGCCGCGACAACGGCGCCGGCCGCCCGGACGCGCGCCACCACGGTCGCGTCGGCGGTGGGCACGTGCCCGGCGCGAGCGTGCGACCCGGACGCAGTGCGCAGCCCCGCCGTCTCGAGCGAGTCCTTGATCGTCAGCGGCAGCCCGAGCAGAGGCGCGGCGGAGCCGGCGGCGCGGGCGCGGTCCGCTTCGTCGGCGGCAGCGAGCGCCGCCTCGTCGTCGCGCGCCGCGACCGCGCCGAGCGCAGCCGCCCGGTCGAGCCTGGCGAGCGCGTCCTCGACGAGCTCACGCGAGGAGACCTCGCGCGCCTCCAGCCGGCGCAGCCACGCGCGGGCCGAGGGGCGTGCGGCCGCGGGCGCCGGTGCGGCGGGACCGGAGCGCGCGGCCCCGGCCCCGCCGCCGGTCGTCACTTGATCGCCTTGACCTGGGCGTCCCAGCTCGGGACCTTGCCCGCGTTCGCCTTCGTGATCAGCCGCGCCGGCCGGACCACGATCGGCGGCAGCGGCAGGTTCTGCTTCGTGATCAGGCTGTACGCGGCCCGCGTCGTCTGCACGCCCCAGCCGACCGGGTCGACCTGCACGGTCGCCGCGATGCGCCCGTCGCGCACGGCGGCGAGCCCGTCGCTCGACCCGTTGAGGCCGATGATCGTGAGCTGGCGCCCGGCCCCTCGCCCGGCCGTGTAGGCGCCGAGGGCGCTCGGGTCGTTGTAGGCGATCACCGAGTCCATCTCGGGATAGCGCTGCACGAGCCCGTTGGCCGCCTGCTCGCCGCCCGTCACGTCGTCCGACGGGTTGTCCTGCGTGCCGAGCACGGTGGCGCCGAACTGCTTGGCCCAGAAGGCTTCCCGCCCGTTCAGGTACTTGAGCGCGGGGACTGGGACGCCGATCCCGATCAGGCCGACCTTGGCCCCCCGCTTCGCCCGCCTGAGCGCCTGCCCCTGGAGGAAGGCCTGGATGTCGCGGCCCTGCCAGACCTGCGTCGTGATGTTCGGCACCGCGCGGGTCGAGCCGAAGCTCGCGTCGATCGCGATCACCGGCACCTTCTGTGCTTTCGCCCGCTTCAACACGGGCGCGGTCGCGCGCGGGTCGAGCGGGTAGAAGATGATCGCGCCGACCTTCTGCGCGAGCAGCTGCTGCATGTTGCTGACCTGCTTGTCGACGCTCAACGCGTCGTCCAGCGCGATCACCTTGCACTTGTAGCGCTTGCCCTCGGCGACGATCGCCCGCTGCAGGTAGCTGAGCGTCTCGTTCGCCGCGACGGGGTTCTGGAACCCGATCGTGCAGGAGGCGCCGGAGCGGACGGCCGGCGCCTTGTACTGCGTCGGCAGCGTCTCCTCGATGCCCTTGTAGCCGACCGGGATCGCAGTTGAACCAGACGGGGCGGCGGACGTCCCACCCACGCCGAGGACGAGTGCGACGGCGCCGGCAAGCGCCGCCGAGACGGCGGCCTGTCGTCGTTTCACCTGGCCTCCTTCCGGGAGAGTGCTGCGCGCGATCGAACCATGCTTTTTGTCAAATGTCAAACCGTGACACGACACCGACGCCTCCGCCTGCGGCAGCCTCGGCCGCCGCGATCGACGCCGTCGAGAGTCGAGCGAAGACGGAAAGATGGTCCCGCAGCGCCGCCTCGGCAGCGGCCACGTCGTGCGCGGCACAGGCTTCGAGGATCGCGCGGTGGCCCTCCCCCTCGACGCCGCGCGGGTGCGCCGCCGGGTTGCCGCGCAGGAGCCCGGCCGCGTAGCGCTCAGAGGTCTCGAGCAGCGGCGCCAGCAGCCGGTCGAGCCAGCGCGAGCCCGACGCGGCGGCGAGCACGCGATGGAACCCGGAGTTCCCCTGGACGATCCCGATCACGTCGCCGCGCTCGTAGGCCGCGTCGAGCTCCGCGAGCGCCAGTCTGCCCGCCCGCTCGTCGTTGGCAGAGAACCGCTTCGCGGCGCGGCGGACGGCGAGCGACTCGAGCCCGAGCCGCGCCTCGTGCACGTCCTCCAGCTCCTCGAGCGTCGGCCGCGTGACGCGCGCACCCTTGTACGGCACGTGCTCGGCGAGCCCGAGCGTCTCCAGCTGCCGGATCGCCTCGCGGATCGGGGAGATGCTCATCTGCAGCTCCTGCGCCAGCTCCTCGAGGCGGAGCGCGGACCCCGGGCGGATCTCGCCGAGGACGATCAGCTGGCGCAACTCGGAGAGTGCGTCCTGCGCCATCGTCGCGCGACGCCGTCGTCGGGTGCTGGCGCGCGGACCGTCGGCGGGGCCGGTGCTCGGAGCCTGCGGCGCGGGCCCGGTTGCGGAGTGCTCGCCGGCCATCTAGGGTCGCGTTTTATCAAATGCCAGATCCGCCGAGAACCCCGGGCTTCCGCGCCGCCGCCGTCCAGGACTCCTCCGTCTGGCTCGACCGCGCCGGCTCGACGGAGAAGGCCTGCGCGCTGATCGAGGAGGCCGGCCGCGGCGGTGCCGACGTCGTCGCGCTCCCGGAGAGCTTCGTGCCCGGCTTCCCGTACTGGGTGTTCGTCAAGCCGCTCTCCGAGACCGGTCACTGGCACGCGCGGCTGCACGACCAGGCGGTCGAGGTGCCCGGCCCGGAGATCGACGCGCTCGCCGCCGCCTGCGCGCGCGCCGGCGTGTACGCGGTCGTCGGCATCACCGAGCGCGACCCCGGCGGGGTCGGGACGCTCTACAACACGAACGTCGCGCTCTCGCCGGAGGGGACGCTGCTCGGCAAGCACCGGAAGCTCGTTCCCACCTGGGGCGAGCGGGCCGTCTGGACGGGCGGCGACGGATCGACCCTGACCGTCTTCCCTACCCGCTTCGGCCCGCTCGGGACGCTCAACTGCGGCGAGAACCTGAACACGCTCGCGCGGTTCGCGCTGCTCGCGCAGGGCGAGCGGATCCACGTCGCCAACTTCCCCTCCGCCGCCCTCGCCGGGGCGCGGCACAGCGCGAACGAGCTCTACCTCCACGTCGCCCCGCACGCCTACGAGGGCAAGCTGTTCTCGCTCGTCAGCGAGGAGCTCGGCACGCCCGAGGTGGCGGCCGAGCTCGGGATCCCGTTCGAGGTGCCGGAGGGCTCGTACAACTGCGTCTCCGGCGTGATCGGGCCGAACGGGGACTGGATCGGCGGACCGCTCGTGGACGAGCCGGGGATCGTCTACGCCGACTGCTCGTTCGACGACGTCGTGTTCGGGAAGCTCTTTCACGACATCGTCGGCCACTACAACCGGTTCGACGTGCTGCGGCTCGAGCTCGACCGGACGCCGCGCGGCCCGCTCGCCGAGGCGCGCCCGTGAGCGAGCCGTCGCCGGCCCTGCTCGCCTACGCGCGGCAGTTCGGGATCGAGCCGGCGGAGGTGCCCGCCCGGATCGCGGAGCAGTTCGGGGAGCGCTTCGCGCGCGAGACGCTTCGCACCGGCGAGTCCACCTGGGGCCCTGGTCCCCTCACGCCGCGCGAGCGCAGCCTGCTGATCGTGGCCTCGCTCGTCACGCAGGGCGCGGTCGACGACCGGCTGCGCGGCCATGTCCGGCTCGCGCTCGCGCACGGCCTCGACGCGGAGGAGCTGGAGGCGGCCGTGACCCTGCTCGCCGGCTACGCCGGCTTCCCGCGCGCCTCGGTGGCGATGGAGATCGTCCGCAACGAAATCGGAGCCGACTAGGAGCTACGTACTTCCAGAACGAGTGCTCAGCACTGCGGCCGCGAACGCGGCCGGGACCTGCACAGGTGTGCGGATCCCGGCCTTGCGCCAAAAAAGCTGCTACGCGGCGACGGCCTCTTCGAGGTCGGCCGACCACTCCCCCGCCGCCGCCTGGGCGTTCATGCGCGCCCGGTGCAGGTACGCGGCCTGGGCGGTCTCGACGTTCGCAGCCTCGCCGCCCCACGCCCGCAACGCCGAGGCCTGCAGCGCGCGCCCGTAGGAGAAGGAGAGCGGCCACGGGCCGCCGCGCCGGCTGATCGCGTCGAGGTTCTCCGTCGCCTGCACCTCGGTCTGCCCGCCGGAGAGGAAGACGATCCCGGGCACCGCCGCCGGCACGTGCTCGAGGAAGCACTGCACCGTCAGCTCGGCGATCCGGGCTGCGTCCGCCTGCTCGGGGCTGCCCTTGCCGGCGATCACCATGTTCGGCTTCAGCAGCGTGCCGGGCAGGTCGACGTCCTGGCGGTAGAGCTCCTCGTAGAGCGCGTGCAGCGTGCGCGCGGTGACGTCGTAGCAGGCCTCGATCGTGTTGTCCGCGTCCATCAGCACCTCGGGCTCGACGATCGGCACGAGGCCGGTCTCCTGGCAGATCGCGGCGTAGCGGGCGAGCGCGTGCGCATTGGTGTGAAGGCACGCGTCGGTCGGGATGCCGTCGCCGATCGTGATCACGGCGCGCCACTTGGCGAACCGCGCGCCGAGCTCCCGGTACTCGACGCAGCGCTCGCGCAGGCCGTCGAGGCCCTCGGTGACGGTCTCGCCCGGGTGCAGGGCGAGCGGCTTGGCGCCCGTGTCGACCTTGATCCCCGGGACGACCCCCTTCGACGCCAGCAGCTCGGCGAACGGGGTGCCGTCGTCGGCGCTCTGCCGGATCGTCTCGTCGTAGAGGATCACGCCGCCGATGAACTCCTCGGCGCCGGCAGCAGTGAACAGGAGGTTGCGGTAGGCACGGCGGCTCTCCTCCGTCGACTCGACCCCGATCGAGTCGAACCGCTTCTTGATCGTGCCCGTGCTCTCGTCGGCGGCCAGGATCCCCCGGTGGTCCGCCACGATCGAGCGGGCGACGTCGTGCAGCTCGTGCGCGGCCATCGCGCTCACGCTCCTTTCCTGAGTGCCCTGATCTTCTCCGCTGGATGGTAGGCGGCGATCCGCCGCACGGTGCCGGAGCGCGAGCGCATCACGAGCGACTCCGTCTCGACGCCGGCGCCGCTGACGCGCACCCCGCGCAGGAGCGCGCCGCCCGTGACGCCCGTGGCGGAGACGAACACGTTCTCGCCGCGCACGAGGTCGTCCTGCGTGAGCACCCTGTCGATCTCGAAGCCCGCGTCGAGCAGCCGCTGCCGCTCGTCCTCGTTCCGCGGCCAGAGCTTGCCCTGCATCGCGCCGCCGAGGCACTTGATCGCCGCGGCGGAGATGACGCCCTCGGGCGTGCCGCCGATCCCCATCAGCATGTCGACGCCGGTGAACGGCTGCGCGGAGGCGATCGAGGGCGCGACGTCGCCGTCGCGGATCAGGTTCACGCGCGCGCCGGCGTCGCGCAGCTCGGCGATCAGGTCGTCGTGGCGGTCGCGCTCGAGCACGACCACGGTGACCTCGTTCGGCTCCATGCCCTTGACCTCGGCGACGCGGCGGACGTTCTCGGTGGGCGACGCCTCGATGTCGATCACGTCCGCGGCGGCCGGGCCGACGGCGATCTTGTCCATGTAGAGGGCGGCGCCGGGGAAGAACAGCGAGCCGCGCTCGGCAACGGCGATCACCGAGATTGCGTTCGCCATCCCGAGCGCGGTCAGCCTGGTCCCCTCGAGCGGGTCGACGGCCACGTCGACCTCGGGGCCGTCGCCGTCGCCGACCTCCTCGCCGTTGTAGAGCATCGGCGCCTCGTCCTTCTCGCCCTCGCCGATCACGACGGTCCCGCGCATCGAGACCGTGTTGATCATCAGGCGCATCAGGTCGACCGCGGCCTGGTCGGCTGCGTTCTTGTCGCCGCGCCCGATCCAGCGGGCCGCCCCCATCGCGGCCGCTTCGGTCACCCGGACCAGTTCCAGCGCGAGGTTGCGGTCCGGGACGGTCGGGTCGGCGGCGCTCACCTCGACCGGGATCCTAGTGCGGTTCCGGCTCCGGCACCGCCTCGGCCAGCGGCAGCGTCTCGATCGCGGTCGCGTCGGGCGGCTCGCGGAGGACGACCGCGACCCCGCTCGCGAGGACGAGCAGGCCGCCGACGAGCACGGACGCCCCGAGCGGCTCGTCGAGGATCGCCCAGGCGAGGAACGCCGCCGAGACCGGCTCGAGGAAGGCGATCACCCCCGCGGCCTGGGCGCTGACGTGCCCGAGCAGCGTGATGTAGAGGAAGCCGGACAGGCCGGTAAAGACGACCCCGAGCAGGAGCACGCTCATCCACTCGAGCCCGTCGTCGGGCAGGATCCGCGGCGCCGTGACCAGGAAGGGCGCCAGGGCGAGCGCGGCGATGGTCGTCGTCCAGACGTGGATCGTCACCGGCGGCACGCCGATGCGCACGCGCTTCGTGACGATCACGAGCGCGGCGTAGGACGCGCCGGCCGCGAGCCCAGTCGCGATCGCGAGCGGGCGCACCTCGCCGCCCTCCCCACCGCCGCCGAGAGCGACGAGGACGATGCCGGCGGTCGCCGGGACGAGCGCGACCAGGCCGACGAGGCTCCGCTGCTCCGGCAGGAAGATCGGCGCTGCGAGCGCGAGGTAGATCGGTGCCGTGTAGACGGTGACGACGGCGACGGCGACCGACGAGAGCTTGATCGTCTCGAAGTAGAGGAACCAGTGCCCGGCGAGGGTCAGGCCGAGGACGACGAGCGTCCCGTGCCCGCCGCCGGGGCGGAGCAGCTCCGGACGCCCGAGCGCCAGCGCGACCGTGACCATCGTCAGCGAGGCGAGCGCGAGGCGGAAGAAGACGAGCACCGTCGCGTCGAGGTCGACGCCGGCGACGATGATCGCGATCAGGCCCCACGACGCGGCGAGGCCGGCGAGGCCCAGGTTCCACCGCATGGTGCTTTCCGGCCCCGCCGAAGAGCACCTACCGGGTGGCCGCCGAGCGGCTTCCGGCAGACGTGCGGTCGACGAGTGCGCCGTCGGTCGCTTCGAGCTCCACGACCTCGCAGTTCTCCGGACGCGGGAGCAGGCGCGCGGCGGCGTGGTCCAGCCCGCGCGCGTGGGCGAGCGCCGCGCGGATCGGACCGCCGCTCGTGACCACGAGGACCCGTTCGTCCGCGTGGCGGGCCGCGATCTCGAGCAGCGCCTCCAGCACCCGCTCGGCGACCGCGTCGTCGGGCTCGCCGCCTGCCGGCGTGGGTAGCCCGTCGGTCAGCCAGCGCGCGAAGTCCTCCCCGTGGAGGCGCTCGATCTCCGCGCGGGTGAGGCCCTCCCAGACGCCGAAGCCCATCTCGCGCAGCCGGGCGTCCGTGTGGAGCCCACGGCCGTGGCGGGCTGCGACGATCTCGGCGGTCTCGCGCACGCGGATCGTGTCGCTCGAGTAGATCGCGTCGAGGCCGTGCACCCGCTCTGCGAGGTCGCGCGCCTGGCGGCGGCCGGTCTCGTTGAGCGGCGGGCCCTCGTGCCCCTGCCAGCGGTGGTCGCGGTTCCAGTCCGTCTCGCCGTGCCGTGCGAGCAGAAGCGTCGTCACCGCCGCAGCCTACTGGCGGCCGGCTCGCCTACATCCGCTCGGGCGCCTCGACCCCGATCAGGTCGAGGCTTCGCGCCACCACCGCCTGCGTGGCCCGGCAGAGGCCGAGGCGAAACGCCTCCTGCTCGGAGCCGAGCACCTTGTGGCGATGGTAGAAGCGGTGGAAGTCGTCGGCGACGCGGATCGCGTACGTCGGGATCGCATGCGGCGCGCGCCGCTCGGCCGCCTCGGCGGCGACGGCGGGGAACTCGGCGAGGCGTTTGAGGAGGTCGCGCTCCTCGGGCGCGAGCGGGCCGACCGGGAGCGCCTTGTGACGATCAGTTACAAGGCCTCCCTCGCCGGCATTGCGGAGGATCCCGGCGATCCGGGCGTGCGCGTACTGGACGTAGTAGACCGGGTTCTTCTGCGTCTTCTCGGCGGCGAGGTCGACGTCGATCTCGATCGTCTGGTCGTGGCCGCGCGAGACGAGGTACCAGCGGGCGGCGTCGACGCCGATCTCGTCGACGAAGTCGTCGAGGAAGACGACGTCGCCGCGGCGCTTCGCCATCTTCGTCGTCGTCCCGTGCCTCGTCAGCTGGACGAGCTGGTAGATCAGCACCTCCACCGAGCCCTGCGGCTGGCCGAGCATCTCGGCCAGCGCCTGCAGCCGCGCGACGTAGCCGTGGTGGTCCGCGCCGAGCACGTACACGAGCCTGTCGAAGCGCTTCGCGTACTTGCGCCGGATGTAGGCGGCGTCGGCGGCGAAGTACGTCGGCGTGCCGTCCGAGCGGATCAGCACGCGATCGCGGTCGTCGCCGTGGGCGCTCGTCCGCGCCCAGAGGGCGCCCTCCGCTTCGTAGGTCTCCAGCTCGGCGATCGCCTCCGGGATCTCCGCCTCGACGCGGCTCTGCAGCTCGAACGTGTCGAAGTGGACGCGAAAGCGCTCGAGCGCCTGCTCGATCCGCTCCAGCATCCTCGGCACGGGGTCGCCGGGCTCGCGCGCGAGCTCGGCCACGTAGTCGCCGCGGTAGCCGTCCTCCGGCGGCTCCTCGCCGCGCCGGTAGGCCTCGACCGAGGCCCGGAAGAGGTCCATCTGCGCGCCGGCGTCGTTGTAGTAGTACTCGCGCTCGACCTCGTGCCCGGCGAAGGCGAGCAGGCGCGCGACCGAGTCGCCGTAGGCGCCGTTGCGCGCGGAGGCGACGGTCACGGGCCCGGTCGGGTTGGCCGAGACCATCTCGACCTGAACGCGCTCGGGGTGCGCCGCCGAGCCGCCGCCGAACGCGTCGCCGGCGGCGAGCATGGCGCCCAGGGCGCCGATGAACCAGCCGTCGTCGAGGAAGAGGTTGAGGAAGCCCGGCCCGGCGACCTCCGCGCGGGCCACGCCCTCCAGCGCGGCGGCCTGCTCGGCGAGGCCCGCGGCGATCTCCCGCGGCGGCTTGCCCTCCCTCCCCGCGAGCCTGAGCGCGACGTTGGTCGCGTAGTCGCCGTGAGCGGCGTCGGCGGGACGCTCGAGCTCGACGGGCAGGCCGGCGAGCGCGGTCAGCTCGGCGGCGAGCGTCACGACGGGGTCGCGAGCGAGCGCGGCGTCGGGACGTGCGTCGGCGGCCGGACCGTCCATCCGCACCATCGTACGGGCGCCGCCCGGGACGGGCGCGTCGGCCGGGTCAGGCGAGCGCGGCCGGCTCGGCGCTCGCGGCAGGCGCCTCGCGCCTGGTGCTCACCGTGACGGTGATGCCCTCGCGGACGAGCGCCGCCTGCACCTCTTCTCGCGCCTTGTAGATCCGCCACTTGACGGTGGCGAGCGTGACCTCGAGCGAGTCGGCGATCTCGGTGTAGGAGAGGCCGACCACGTCGCGGAGGAGCAGCGCCATCTTCAGGTCGACGTTCAGCGCCTCGACCGCGCGCCAGACGGCGTCGATCGTCTCGGCGCGCTCGAAGGGAGCGTCGACGACCTCGAGCGGCGGGATGTCGTCGAGGTTGACGACCGCCCGCGGCCGGCGCTCGAGCGCGCGCAGCTCGTCGAGGACGCGGTTCTTCGTCACCTGGAAGAGCCAGGTCGTGAAGCGCGAGCGGAGCGAGAAGCTCGGCAGGCCCTGGTAGACGCGGAGGAACACCTCCTGCGTCAGGTCCTCGGCGAGCGAGCGGTCGCCCACGAGGCGCAGCACGTAGTTGTAGACGGGTTGCTCGTAGGCACGGAGGATGAGGCAGAACGCGCGCTCGTCCCCTTTCTGCGCCTTGCGCAGGACCCCGAGATCAGGCTGTGGCAGCGACAACCAAGTGACTCCGCGAGCAAGTATAGGACCAAAGTGACGGCATTCACGAACTTTTTGCATTTGTGACACGACAGTCC
>DASTPC010000062.1:0-6045 GCA_035720085.1 Gaiellaceae bacterium
GTGGATGCTCGACTCGGGCTACGGCCGCAAGGCGACGCTCTACTCGTCGTTCGCGAAGCGCTTCGCCGCCGACACCGCGATGAAGGTGACCACCGACGCCGTCCAGGTCTTCGGCGGCTACGGCTACATCAAGGAGTACCCGGTCGAGAAGCTGATGCGGGACGCGAAGCTGTTCCAGATCTACGAGGGCACCTCGCAGATCCAGCGGCTCGTGATCGCGAAGGAGCTGTACCTGGGCAACGCCGGCTGACGTCGGGCGTCGGTCAGGACGCCAGGCCGCGCTGGAACGGCGGCAGGAAGCCCGGTGCCACGCGTGTGTCGCCGACCCACGCGGCCACGCGTTCGGCTTCGGCCTCCACGGCGCGAACCGCGTCGGCGCCAACGTCCTCGAGCAGCCTGAACGAGATCTCGCCGTCGGCCCGCTGCGCCCAGCCACCGACGACGCGCCCGTCCCACCAGACGGTCGAGCCCGCGTTGCCGTTGCGGTCGAAGAGGACGGCCGCGTGCGGCCCGAGGTACCAGTCCCGCTGCTTCCAGCCCATCGTCGTGGGATCGAGCGTCGGCAGCAGCGCCGCCCACGGCTCCGGCGGCGGCGTCGGCTCCAGGTCGCCGGCGAGGACGAGCCCGGCGACACCGTCGAGGTCGACCTCGACGTGCGGCACTGCGGCCAGCGCGCCGCGGGCCTCCCTCGCCGTCCAGCCCGTCCACCAGCGGATGTCTGTCTCGGTCGCGGGCCCGAAGGCGCTCAGCCAGCGCCGGAGCAGCTCGGCCCGGGCGACGCCCGGCTCCATCGTCTGGAGCTCGCCGCCGAGCCATGCCGCCGCGGGGACCCAGCGGTACTGGCCGTTGGCCCAGCCCCCGCGCGGCCGGCCGCGGACGAGCAGGCCCTCCATCGCCAGCTGGGGGAGGACGCGGGCGGCCGCGCTCTGCGTCGTCTCCCAGCGCGTGCCGATGCCGAGCCGGAGTTTCTTCGCGAGCAGGGGAACGTCCCTGGTCACGTCGGCCGTGAACGCCTCGCCGCGCTGCTCGACCGCCGCGAGCGCCGCCCTGCCGGCGCGGGCGAGCCAGGCGGACGGCTGCGTCGAGATGCCGCTCTCGCGGACGAAGCCCTCGAGCCGCCGGCGTTCGCGCGCTGCCACCGAGCGCGTCGCCGCGGCCTCGACGACCGGAACGAGGTCGCGCGGCACCACCCAGAGCGTGCGGCGCATCGCGAGCATGCGGACCAGCGCGCGCTCCTCGTAGAGCGCCCGCTCGACGTCGGCGGGAGCGACGCCCTCGGTGCGTGCCAGCAGCGAGAGGAAGACGGTGGCAGCGTCGGTCGAGTGGAGCGAGACGACGGCGCGGGCGCCCGCGAGCGCGTCCACCGCCCGGTCCCCGGGGGCCAGGCGGTGCCGCCGCAGCAGCCGCGCCCGCCGCTCTTCGACGGAGATGCGGAGCACGGGCCGGTTCTACCACCGGGCCGCGCGTAAGATCGCCGCGTGGCGATCGAGATCGACCTCTCCGGGCGCGTCGCGCTCGTCACCGGGGGGTCGCGCGGGCTCGGCCGGGCCGACGCGCTCGCGCTCGCCCGCGCCGGGGCCGACGTCGCGATCGCCGACCTGCTCGTCGAGTCTGACGAGTCCACGGAGGCGGCCGAGAGCGTGGGCGGCTTCGCGCTCGTGGCGAAGGCGCAGGGGCTCGTCCGCACCGAGCAGACCGCCGACGAGATCCGCGCCATGGGCCGTCGCTCGCTGGCCGTCAAGTGCGACGTGACCGACCGCGACCAGGTCGCGGCCGCGGTCGCGCGCACGGTGGACGAGCTCGGCTCGGTCGACATCCTGGTCAACAACGCAGCCACCCTCGACCACGTCGGCCAGTTCCACGACCAGTCGCCCGAGCTCTGGGAGCGCGACCTGCGCGTCAACCTGAGCGGCGCGTTCATCTGCGCGCAGGCGGTGTGGCCGCACATGAAGGAGCGGAAGTGGGGGCGGATCGTCAACATGGCGTCGGTCGCCGGGACGCTCGGTGGGTTCGGGCAGGCGAGCTACTCGACGACGAAGTCGGGGATCCTCGGCCTGACGAAGACGCTCGCGCTGGAGGGCGGCCGGCACGGGATCACCTGCAACGCGATCGTGCCCGGGATCATCGGCACCGAGATCTTCCATTCCGCCAACGCGGCGATGAACGAGCGGATCGCGAACCGCACGGTCTTCAAGCGGCCCGGCGAGCCCGAGGACATCGCGAACGCGATCGTCTTCCTCTGCTCCGACCTGGCCTCCTACATCACCGGGATCGAGCTGAACGTCTCCGGCGGCGTCGAGCTGTTCGTGTTCTAGGCGGGCTCGGGCTGCGCCCGATCCCGCCTATCAAGAGGCGTCGGCGGTGACGCGTGTTGTGCGGCGAGGCACGAAGGGGATAGGATGGTCGCGATGAAGCGCCTCCTGCTCGCCTGCGCGCTCGTGCTCGCGCTGTCCGTCGCCGCCGTCGGCTACGCGGCCACCACGGGCTCGAAGGCTCCGGCCAAGGCCCAGGTCGTGAAGACCGTCAAGGCGAAGGCGCACGCGAAGGCGAACCGTGCGCACGCGAACGGCGACTGCCCGTTCGCGCAGACGCCGGCGATCTAGCCTCGACCGCCTGCCGGCGCGCTGGACGTCCCTCGAACGAGGTACGTAGCGTGAGCCACGATCGGCTAGCATTCGCCGCCCTGTGCGCGCAGAGACGACGACCTTCCGTCCCGCGCGCCGGCGCAGAACGCGGCAGCTGACGATCCGGCGGGCACTGGTCGCGGGCGGCGCGGCCGCCCTCCTCGCGGCGCTCGTCGGCCTGGCCTTCGCCGGCTCGCCCGCCACCCTCGCCGAGGGGACGCACGTCGCGGGCGTGGACGTCGGCGGCCTCACGCCGCAGCAGGCCGTGCACCGGCTGGCCCGACAGGCCGAGTCGCTCGAGGACGTGCCGATCGCGTTCACCGCGGGTGGCGAGCGGTTCGAGCTCACTGCGGCACAGCTCGGGGTCGCCGCGGACTGGCGGCACGCCGTCCTGAGCGCCCGCGACGAGGGCGACGGGTTCGGGCCGCTGCGCGGCTACCGGCGGCTCCACGTCCGCTTCTTCGGCCAGGAGGTCGCGCCGGCGCTGTCCGTGTACAGCGCCGCACTCGAGTACAAGCTCGACCAGATCGGAAAGGCCGTCGACCGCCCCCAGGTCGACGCGTCGCTCAAGCGCCGCGGCCTGTCCGTGACCGTCGTGCCCGGCAGGGACGGCCGGCGGCTCGATCGCGAGGCGGCGACGGAGACGATCGTGCGCGCGCTCGGCTCGCTCCAGCGCCGGGAGACGGTCGCGCTGCCCGTTCGCCTCGTCCCGCCGGCGGTGAGGGCCGACACGCTGGCGCCGGCGCTCCTGCAGGCGCGGACCGCGGTCGCGGCGCCGATCGTGCTGCGGAACGGGGCGGCGAGCTGGTCGCTGCCGCCGCGGCGGATCGCCCGGCTGCTGGAGCTGCCGACGGAGGGCGCAACCCGCGTCGCCGTTGCCGGCCCCGGCGCCGAGCGCTACCTCGGCTCGCTCGCGGCCCAGCTCGACCGCAAGCCGGTCGACGCGACCTTCGCCGTCGAGTCCGGCGGCATCCGCGTCGTGCCGGCCGTGACCGGTCGGGCGCTCGACGTCCCGGCCACCGCGCGGGCAATCCAGGCGGCCGCCTTCTCGCCGACCTCGCGGAGCGCCGACCTCGTCGTCAGGGTCGCCCGGCCCGAGCGCACGACGGCCGAGGCGCGCGCGATGGGGATCACCGAGGTCGTCTCGAGCTACACGACCACCTACGGCGGCACGCCGGGCCGGCTGCACAACGTCCAGCTCGTCGCCGACCTGATCGACGACACGCTGATCGCACCAGGCGCCGTGTTCTCGTTCAACTCGACGACGGGCGAGCGCAACGCCGCGAAGGGCTTCGAGGAGGCGCCGGTGATCATCAACGGCGAGCTCGAGAGCGGCATCGGCGGCGGTGTCTGCCAGGTCTCGACGACCGTCTTCAACGCAGCGTTCGAGGCCGGCCTCTCGATCGAGAAGCGCACCAACCACGCGCTCTACATCGACCACTACCCGCTCGGGCGCGACGCGACCGTGAACTACCCGGACCTCGACCTCGAGTTCACGAACGACACGCGCAAGTGGCTGCTGCTGCGCACCTTCGTCGGCTCCGGCTCGCTGACCGTGAACCTCTACGGCACCTCGCCGCACCGCCGGGTCGAGCTGGAGACCGCGCCGCTCGTCGAGACCGGCCCGATCCCCGAGGAGGAGGTCGAGGATGCGACGCTGCCGCGCGGCGAGCGGGTGGTCGAGGTCTACGGCGCGCCGCCGCGGGAGACGAGCGTGCGGCGGAAGGTCTACGCGGCGAACGGCGAGCTGATGTACGACACGACCTGGCGGTCGTACTACCAGGCGGAGCCTTCGACCGTGCGCGTGGGGACGAAGCCGCCGCCGAAGCCCGAGCCGCCGGCGAAGAAGAAGCCGAAGCAGGGTGTCGCGCCGCCGCCCGTCGAGGAGCCGGTCACGCCGGCGCCGACCGCTCTGCCCTAGCGACCGCCTCGACGAACCAGGCGGGCACGCGCGTCGGCCGGCGGGTGTCGCGGTCGACGGTCGCGTGGCTCGTCCAGCCCTCGGCGGACAGCGCCCCGTCCCGCTCGATCCGGTACTCGTAGCGGAACCGGGCGCCGCGGATGTCGACGCAGCGGAGCCAGACGGTCAGCCGGTCGTCGAACTCGGCGGCGCAGTGGTACTCGAGGTGGACGCCGGTCGTGAGCGCCTCGATCCCGCGCTCGCGGATCGCGCGGTAGCCGCCGGCGTGCTCGGCGAGGTAGGCAACGCGGGCGACCTCGAGCCAGACGACGTAGGAGGCGTGGTGGGCGATTCCCTGCGCGTCCGTCTCGGCGAAGCGGACGGCCACCTCGTGGGAGTTGACGAAGCCGGCGGGCACGGAGCGAAGCCTATGATCGGGCCGGTGTCCGCCGCTCGCCTTGCGATGCTGCTCGAGGAGCGCCGGCCCTGCGTCGTCCTCACCGGCGCCGGCATGAGCACGGAGAGCGGGATCCCGGACTTCCGCTCGGCGAGCGGTCTCTGGGCCGAGGTCGACCCCTTCGAGGTCGCCTCGATCGAGGCGTTTCGCCGCGACCCGCTGCGCGTCTGGCGCTGGTACGGGCCGCGCATCCACGGCCTGCTGGCCGCCGAGCCGAACCCCGGACACCGCGCCCTCGCCGCGCTCGAGCGGGCGGGCCTGGTGCGCGCCGTCGTGACGCAGAACATCGACACGCTGCATGCCCGCGCCGGCAGCGAGGACGTGGTCGAGGTGCACGGCTCGATCCGCCGCTTCGTGTGCCTCGCCTGCGGGGCGGAGGAGACGCTCGAGGGCGTGCTCGCGCAGCTCGAGGAGCGGGAGGCGCCGGAGTGCCCCGGCTGCGGGACGGTGCTCAAGCCGGGCGTCGTCATGTTCGGCGAGCTGCTGCCGGTCGCGGAGATCGAGCGCGCGGAGCGCCTCGCCCGCGAGGCGCCGCTGCTGCTCGTGGTCGGCTCGTCGCTGCAGGTGTGGCCCGTCGCCGGGTTACCGGAGGAGACGCTGCGCGAGGGCGGGCAGGTTGCGATCCTGAACCGCGAGCCGACCCCGTACGACGACCGCGCCGCGCTGCGCCTGGACGGCCCCGCCGGCGAGACGCTCGCCGCCGTGGAGCGGCTGCTGCTGGGCGGCTGATGCGGTGGTGGGGAGCAGGTCACGCTCACCGCGGCGCACCCTATGCAGCCAGCGGATTAGTCCAGCGCAGCCCGGGAAAGCGGGAGAAGTCCGCGTCGGCCGAGCAGAGCTCGGCGTCGTGCTCGAGCGCGAGGGCGGCGAGATGTGCGTCGGTGGTCAGGTTCCCGGCGGTGCCGAGCGGTTCGAGGAGCTGCCGAACCAGGACGGCGTGCCGCGAACCGGGGTGGAGCACCGTGGAGCACGGAGCGGCGAGCCAGGCGTCGACGACGTCGAGCGCCTCGTCGACGCGAAACGGCGATTCGAAGACGCGAGGGCTCGTCGCCAACCGGAAGAAC
>DASTPC010000063.1:0-5335 GCA_035720085.1 Gaiellaceae bacterium
CTGCGGGCCGCGCTCGAAGAGCCGCTGCCCGAGCTCGGCCGGCCCCTCGACGAGGTGCTCGGCGCGCTCGTCGAGCGGGTCGGTCCCGGCCTCGCGGGGACGACCGGCGGGCGCTACCTCGGCTACGTCACCGGCGGCCTCTTGCCGAGCGCCGCGATCGCCCAGGCGTGGGCGGTGGCGGTCGACCAGAACACGGGCCTCTGGGGCCTCTCCCCCGCGGCGACCGAGCTCGAGCAGGTCGTGCTCGGCTGGCTCGCCGACCTGCTCGGCCTGCCACGCGGCGGCGCCACGTTCACGAGCGGCGCGGCCGGCGCCAACCTCGTCTGCCTCGCCGTCGCGCGCCAGTGGGCCGGCCGCCGCGCCGGGGTGGACGTCAACCGCGCCGGTGTCGGCGCGCTGCCGCCGCTCACGGCCTACGGCAGCACCGAGCTCCACTTCACGAACGTGAAGGCGCTGCGCACGCTCGGTCTCGGCTCGGACTGCGTCCGGCGGGTGGCGGCGGACGACGCGTTCCGGCTCGACGTCGCGTCGCTCGACGAGGCGGTCGCGCAGGACCGGGCGGCCGGGCTCCAGCCCTGGCTCGTCGTCGCACATGCCGGCTCGCCGAACACGGGCGCCGCAGACCCGCTGCCGGCGATCGCCGAGCTCTGCGCGCGCGAGGGCTTGTGGCTGCACGTAGACGCGGCGTTCGGCGCCTTCTTCCGGCTCTGCGAGCGGACGGCCCCGCTCGTGGACGGAATCGAGCTGGCCGACTCCGTGACCGTCGACGGACACAAGTGGCTCAACGTGCCGAACGGCACCGGCTTCGCGTTCCTGCGGGACCCGGAGCTCCATCGCGAGACGTTCGCCGGCACGGCCGCCTACCTGACGCCGCCGCTCGGCGCGGGGATCGACCTGCACGAGCTGGGTGTCGAGGCGAGCAGGCCCTGGCGCGGCGCCGCCACGTGGGCGGCGCTCGCGCACCTCGGGCGGGAGGGCGTCGTCGCGCTCGTGACGCGGTGCTGCGACCTGGCGCTCGAGCTCGGCCGCCTGGTCGAGGAGTCCGACCGCCTGGAGCTGACGGCCCCGGTCGCGTCCTGCGTCACCTGCTTCCGCTACCGGCCGGCCGGGTCGCCGGCCGGCGCGGATCTCGACGAGCTGAACCGCCGGATCCAGCAGCGCCTCGCGCGGGAGGGCGTCGTGCTCGCGACCGGCGGCATGCTCCCGAGCGGCTTCTCGCTCCGGCCCGCGATCGTCAGCTGGCGCACCACCGCCGCCGACGTCGAGCTCCTTGCGCGCGAGGTCGAACGGCTCGGGGACGACTTCTCGCGAGCCTAGATGCTTGACCGGAAAATGCCGCGCAGCCGGGGGCGTTCACGACCAAGCCGGGCGCCGCACGTACGCGCCGTGCAGGCTAGAAGCCTGTGCGGCGCGCGCGGGTGGTGACCCGGCGCCGCGTCGTGGGCGGCAGCCGGCCCGCCGGGATTTTCCGGTCAGGCATCTAGGCCGCGGCGGCACCCGCAGGCGCCAGCACCCGCCGCACCTGCTCGGCGCCCTCCTGGTACCCGAACACCGGCCGTGAGGAGAGGTCGAGGGAGACCTCCGCGAAGAGCTTGCGCGCGTCGGGCGAGGAGTAGGGCATGATCGCGCCCGCGCGGACGTCGCGGTAGAGCCGCTCGACCGGGAAGCGGCGGTGGTAGCCCTGGCCGCCGGCGATCTCCATCACGAGGTCCATGATCGCGATCGCGTTCTCGCAGGCGACGTACTTGGCGAGGTTGCCGCGCGCGTACACCTCCTCCACCGTGAGCTCGGCGGCCCGGTCGAAGCGCGCGAGCTCCTGCCCGTGACGGTACAGCGTCGCCCGCGCCGACTCGAGCAGCACCTCCATGCGGGCGAAGGAGTGCTGCACCTCCGGGTCGCCCTGGCGGCCGCGCCCGAGCACGGCCTCGCGCACCCACTCCATCCCCGCGGTCGCGATCCCGAGCGCGATCGCGCCGAAGCTGGGGACGTTCAGCGACATGACGGAAAGCCCGATGCCGCCGTCGAGGTGGCCGACGGGGTAGGCGTGGAAGAGCGCCTCCTCGGGGACGAACGCGTCCGCGAGCTCGAGGTCGTTGGACTGCGTCGCGCGCATGCCGAGCGTGTCCCAGGTGCGATGGACGACGAGGCCGGGCGTGTCGATCGAGACGCCGTTGAAGAACAGCATCTGCGGGCCGAGCGCCGGGTGCTCGTGCCGGGCACAGGTCGTGAAGTGCGTGGCGACGTCGGACTCGGTGAAGAAGATCTTGCGGCCGGTCAACCGGAAGCCACCCTCGACGCGGGTCGCAGTCGTCGCGCAGTCCTCGAGCGCGCCGCCGAAGCCGGCCTCGGAGGTGCACGAGGCGAGCACGACCTCTCCGGTCGCCGCTCCGCGCAGCAGCGCCTCGGCGCGCGGGGCGGCGCCGGCGCGCCAGAGCGAGCGCAGGCTCGAGGCGGTGGTCAGGTGCATGTCGACCGCGAGCGCCGTCGCGCCGCAGCCCTGCGCGAGCCGCTCCTGCGCGAGCAGCAGCTCGCCGGCGTCGGCGTCGAAGCCGCCGAGCTCGGCGGGGACGGCGAGCCCGAGGTAGCCCGCGGCGGCCAGCTCCGGCCAGTTCTCCGCCGGGAAGGTGTTGTCGCGGTCGTGCTCGCCGGCCCGCCCGGCGAACCGGTCCGCGAGCCGGCCGGCGAGCTCGAGGACGTGCGCCTCGCGCTCGGTCGTCAGTCTGCGCACGGGTCGAGTCTACGAGATCCCGAAAAGTGGATCCACATTCGGTAGGCTCTGCGCCGGACGGAGGGAGCGAGATGCCGCACGCCGAGGCCGACGGAATCCAGATCGCCTACGACGACCGGGGCAGGGGAGAGCCGGCATTGCTCTTCACCACCGGCTGGTGCTCCAGCCGGGCGCGCTGGGCCCGCGTGGTCGAGCTCTGCTCGCCGCACCGGCGCGTGCTGAACACCGAGTGGCGTGGGCACGGCGACTCGGACCCGGCGCCGGCGGACTTCGGGCTCGAGGAGCAGGTCGCCGACGTGCTCGCGGTCGCCGACGCCGCCGGCGTCGAGCGCTTCGTTCCCTGCGCCGCCTCCCACTCCGGCTTCGTCGCGATCGAGCTGCGCCGACGCTTCCCCGAACGCGTCCCGTGCCTCGTCCACGTCGACTGGTACGTCGTGCCGCCGCCGCCGCCGTACCGCGCCGTGCTCGAGCAGCTCACCTCCCCGGACGACTGGCCGCTTGCCCGCGACAAGCTGATCGAGATCTGGCGCGCGGGCGTCGAGCGCCCCGAGATCGACGAGGCCCTCGACGTGATGCGGCTGCACGGCGCCGACATGTGGATGCGCTCGGGACGCGAGATCGCATCCGGTTACGCGCGCGTCGGCAGCCCGACGAGCGCCTGGGAGTCCCTCGACCCGCACGTCCCCGTGCTCCACCTCTACGGCCAGCCGCCGGACCCGGGCTTCCTCGCCGCCCAGGAGGAGTTCGCGGCCGCGCACCCGTGGTTCACCGTCCGCAAGGCCGCCGGCGTGACGCATTTCGCCATGATCGAGACACCGGACGTGGTCGCCGGCGCGATCGAGGACTTCGTCCGGGCAGCCTGTACCCCGACTGCGACCGAGGAGTAGGCATGAGCGACACAGCCGAGACGGTGCCCGCGCCCGACGTCGAGCCGGGCGGGATCACCGAGATCGGGGACGGGGTCTGGATCATCCCCGACCGGCGCGTGCCGCTCGTGCCCAACGTGGGGGTCGTACTCGGCGAGGAGCGCGTGCTCGTCGTCGACACCGGGATGGGCCCGGCGAACGGCCGCAAGGTGCTCGAGGCGGCGCGCACGCTCGCCGGCGGGCGGCCGCTCCTGCTCACGCTCACGCACTTCCACCCCGAGCACGGCTTCGGCGCCCAGGTCTTCGCCGGCGAGGCGGAGGTCGTCTACAACCGAGCGCAGCTCGACGAGCTGCGCGCCAAGGGTGAGGGCTACCTGGGCATGTTCCGGACCTTCGGCCCCGCCGTCGAGGCGGCGCTCGCGGGCGTCGAGCTGGTCGACGCCGACGAGACGTACGAGGGCTCGCGCCACCTCGACCTCGGCGGGCGGACCGTGACGCTGCGGGAAACGGGGCTCGCGCACACGCGCGGCGACCAGCTCGTGACGGTCGACGACGAGGGCGTCGTCTTCGCCGGCGACCTGGTCGAGGAGCGCTGCTTCCCGATCTTCCCGTACTTCCCGCCGGACGACGTCGACGTCGACGGGAGCGCCTGGATCCGCGTACTCGCCGACCTCGAGGCGCGGGGGCCGCGACTCGTCGTCCCCGGCCACGGCGCGGTCGGCGGCCCAGAGGTGGTCGCCGTCCAGCGGGCGTTCATGGAGGAGCTGCGCGCAGCGGCCTACGCGGCCGCCGACGAGGGGCGCAGCGCGGACGAGACGGTCGCGGAGCGAGAACAGGGCTTCGTGGGGGCGCACCCGGACTGGGTGCAGCCGGAATGGGTCGGCTTCGGGCTCCGCTGCTTCCACGCCGAGCGGCTGGCCCGGTAGCGGGCGTCGTAAGAGACACGTCCGCGAGAGCCGATTACGTTGCGACCGATGCAGCGGCTCGCCCTCCTCGCCGTGCTCTCTTTGCTCGTCCTCGCCGTCGCCGCGGCGCGGGCGCCCGCCCGCCCCGAGGCAGAGCGCGCCAGGCTCGCGTGGGTGGTCGACGGCGACACGATCGCGCTCTCCTCGGGCGCGCGCGTGCGGCTCCTGCAGATCGACACGCCCGAGCCCGGCACCGGCGAGTGCTACTCGCGGGCCGCCAGCCGCGAGCTGCGCCGGCTGCTCCCCGCGGGCGCAGCCCTCGTGCTCGAGCTCGACGCGCCGCTCGACCTCGTCGACGCCTACGGCCGGCTGCTCCGCTACGTCTGGCACGGCGGACGGAACGTCAACCTCGAGCTCGTCCGCCGGGGGGCGGCGACGGTCTGGCTCTACCGCGGCGAGTCCGGGCGCTACGCGGAGCACCTGCTCGCGGCCGCCCGCTCGGCGCGAGCGGCGAAGCGAGGGCTCTGGGGTGCCTGCCCGGCGGCGGTCTGGGATCCGTACGGGCCGGCGACGACCGGCCGGAACGGCCCGGCGGCCGCGGTGCGGCCGGTCGCGGCGCCGCGTCCTGCCGGCGGACGCTGCGACCCGTCGTATCCGAGCGTCTGCATCCCGCCTCCCCCGCCGGACCTCGACTGCGCCGACGTCCAGTACCGCAGCTTCCGCGTGCTGCCGCCCGATCCGCACGGCTTCGACGGCCGCGACGACGACGGCGTCGGCTGCGAGTCGTAGCGCCCCTTCCCTCCTCGCGAGCCGGGTTGTACGATCCGGCCCTCGAC
>DASTPC010000064.1:0-12621 GCA_035720085.1 Gaiellaceae bacterium
CTCGTCGACATCCGTCGCGTCCAGGACCTGGACGAGTTCCTCGGCCGCGAGCTCCGCTGCAAAGTGATCGAGCTCAACCGGTCGCGCAACAACGTCGTCCTCTCCCGCCGCGCCGTGCTCGAGGACGAGCGCAAGGAGCAGCGGCAGCAGATCCTCGACCGGCTCAACCCCGGCGACGTCGTCGAGGGCACGATCTCGAACATCGTCGACTTCGGCGCCTTCGTCGACCTCGACGGGATGGACGGGCTGATCCACATCTCCGAGCTCTCGTGGAGCCACGTCAACCACCCGTCCGAGGTGCTCGAGATCGGCCAGCAGGTGAGCGTCAAGGTGCTCGACATCGACCGCGAGCGCCAGCGCATCTCGCTCGGCCTCAAGCAGACGCAGTCGGACCCGTGGCAGCAGGTGCTCGAGCACTACCACCAGGGCGACGTTGTCGAGGGCCGCGTCACGAAGGTAGTCACCTTCGGCGCCTTCGTCGAGATCCTGCCCGGCGTCGAGGGCCTGGTGCACATCTCCGAGCTCGCGCAGCACCACGTCGAGAACCCGCGTGAGGTCGTCTCCCAGGGCGACCCCGTCAACGTCCTCATCCTGGAGATCGACGGCGACCGCCGGCGGCTCTCGCTCTCGCTGAAGCGGGTGGAGGAAGGCATGCAGCCCCTGCCGCGAGCCGACGGCGGCGAGTCCGTGCACACGACGCCGGACCTGAAGCTCTCGGAGGAGGCGTTCCCGGCCGGCCCGGCCGCCGTCGACGCGGACGACGCCGACGAGGCGCCGAGCGCCGAGGCCGCCGCCGACGAGCCCGCCGCCTCGGTCGTCGAGACGGCCGCGCCGGCCGACGAGGCCGAGGCCGCGTCTGCCGACGAGGCCGGGGGCACGTCTGCCGACGAGGCGCCGAGCGCCGAGGCCGTCGTCGACGAGCCCGCCGCCTCGGTTGCCGAGACGGCCGAGCCGGAGGCCGACGAGACCGAAGCGCAGCCGGTCGCCGAGGAGCCGGTCGCAGAGGCCGAGCCCGAGGCCGCCGAGCCCGGCGCCGAGCCGGGCGACCAGCCCGCCTAGCTCGCCTTGCAGCGCCCGATCGCCGTCGCCATCACCGGCGGAATCGGCGCGGGCAAGAGCGCCGCGCTGGACGCGTTTCGCCGCCACGGGGCGGCCACCGTCTCGAGCGACGAGATCGTCCACCACCTGCTCGCGGCCGACGACGCCGTCCGCGACGCGCTCGTCGAGCGGCTGGGGCCGGAGATCCTGGGCGAGGACGGGCGGCCGGACCGGGCGCGCATCGCCAGCGTCGTCTTCCGCGACCGCGAGAAGCTGGAGTTCCTGGAGGGGCTGCTGCACCCACTGGTCTCGCGGGAGTACCTGCAGTGGCGCGAGCAGCTCGCGGGGCTCCCGAACCCGCCGCGCGTGTGCGTCACGGAGGTGCCGCTCCTCTACGAGGTCGGCGCCGACGAGCGCTTCGACGCGGTCGTCGTGATCACCGCCCCGCGTGCGCTGCGCGAGCTGCGGCGCCGTGTGCCCCTCGACGACCGCGACGCCCGGCTGCTCCCCGACCGCGAGAAGGTCCGGCGCGCGCGCTATCACTACCGGAACACGGGGACCCTCGAGGAGCTCGACGCATGGGTGGCAGGCGTGCTCGCCGACCTGGCGAACGGAGAGGCGTGACCAGGGTTACGGCGCTGGTGCTCGTCCTCGCGGCGGTCGCGGCGGCGGCCGTCGCGGCGCTCGCCGTCGTCCGGACTGAGCCCGACTGGTACCAGCGGCTGCGCTACCCGCTCCGCTACGAGGCGATCGTCACCGGCCACGCCCGCAACTACCGGCTCGACCCGGCGTTGCTCGCGGCCGTCATCTACACGGAGAGCAAGTTCGACGCCGACGCGCACTCGGCCGCCGGCGCGATCGGCCTGATGCAGCTCCTCCCCGACACCGCGAGGGGGATCGCGCTCCGCACGGGCGGGCGGAACTTCGTCGTCTCCGACCTCTACGTGCCCGAGCTGAACGTGCGCTACGGCTCCTGGTACCTGCGCCACCTGCTCGACCGCTACGGCGACGCCCGCCTCGCCCTCGCCGCCTACCACGCCGGCCAGGGGAACGTCGACCGCTGGCGCGCCCGCGGGGTCGATGTCCAGTTCCCCGAGACGCGCGCGTACATCGACAAGGTGATGCGGCTGACCGGCGTCTACGAGGACGCCTACGGCGACGAGCTCGAGGCCGGCGTGGGCGCGGCGAGGCCGCCGGCGTGAGACGTCCTGTTTCAACCCCCGGCCGCGACAGCGGCCGGCTTCAGGGGTGTTCGCGCGGCCGGGAATCCGCTCCTGCGGATTCCCGGCCTTGCGCAGAGGGGATCGCGTGAGCGGCGCCGACGTCCTCCGCGGCCTCCATCACGGCCCGGCGCCGCTCGTGCTGCCGAACGCCTGGGATGCGGCGAGCGCCCGGCTCGTCGAGGCCGCCGGCTTCCCGGCCGTCGCGACGGGGAGCGCCGGCGTCGCGGCCTCGCTCGGCTACGAGGACAACGAGCGTGCGCCGGTCGAGGAGATGCTCACGGCCGCCGGACGCATCTGCCGGGCCGTGTCGGTGCCGGTGACGGTCGACGCGGAGGCGGGCTACGGGCTTCCCCCGGACGAGCTGGCCGCGCGGCTGGCCGCGGCGGGCGCCGCCGGCTGCAACGTCGAGGACACCGACCACGCCGCAGGCGGCCTGGTCGACGCCGAGCGCCAGGCCGAGCGGCTCGCCGGGCTCGGCGCCGGGCTCGTCGTCAACGCGCGGGTCGACGTCTTCATCCGCGAGTGGGGGGACCCCGCGGACCGGCTCGCCGAGGCCGTGCGCCGCGGCAGGCTGTACCTCGAGGCGGGCGCCGAGTGCGTCTACCCGATCTGGGTGGTGGACGAGGAGACGATCGCGAGGCTCGTCGACCAGCTGGCCGCGCCGGTGAACGTGCTCTACCGGCCGGGCGCGCCCTCCCTGCGCCGCCTGGCCGAGCTCGGCGTCGCGAGGATCTCGCTCGGGCCCGGGCTGCACCGGGCGACCGAGACGGCGACGCGGGCGATCCTGGAGCGGATGGCCGCCGGCGGCGACCCGTACTGAGGCGACGCAGGCGTCGCGGCACATGCCGGCTTCGCCGGATGCACCTCGCCAAGGCCCGGCTTCGCACGCCTGCGACGTCGTCGGGATGAGGCTTGCCCCGCCCGCCCGGCCGGCCGTAGGGGCGGATTACATCTCGCCGCTACGACGCGCGGCGCGGCTCCGCTCGGCCGCCGACGGCGTCGCGGATCAGCGCCACGACCAGGTCGGGCGGCGGCGCCTCGAACCCGAGCGCCCGCTGCGTCACCATGCCGTCGAAGACGACGCCGAGGAACTTGCCGATCTCGTCCGGCGTCAGGTCGTCGCGCAGCTCGCCGCGCTCCTGCGCCTCGACGATCCAGCGCCGCGTCCGCTCCTGCAGCTCGGGCGGCGCGAGCCGGAGCCACTGCTCGCGCAGCTCCGCGGACGTGCGCAGACGCCGCCCGAACTCCAGGTAGACGGCGAGCCAGTCGGCGTCCTCCTTCGAGACCGCGTGGACGAAGCCCTCGAAGCCCTCGGCGACGATCAGCTCCAGCAGCCGGGTGTTCTCCTGCGCGGCGAGCTCGAGGAAGAGGGCCTCCTTGGAGGGGAACCAGTTGAAGATGGCGCCGCGCGAGAGGCCGGTCTCGTGCTCCAGCCGGGCGACGGTCGCGCCCTCGTAGCCGAACCGGGCGAAGCAGCGCCGCGAGCCCGCCAGGATCCGTTCCCGCCGCTCCTGCTTCGCCTCCTCGCTCAGCTTGGGCATGCGCTCACTTTACAAAACAGTACGTTCGTCTTATTATCGTGAGCCGTGAGCGGCGACCCGAGGATCGAGAGCTACGCGAGCCTCCTCGTCGAGACCTGCGTGGACGTGCAGCCGGGCTGGCAGGTACTCGTCAACGGCACGACGCCGCTCGCCGAGCCGCTGGTCGACGAGGTGGTCAGGCAGGTCGCCCGGCGGGGAGCCTACGTGCTCGTCCGCTACGGCGGCCTTGTCACGAGCCGGACGTGGCTGCGGGAGGCTCCGCGCGAGCTCGTCGCGACGGCGCCGCCGCTCGAGCTGCGCACGCTGGAGGAGGTCGACGCCCTGATCGTCGTGGAGGCGCCGGAGAACACGCGCGCGTGGTCGGCGGTGCCGCGCGACCGGCTGGCGGCCTTCGAGGCCGCAGTGCGGCCGTCGCTCGAGCGCGTGTTCCGGCACGAGGTGCCGTGGGTGGGCTGCCAGTACCCGACGCCGGCGCTCGCCCAGGACGCCGGCATGGCGACCCACGAGTTCGCGGACTTCCTCTACGGCGCGTGCCTGCTCGACTGGGACGCCGAGGCCGAGCGCATGCGCCGCTACGCGGAGCGGTTCGACGCGGCCGAGGAGGTGAGGATCGTCGGCGAGGGCACCGACGTGCGACTGTCGCTGGCGGGCCGCTCGATGAAGGTCGACGCGGGCGGGGCGAACATCCCCGGCGGCGAGGTGTTCGGCTGTCCCGTCGAGGACTCCGCCGAGGGCGTCGTCGAGTTCGGCGAGTTCCCGGCGGTCTACCAGGGCCGCGAGCTGACCGGGATCCGGCTCCGCTTCGAGGGCGGCGTCGTCGTCGACGCCTCGGCCCGGACGAACGAGCCGTTTCTACTCGAGACGCTCGACTCGGACGAGGGCGCGCGCCGGCTCGGCGAGCTCGGGATCGGCTGCAACCCGGGGATCACGCGCTACATGAAGAACATCCTCTTCGACGAGAAGATCGACGGCACCGTCCACCTCGCGCTCGGCAACGGCCTGCCCGACCTCGGCGGCCGCAACGTCTCCGCGATCCACTGGGACATCGTCAAGGATCTCCGCTCGGGCGGGCGGATCGAGCTCGACGGCGTCGTCGTCCAGAGCGACGGGGCCTGGACGACCTGATGCTCCGCGACCGGGCGCTGCGCGGGCTCGTCGCGGCGCGCGCGGTGTCCCAGGTGGGGTCGGGAGATGACCTTCCTGGGGCTGCCGTGGTTCGTGCTCACCACCAGCGGCTCGCCGGCGAAGAT
The DNA here is from genome assembly GCA_035720085.1 of Gaiellaceae bacterium. GTDB lineage: Bacteria > Actinomycetota > Thermoleophilia > Gaiellales > Gaiellaceae > Gaiella. Next base: position 5,053 of record DASTPC010000064.1, read on the forward strand.
GGGCTGGGTGCTCGCCGCCGAGCTGGCGCTCGGCGCGGGAGTCGTCATGGAGGCGACCGACGTGCGGCTCTTGCTGGCTCTTGCGGCGGCAGGGCTGACCGTCTCGGGGCTCCTGTTCGCGGCGATCGCGCTGGCCCACGCGGGTCGAGCCGTGCCGCCGCCGGAGGTGGCGGCCGAGCGCGCGTGAGACGTCCTGTGTCACACCCGGCCGCGACAGCGGCCGGCTTCGGGGATCCTCGCGCGGCCTTGCGCCAAAGGGAGGAGCACGCGTGAGCGGCGAGAGCCTGCTGGGCCGGCGTCCGGTCGCGGCGCTGCTCACGGCCGAGGTCGTCTCGACCACCGGCGCGCAGATGACGTGGCTGGCGCTGCCCTGGTTCGTGCTCACGACGACGGGCTCGGCGACGCGGATGACGCTCGTCGTCGCGGCGGAGCTCGTGGGCTTCGCGGCGCTCGGGCTCCCGGGCAGCCGTGTGCTCGCCCGGCTCGGCGCGTGGCGGACCATGGTGGGCTGCGACCTGCTCCGCGCCCCGGTGATGCTCGTCCTGCCGGTGCTGCACTGGGCGGGCGGGCTCTCGTTCGGGCTCCTGCTCGGCGTCGCGCTTGCGCTCGGCGCGCTCGGCGCGCCCTACTTCGCGGCGCAGAAGATCATCGTCCCGGAGCTCCTCGGCGAGGACGAGGCGCTCGTCGCGCGGGCGAGCGCGCTGTTCCAGGGCGCCACGCGCGTGACGCTCCTGCTCGGCCCGGTCGCGGCCGGCGTCCTGATCTCGGTCGTCTCCGCACCGGCCGTGCTGCTGGTCGACGCCGCCACCTACGCGGTCGCCGCGGTGCTCGTGCTCGCGTTCGTCCCTCGGCCTGCGTCGGCCCACACCGATGCGGAGGAGGCCGGCCTCCGCCAGGGGCTGCGCTTCCTCGCCCGTGAGCGCCTCCTGCGGGTCTGGGCCCCGGTGCTGGCGGTCGGCGATGCGGCGTGGGCGGCGTTCTTCGTCACGATCCCCGTGCTCGTCGTCGAGCGGTTCGACTCCGACCCGCGCGTCGCGGGCTGGCTCCTCGCCTCGTTCGGTGTCGGCGCGGTGGCCGGGAACGTGGTCGCCTACCGGGTGCTGCTCGCGCGCGTCCAGGGGCTGACGCTCGTCGCCGCGTGCGTGCTCGGGCAGGCGCTGCCGCTGTGGCTGCTCGCGACCGACGCGCCGGCGATCGCGCTCTCGGCGGCGCTCGCTGCGTCCGGCATCGCCAACGGGCTCGTCAACCCGAGCCTCCACGCGCTCCTGACGCTGCGCGTGCCGCCGCTGCTTCGCCCGCCGGCGCTGACGGCGATGATGGTGCTGAACGTGGTGCTGCAGCCGGTGGCCGTGTTCGGGGCCGGGCCGGTGCTCGACGCGTACGGCGCCGAGCCGGTGCTGGTCGCGTTCGCGGCGGTGCAGACGGTCGCGATGGCCGCGCTCGCCCTGAGCGCGCTGCGCGAGCGCGCCCTGCTCGCGGTGGGTTCGGCAGCCGGGGCGGGGACCGCGTGAGACGTCCTTTGGCACCCCCCGGCCGCGGCAGCGGCCGGCTGCAGGGGTGTTCGCGCGGGCGGGAATCCGCTGCTGCGGATTCCCGACCCTGCGCAGAGGAGCAGGCATGAGCCTGCTGCGGGCGCCCGGCCTCAAGGCGCTGATCCTCGCCGAGGTGATCTCGTCGCTGGGGACGCGGATGACGTTCCTGGCGCTGCCGTGGTTCGTCCTCGCGACCACGGGCTCGGCGGCCAAGATGGGCGTCGTCCTCGCGGTCGAGCTGACGCCGGTCGCGCTGCTCGGCATCCCGAGCGGCACGGTCGTCTCCCGGCTCGGGGCGCGGCGGACGATGCTAGTGGGCAACCTCGCGCGGGCTCCGCTGATGGCGTCGATCCCCCTGCTGCACAGCACGGGCCGGCTCTCGTTCGGCGTGCTGCTGGCGATCGTGGCCGTGATCGGCTGCTTCCTGGCGCCCGACTTCGCGGCGCAGCGGCTCGTGCTGCCGGAGCTCGTCGGCGAGGACGAGCGTCTGGTCGCGCAGGCGAACGCGCTCTTCGAAGGCGCGCAGCGGGCCACCTCGCTGCTGGGGCCGGCCGCCGCCGGGCTGCTCATCGCCGCGATCGGGGCCACGAACGTGCTCTACGTCGACGCGGCCACCTTCCTGATCGCGTTCGCGATCCTCGCGCTGTTCGTGCCGCAGAAGCCGCCGCTGCCGGCGAGCGACGAGGGCAGGGGCGTGCTCGCCGGCGTCCGCTTCGTCCTGCGCGACCGGCTGCTGACCACCCTCGCCTGTACCTCGCTGCTCGCGAACGGCTTCGGCCAGATGCTCTCCGCCGGGCTGCCGGTGCTCGCCTTCCAGGAGTACGGCGCCAGCTCGCGCGTCGCGGGCGTGCTGTTCGCGTCGTTCGGCGCCGGCGCGGTCGCGGGCAGCATCGTCGCGGTCAAGATCGTGCCCCGCTACGAACCGATCCGGCTCGGCGCGGTGTCGTTCGTCCTCCTGACGATCCCGATCTGGCTGCTCGCCTTCCCGCTGCCCGCCTGGGCGGTCGTGCTCGTCCTCTTCGCCTCCTCGTTCTTCGGCCCGCTCGTGAACGCGCCGCTGATCGGGGTGATCACGATGCGCACGCCGCTGGAGCTGCGGGCGAAGGTGATGACGGCGGTGATCACGACCGCGCTCCTGGCCGGCCCGCTCGGGATGCTGCTCGCGGGGCAGCTGCTCGAGGCGTGGGGGCCGCACGAGGTGTTCCTGCTCGTCGCCGCCGGGCAGCTCGCGGCCACGATCCCGTTCGCGGCGGTCGCGTTCCGCGGTCCCGCGGGCCCCGCGCAGCCCGAGGCCGAGCCCGCCGCCTGACGTGGTCCGAGCCGAGCCCGGCGTCGCGGCCGTGGAGCAAGTCTTCACGACTTCGGCACGACCCCGGCCCTTCCGGACCTGAGCCTCAGACCGGCGGGGGCGGCGGCGCGGGCAGGTCGGAGACCATGTGCTCCCAGAGGTTGTCGAGGAGCTTCCAGACCGGCCAGGTCATCACCGACGAGCAGAAGTCGAGCGCGCCGGCGGAGAAGACACGGGCGCCGGCGGGCGTCTCGTAGTAGGCCATCTCGGCACTGATGCCCGGGCCGAACACGTCGACGGCGCGGGCGGCGACGACCGTCCCGGGCGGCGAGGACGGCGTCGTGCAGTCGATCTCGATCCCGTAGCCGCCGACCACCTCGCCGAACGTCGACCCGTCGACGAGGCCGGTCCTCTCGAACAGCCACGGCAGCGCGGCCGCCCCGGTGACCGTGAACGGCGCCTGGCGGCGCCCGTCGTCGTTGGCGACGTACTGCGCTCCGAGCAGCCCGCTCTCGGGGCGGCCGAGGTCGCGCCAGAGCCGGCCGCGGGTCATCACCTGCCCCCGCTTGTCCACCCGCCAGAAGACGTTGTTGGCGGAGAGGAAGATCAGGCGCCCGCCGAGGTCGCGGTACCGCTGCAGCACGTCGTAGGCCTGCTTCGTCACGTACTCGGTGTGCCCGGGGAAGACGACCAGGTCGTAGAGGGCGCGCAGCGCGTCCCCGTTCGGGATCGCCTCGAGGTCGTCCTCGGCCAGCACCTCGGGCGCGTGCTTCAGCCGCCGCAGCCAGCGGAGGAACGGCAGGTCGTAGCGGCGGAACCGGGGCGGCACGCCGCGCTCGAGGTACGGGCGGTCGAGGCGGACCGGCGGCAGGCCGCCCGCGTACCAGGTGTCGCCCCAGCCGTCACCGTCGGCGTCGTAGAAGTTGTAGGCCTGCCAGGTGTTGGTCGGCAGCACCACCGCCTGCCGCACGGTGCCCAGCTTCGCAGGCCGGAGCACGAACGGGGCGAACCCGACGCGCCCGTCGGGCGTCTCCAGCCGCACCGCGTAGAGGCCGCTCGGCCACTGGTCGCTCTGGACGGTCACGGTCGCCGGCGCGGAGCGCTTGCCGAGCCAGGACATCTCGACCGGCTGCCCGACCTCGAGGCCGGTGAGCTCGTCGTTGCGCAACGTCGACTCCGGCTCGTGCCCGACCCGCAGGAAGGTCAGGCGCAGCGACTCCGTGTCGGCGAGCACCATCAGCCGCATCGGCTCGGCGGGGGCGTACGAGCGCCGGTCGAAGGCCGCCTCGACGCCCAGCACCCGCACGACGGGCGCCGCGGTGCGCGCCGCTGACGCCGGGCGTCGGCTGCCGTAGACGCGCCGCCGGCCGCTCTCGTCCTCGACCGTCAGCCGCAGCGCGTAGGTACCGACCGGGATGTCCGCCTCCGGTGCCCAGACGAGCCGGTGCGCGCCGCGGGCGAGCCGGCGCTCGTCCTCCCAGACGACGGTTGTCCGGCGCAGCAGGTTGCGCACCGCCTCGACCCGCACGCGGGCGTCCCGGTCGAGCCGGAACGACACCGCCGCGCGGTCGCGGCCGGGCACGCCGGGGCTGACGGTGGCGAAGAGCGGCCGGTCGCCCCGGTAGAGGCGGCCGGCGTTGCGCACGGAGATCCTCCCGAGTGTCGGCGCGAAGAGGCGGTTGGCGAGCGCGCTCCGCGGCGCCGCGGAAGCGACGAGACCCCCCGCCAGGCCGAGGCCGAGCAGCCGCCGGCGCGAGAGCCGCGAGTCCACGGGGCTACGCGGGCGGCGCCGGCACGTCGGAGACCATGTGCCGCCAGAGGTTGTCGATCACGGTGCGCATCGGCTCCCAGTGGACGGTGCCGCAGAAATCCAGCACGCCGGCCGCGAAGACGCGGGCGCCGACGTCGGTCTCGTAGTACGCCATCTCGGCGGAGAGCCCAGGCCCGAACAGGTCGGGGATGCTGGCGAGCACCCGCGTCCCGGGGGGCGAGCTCGGCGTCGTCGTGTCGATCTCGATCCCGTAGCCGCCGACGTTGTCGCCCAGCAGCGACCCGTTCTGGAGGCCAGTCCGCTCGAACAGCCACGGGGCCGCGGCCGTGTCGGCGATCACGAACGGCGCCTGCCGGCGCCCGTCGTCGTTGGCGCGGTACTGGACGCCGATCAGCCCCGACTCGGGGCGGCGCTGGTTGCGCCAGAGCCGGCCGCGCGTCATCACGTTGCCGCGCTTGTTCACCTTCCAGAAGAAGTTGTTTGCGGAGAGGAAGATCAGGCGCCCGCCCAGGTCGCGGAACCGCTGCGTGACGTTGTACGCGCGCGTCGTCATGTACTCGCTGTGACCGGGGAAGACGATCAGGTCGTACAGCCTGCGCAGCGTGTCCCCGTTCGGCATCGCCTCGAGGTCGTCGTCCGTGAGCATGTCGGGCGTGCGCGAGGTCGACTGGAGGAACTTCAGGTAGCCGACGTCGTAGCGCCGCCAGCGGGGCGGCGTGCCCCGCTCGCGATAGGGCCGGTCGAGCCGCACGGGCGGCATCCCGCCCGCGTACCAGGTGTCGCCCCAGCCGTCGCCGTCGGCGTCGTAGAAGTTGTAGGCCTGCCAGGTGTTCGTGGGGATGACGACCGCCTCGCGGACGGTGCCGAGGGCCGGCGGCCGCAGCACCAGCGGCGCGAAGCCGACGCGGCCGTCGTCGGTGGTCAGCTTTGCCGCGTACACGCCGCTCACCCAGGGACCGGGCTGCACCGTGATCCAGGCGGGCGCGAGCCGGTGCCTGCGCCAGTTGACCACGAGCGGCTCGGAGACGGCGTTGCCGCGCATCTCGTCGGTGCGGTCGGTGTACTCCGGCTCGGTGCCGCAGTGGAGGAACTGGACGGTCAGCTCGTCGCAGTCGGCGGAGATGCGCAGGCGCGCCGGCTCGAGCGGCGCGTAGCTGCGCTTCTCGAACGCCGCCTCGACGCCGAGCACGCGCACGACGGCGGCCCGGCTGCGGCCTGCCCGGAGCGGGCGCGTGCCGCCGTAGACGCGGCGGGTGCCGCGCTCGTCCTCCAGCGTCAGCCGCAGCACGTAGCTGCCGACCCTGGTGTTCGGGTCCGGCGTCCAGCGGATCACGTGGTGGCCGCGGTCGAGCCGGCGCGTCGTCGTCCAGACGACGTTGCGCTGTCGCAGGGCGGTCCGGATCGCCTCGACCTGCACCGACGCCGGCCGGCTGAGCTCGAAGCCGAGGCGCGCCGTTTCGCGGCGGGCGACGCCGGGGCTGACCGTGGAGAAGAGGCGCCGGTCGCCCTTGTAGCCCTTGCCGACGTTCCTCACCGTGAGGTAGCGGAGGAGCGGCCGCCGCAGCGCCGCGCCGAAGGCCGGCCGCGGCACGAGCGCCAGCGCAGCCGCTGCTCCGGCCGCCGAACGGACGAACCGGCTGCGCGTGAGCCGGTCCGTCACGCTGCGACCCTCGACTGGCGGCGGCGGCTCATCGCCCGCGAGATGCTACCCACGCCCCCGGCCGTGATCCTCTGCGTCACTCGGCCGAGGGAGTGGTCGCGAAGCGCGCCCAGAGGTTCTCCAGCAGCTGTCCGACCGTGGGCTGCCGGATCGAGCCGGCGAGCGAGAAAGCGCCCGCCGAGAAGACCCGGGCCCCACGGGCCGTCTCGTAGTAGCTCATCTGAGCGGTGAGGCCTGGCCCGAGCAGGTCGGGGATGGTCGCGAGCACCTGCGTCCCGCGCGGCGAGCTCGGCGAAAGCATGTCGATCTCGATGCCGCCGTTCGAGAAGCGCATTCCCCGGTGGAATTCGACGCCCCGGAAGAGCCAGCGGGCTGCAGGCTGCGACCGTCGGACGAGCCATGGCCCGCGGTGCTCGCCCAGGTCGTTGGCGACGTACTGCACGCCCAGGACGGACGCCTCGGGCCGCCCGAGCTCGCGCCACTTGGCGACACGCGTCATCGTGTCTCCCCTGACGTCGATCCGCCAGAAGAAGTTGTTCGCGGACAGGAAGACGAGGCTGCCGCCGCGGTCGCGGAAGCCCTCGATCGCGTCGTACTCGTTCTCCGTGACGTACTCGTGGTGTCCCGGGAAGACGATCAGCCGGTAGGCACGCCGGAGCACTGCCGCGTCGGGCGACTCGTCCAGCTCCGCCTGCGAGAGCACGTCGACGTCCTTGCCCGTGCGCTGCAGCCACCGCAGGAAGTGGAGGTCGTACTTGCGGAAGTAGGGCGGGACGCCGCGGTTCAGGAATGGGCGGTGCAGCCGGGCGGTGAGGCGCCCGAGCGTCGCGTACCACGTGTCGCCGCCGCCGTCGCCGTCGTCGTCGCGCATGTTGTAGGCCTGCCAGGTGCGGGTCGGCAGCACGACGGCGACCGGGTGCTCGCCCAGCCTCTGCGGCCGGACGACGAAAGGCGCGAACCCCGCGTGACCGCCGGGAGCGGACAGCCGCGCGAAGTAGAGCCCGCTCTGCCACTGGCCGACCCGGACGGCGACCTGTGCTCCGGCCTGCACCGCGCCGAGCCGGCGAACGGACGTGACCGGGACGCCGCGCATCTCGCTGTCGCCGCGGGTCCGCATGCGTTCCGGGCCGACCTGGAAGAGCTGCAGGGTAACGCCGGCGGCGTTCGACCAGAACCGCAGTCTCGCGGTGGCTCCTGGCCGGTAGCTCTCCCGGTCGAAGGCGGCCTCGATCGCCAGCGGGTCGTTCGGGCGGAACGCGAGCCCGCCGGTGGCGCTGCCGTCGAAGCCGAGCTCGGCCAGCTCCTCGTGGAACTCCTC
>DASTPC010000065.1:0-8846 GCA_035720085.1 Gaiellaceae bacterium
GTACCTCGCCAAGTACCCGGCGCATCTGACGCCGATGCTCGAGGAGGAGGGGCTGCCGCGCGGCGCCCTCGGCGAAAGCTGCGCGATCATGCAGTACCTCTGCAACAAGCACGGGCTCGAGCGCTTCTACCCGACCGACCCGGGCGAGCGCGCGATGGTGGACAGCGCGATGTTCTACCTCGTCGGGACGGTCTACCCGCTCGTCACGCGCGCGACGTACCCGACGCTCGGGTTCCCGCAGTACCCGGGCGAGGTCGGCAGCTCGGACGGCGACGACGAGCTCAAGGCGAAGGCGCAGCAGGACGCGGTCGACGCGCTCGCCGAGCCGCTCGAGGTGTACCGCGCGTTCTTCCTCGACCGGAAGCGGTTCATCGGCGGCGACACGCCCTCGATTGCCGACATCCGCCTGGCCGCCTCGCTCGAGTTCCTGCGCGCGATCGACTACGACCTGCCCGGCTGGGCCGAGGAGTACATGGCGGCGATCGAGGAGGAGCTCGGAGACGCGTACACGGAGCCGGCCGCCGACGTGCGCGGCTACGTCGCCTCCGTCAAGTAGCTCCTTTCTGGGCGCAAGCGCCGGGATCTGCACTCCTGTGCAGACCCCGGCGCACGCAAGGATCCCTGAAGGCGTCCGGCTGCTCTTTTCCGCGCGTAGATCCCCGAAGGCGTCCGGCTTCGCCGGCCGCAGCAGCGGCGTCCACGGCGGAACTTGCGCGCGTGGTTACTGCTCGTGGCGCAGCCGCCAGAATGGGCGCATGGTCGCGCGGGCGCCCGAGCACGGCCTCAGTGACCCGGCGCGGGCGGGGTGGGACGCGCTGCGCGTCGGGCGCTGGGAGGAGGCACGGCGCCTCTTCGAGGCGGCGCTTTCGCGCGAGGAGACCGCGGACGCGCTCGAGGGCCTCAGCTGGGCGGCGTGGTGGCTCGACGACGCAGACGCCGTCTTCCCGGCGCGCGAGCGCGCCTACCGTCTGTACCGCGGGGCCGGCGACGACGCCGCCGCGGCGCTGATGGCGACCTGGCTCGCCGTCGACCACCTCGACTTCCATGGCGCCTGGCCGGTTGCGCGCGGCTGGTTCGGACGCGCGCGCCGGTTGCTCGAGCCGCTCGACCCTGGCCCCGAGCACGGCTGGCTCGCCTTTCACGAGGGCTACCTCGCGCACGCGGACGGCGACACGGCCGGGGCGCGCGCCCGTGCTGAGGAGGCGGCCGAGCTCGGACGCCGATTCGACGTGGCCGACCTCGAGATGCTCGGGCTCGCGCTCGAGGGCGCCGCGCTCGTCGCCGCCGCCGAGGTCGAGGCCGGCATGCGCTGCCTCGACGAGGCGACCGCCGCGGCGCTCGAGGGAGGCGCGGCGATCCCGATCTCCGGCGCGTGGGCGTGCTGCTTCCTCGTGACCGCGTGCGCCGCCGTCCTCGACTACGAGCGCGCCGCTGCCTGGTGCGACCGGATCGAGGAGTTCGCCGACCGCTTCGGCAGCCGCTACATGCTCGCCTTCTGCCGTGCCGAGTACGGCGCAGTCCTGCTCGCCCGCGGCCGCTACCAGGAGGCGGCGGAGCTGCTGTCGGCGGCCGTCGACGACTACGCCCGCTCGCGGCCCGCCTGGGCCGGCGGCCCGAGCGCCGTGCTTGCAGAGGTGCGGCGCCGGCAGGGCCGCCGCGAGGACGCGCTCGCCCTGCTGGGCGACGCCGGCTCCGGCTCGGCCCAGCTCTGCCGCGCGCAGCTCGCCCTCGACACGGGCGACCCGGTTCGGGCCCGCGAGCTGCTCGAGCGGAGGCTGCGCCGCGTCCCGCCCGACCGCAGGCTCGACCGGGCGCCCGCGCTCGCGCTCCTCGTCCGGGCGCGCGTGGCCCGCGGCGAGCTCGCCGAGGCGGAGGCGGCGCTGGCGGAGCTCGGCGAGGTCGCCCGCCTGGTCGGCACCGGGCCGCTCGTGGCCCACGCCGACCTGGCCGCCGGCGTGCTGGCCGCGGCCGCGGGCGACCGCGAGCGGGCGCGACTCCTGCTCGAGGACGCCGTCGACGGCTTCGAGCGCGCCGGCACCCCGTTCGAGTGTGCGCAGGCCAGGGTGGAGCTGGCGACGGCGATGCTCGCGCTCGGCCGCGCCGAGGCGGCGGCGAACGAGGCGGCGGCGGCGCACGGGGCGTTGCAGGCGATCGGCGCCGAGAGCGAGGCGGCGCGCGCAGGCGCGATCCTGGCCGCCGCGGCAGGCTCTCCCCCGGAGCCGGCCGGTGCGGCGGTGACCCGGCGGGAGCGCGAGGTGCTGCGCCTGCTTGCGCAGGGGCTCACGAACCGGCAGATCGCGGCGCGGCTCGTCGTCAGCGAGCACACCGTGCACCGGCACGTCGCCAACATCCTGCGCAAGCTCGAGCTGCCCTCGCGCACCGCGGCGGCCGCGTGGGCGCTGCGGGCCGGGATCGCCGAGTAGCCCGGACGGGCCAGCGGCGCCCCGCGCTGCAGATGGCCGCTCCGGTCGAAGCGGCCGGCCGGCTCAGCCTCGTACCGTGGCTTGCATGGACGGCGCGGCGACGGCGGCGAGACGGCTGGTGGAGGTCGCGGCGCTGGCGCGAATCGGCGAACGAGGAGGAGAGATGAGCAGGCAGCAGACGCTTGCCGGCCCGGCGCCGGACGCGGGCGCGGAGCTCAAGGCGCAGGCCCGGGCGATGTGGGCGGCCGGCGACTACCACCGCTTCGCGCGGCAGCTCGTGTGGGACTTCGGCCCGCAGCTCGTGCGCGCCTGCGCGATCGGGCCGGGCATGCGGGTGCTGGACGTCGCCGCGGGCTCGGGGAACGTCGCGCTGCGCGCAGCAGAGGCGGGAGCCGCCGTCGTCGCGTCCGACCTGACCCCGGAGAACCTGGCGTCCGGCCGCCGCGAGGCGGAGAGACGCGGCCTCGAGCTGGAGTGGGTCGAGGCGGACGCCGAGGCGCTTCCGTTCGCCGACGGCTCCTTCGACGTCGTCACCTCGTCTGTCGGCGCGATGTTCGCGCCGGATCACCGCGCGGTCGCCGGTGAGCTCAGCCGCGTGTGCCGGCCCGGCGGCACGATCGGGATGGTCAACTACACGCCCGAGGGCGGCGTGGGCGAGTTCTTCGAGACGTTCGCCCGCTACCTGCCGCCGCCTCCTGCTGGCGCGCTTCCCGCGGTCCTCTGGGGGCGCGAAGAGCACGTCCGCGAGCTCTTCGGCGACCGGGTGGAGACGCTCGAGCTGACGCGCGGGGAGGCGGTCGAGACGTATCCCGGCCGCCCGCGCGACTACTGCGACTTCTTCAAGCAGTACTTCGGGCCGGTCGTCGCCGCCTTCTCGCTGCTCGCCGACGAGCCGGAGCGGATGGCCGCGCTCGACCGCGACTTCCTCGCGCTCGCGACGAGGCTGAACCGGGGCGCGCCGGGCGGGCCGGTGGAGATCCACTACGGGACGCTGCTCGTCGTCGCCCGCACGCGCGCTTGAGGAGAGGGCGGGCCACCGGCCCGCCCTTCACACCCGTGTGCTCGCCGCTAGGTCGTCTGCACCAGCCGGATCTGGTTGCCCGACGGGTCGCGGAAGCCCGCGTCGACGCCGTAGGGCTGCTCGGTCGGCTCCTGCTGGAATTCGACGCCGCGGCTGCGCAGCTCCTCGTAGGTCGAGCGGCAGTCGTCCGTCGAGACGAAGAGGCCGCCGAGCGCGCCTTTCGCGAGCAGCTCCTTCAGCTGCGCGGCCGTCTCCTGGTCGAAGACGGGCGGGCCCGGGATCGCCATCAACGTCAGGGCGACGTCGTCCTGGCCGGGGTGGCCGACCGTCAGCCAGCGGAAGTTGCCCATCTCCGGCACGGTGACGTCGTCCCGGAGCTCGAGGCCGAGCTTCTCCGTGTAGAACGCGAGCGCCTCGTCCTGGTCGTGCACCCAGACGTTGACGTGGGTCAGCTGCTTCAGCATGGTCTCCTCCGGTGGGTCGTGGAACGGTCTCTCGACCGTAGCCAGGCCGTCAGCGGCTGTCTTCTCGAAAACTGCTCGAGTGCGGGCGCGCCCAGGCGAGGAGGACGCAGGTCGGCACCCGTGCGCGCCGCGCGGCCGGCGGGTGCGCGGCCCGGTAGGCCGTCGGGGAGAGGCCGTACGCCCGTCCGAAGCTGGTCGTGAACGAGCCGACGCTCCGCAGCCCGACCGCGAGGCAGATCTCCGCGACGGAGCGGTCCGTGTTCCGCAAGAGCGCGGCGGCGCGCTCGAGCCGGCGCGTGAGCAGATACTGGTGCGGCGTCTCGCCGAACGCCCGGCGGAACTCGCGGCTGAAGTGCGCGGGGGAGAGGTGCGCGGCGCGCGCGAGCGCCGGCACGTCGAGCGGCTCGCGGTAGCGCGCGTCCACGAGGTCCTTCGCGCGCAGGAGATGCCGGGCGGGAGGGACCGGGACGAGCGCTTGCGTCGCCACCGCCGCTCCGGTCAGTGGACTGCCGGCAGCAGGTGCTCGGCGAGCTGCTCGACCTGCTCGAGCTGCGGGATCTGCGGGAACACGACCAGGACGTCGACCGAGCCCTCGTACGCGGCGAGCTCCTCGGCCACCTTCGCGGCCGGGCCGTGGTGGATCAGGTTCTTCGGCTCCGTCCACAGGCGGCCGTAGTAGCGCAGGACGTGGTGGGCTGCTTCGTCGAGCGCCCGCTGCGGGTCGTCGCCGATCCCGACGTAGGCGAGCCCGGCAACGGTCGCGTCGGGCTTGCCGCTGGCGGCGAAGAGCTCGCGGATGCCCGGAGCCCGCTCCGCCATCGCGCTGCTGCCGGCGGTGCCGAAGAGGAAGCCGTCGGCCGCGCGCGCCGCTCGTTCGGTGCTCTTCGGGTTGGACGCGCCCACCCAGATCGGCGGGCCGGGCTCCTGTACCGGAGCGGGGCCGAGGACGCCGTGCTCGCGGTCCGACTCGCGCGCGTCGTGCCAGATCTGGCGGATCCGCTCGATCTGCCGCTCGAAGCGCTGCGAGCGGCCCCGGAAGGGGACGCCGAAGAGCTCGTAGTCGTCCTCCCGGCTGCCCTGCGCGAGCCCGAGCACGAGCCGGCCGCCGGAGAGCTGGTCGACGACCGCCGCCTGCTTCGCCGCCAGCACCTCGTTCCGCGGCGGCAGCAGCATGATCGTCGTCGCGAGGCCGATCCGCTCGGTCACGCCGGCGACGCCGGCGAGCGTCGTCAGCGGGTCCCACGAGTCGTAGTTCGGCTTGTCGATCGTGCCGAGCACGTGGAACCCGGCCTGGTCGGCGAGCCGCGCCCAGTCGAGCATCAGCGCCCGGTCGGTCTCGTGGGCCATCGTGTTCGGCAGGCCGATCCCGATCTTCACTCCGTCTCCTCTCGTCGCGCGGACCTGTCCCGAGTCTGGCAGAAGCAGGTCGTCACGCCGCTTCGCTCACGGGCCGCGGCGCGGCGCGGACGTCGGCCGTCGCCTGCAGCACGACGGCGACGGCCACGATCGCGCCGCCGGCCAGCGTCGTCGCGGCCGGCACCTCGTCGTAGGCGAGCCACACCCACAGCGGCCCGAGCACGATCTCGAGCAGCGAGATCAGCGCCACCTCGGCCGGCGGGATCAGGCGAGCGGCGACGGTCAGGAGCGCCAGCCCCAGCCCGATCTGGCAGATGCCGAGCGCGGCCAGGATCGTCCAGTCGGCGCGGGTCGCCGAGGCGAACGAGGCAAAGGGCGCCACGAGCACGACGAGCAGCACCTGGGAGGCGCAGGTCGCCGGCATCAGCGACACCTCGCGCCGGTGCCGCGCGATCACGATCACGGCCGCGAACGAGGCGGTCATCACGAAGGGCAGCACGAACGCGAGCAGCCCGCCGCTCACCGAGCCGACCACCATCAGCGACACGCCGACGGCTGCGAGCGCCATCCCGGCCCATGTGCGCGAGGAGACCGGCTCGGACAGGAGCCACCAGCCGAGGAGCGCCGCCATCATCGGCGCGGCCGCCTGCATGAAGAGCACGTTGGCGACCGTCGTGTGGTTGAGCGCGAGCATGAACGTCCCGGAGGAGACGGCGAGGAAGAGGGTCGCCGCCACGCCCCAGCGGCCGATCGCGCGGAACGACCCCCAGACGTTGCCGCGCTCGGTCACCCAGACGACCACGAGCAGCGCCGCCGCGGCGAAGAGGGCCCGCCCGGCAACCTGCGTCGCGGGGGAGACCTCGAGCTCTCGCTGGCCGAGCCCGGCCGTCGACCAGGCGACCGCGGCGACCAGGATCGCCAGCCGCCCGCGGCGCTCGCTGCGCCGCTCGTCGTGGACGGCCTCACCCACTGCCCGTGACACGACAGGCAGTCAACCATGCGCCGCGCGGGCGGGCGCTTCAGGCGCGGGGCGGGCCGCGGCGCTGCCCGCGGCGCAGCGCCTCCAGCCGGCGGCGGTCCTGTTTCGTCGGGCGCGCGCCCAGGTCGGCGCCGAGCGGGCGCGCGAAGCGGCGCTCGGCCGCCCGCTGCTCGCGCGCCGCGCGGGACTCCGGCGTCTCCTCGTAGAGGGTCGCGGCGGCGGAGGCCGGCCCGCGCCGGTCGGCCAGGTCGCGCACGACCACGGTCCGGCGAACGTCGCCGACCGTCACTTCGACCATGTCGCCGGAACGGACCTCCTTGGCCGGCTTCACGCGCACGCCGTTGACGTGCACGCGGCCGCCGGCGACGGCGTCCGTCGCCGCTGCCCGGGTCTTGAAGAAGCGGGCGGCCCAGAGCCACTTGTCGATGCGCACGTGCTCCATCGGCGGTCGCGCCTGCATCGTCTCAGAGCGCGTTAGCCGTGTGTGAGAGCCGGGTTAGCGGCCGGCCGGACACTCCGAGCAGTCCTCGAGACAAGGAGCCGTCATGGATTGCCGCATGCATGCCTGGATCCGCGCCCTCGTGGTGGCGGCGCTCGCCGTCGCGGCGGCGGTGGCCGGAGGCGGAGCGGCGACAGCCCGCGCCGCCGAGTCCCCCGCCTGCCCGAGCAGCACCGACGGCGCGTACGCACTCGCGCTCGTCGCGCTCACCGGACCGAAGGGCGCCGACCTCGCGCTCGCGGTGACCGCCGCGTCCGGCTGCGAGCAGGCCGCGTCGCTCAAGAAGGTGCAGCTGAAGATCTACGCCGCGGACAGGTCGCTCGCCGACGTCCGCAACCTCAAGGATGTCCCCGCGCCGGGCGGGGCCGCCGACGTCGACCTCGGGCCGCTCGAGCGCGGACGCCTGGTCGAGGCCGAGGTGCTCGTGCAGACCGGCGCACCGCCGCGCACGTACGTGCTCCGCGGCGAGGCGGTCACACGACTGCGCCCCGACCTCGTCGTGGAGGCCGTGAACGCGCCGGCGCAGACGTTGACGACCCGGCCGGTGGACCTGTACGCGGACGTCGCCGAGCTGAACGGCGACACCGGCGCCCACGCGCGGGTATCGCTGCTCTGGGGCCCCTCGCTCCTCGGCACCGCCGACGTGACCGTCCCCGCCGGCGGCCGCGCCACGGTCTCGTTCGAGGACGTGCCGCTCACGCAGCCGGCACGCCTCGAGCTGTCCGTCCGCGTCGGCGAGGCGGCGCCGGGCGAGACCGACGCGACGAACAACGACCGCACCGCAACCGTCGACGTGACGGCGCTCGAGCTCGCCCGCTCGCGGCTGCTTCTGCCGAGCCTCGGCGGCTACGGGGCCCAGTTCGACCAGCACGTGTACGCCCGGATCACCGCGCCGCCGCCCGCGACGCTGCCCGACTTCGAGGCCAAGGCGAAGGCACTCGAGCCGCAGCTCGTGCGCATCTTCTTCCAGGAGGTGCAAGAGCGGGTCGCGGACAACATGCAGTCGTTCGTCGAGACCGTCCAGCTGGCGCAGGAGGCGGGCGCGACGATCAACATCACCTACCAGACCGCCGCCAACGCGAAGACGAAGCCCGACCAGTTCATGGGGCAGTTCGCCGCCGTCCTGGACGACCTCGTCCGCACACGGGGCTTCTCGAACGTCCGCTGGGTGACGATCCAGAACGAGCCGAACGACACCCTCGTCACCCTGACGCAGTACGAGGCGCTCTACCGGGCGCTGGACGCCCATCTCGTCGCGCGCGGCCTCCGCGACCAGATCGGGCTGATGGGCGGCGACCTCGTCGCGCAGGGCGACGTGCCGGGCCAGCCGAACCCCGGCCAGCGTGCCTGGTTCCAGTACATGGCGGCCGAGATGAACGACGTCCTCGACTCCTACTCGGTGCACATCTACTGGAACTACTGGGACATCGAGCAGATGGAGCACCGCCTCCGCGACGTGCGGCAGATCGTCACGGAGGAGCTGCCGGCGGACGCTCGGAAGCCGCTCTACGTGACCGAGTTCGGCGTCCGTGGGATCCGCAACCTTCCCGGCAAGCCTACGGCTCCGCACCCCGGCTTCTGGGAGGACGGCACGCCGCTCGCGCGGACGAACATCGCTGCGTTCCAGCAGCTCTGGTTCAACGTCCTGGCCGCGCAGCTAGGCTACGAGGGCACGGTCAAGTGGGACGCATACTGGGGCAAGTACGACCCTTCGTACGTCCAGTCGCACTACCTGATCGGGCCGGCCGAGGAGGGCTGGCCGCTCTTCCCGGCCTACCACGCGTTCCGCCTGCTGCTCCAGACGACGGCGCGCGGCTGGCAGGTGCTCGGCGTCGACCCGTGGGCGAGCGACGACTGGGTCGACGAGGTAACCGACCAGGAGGAGCAGGAGGTGGCGGCGTACGCCGGTCCCGACGGGGAGCTGACGCTGGTCGGCCTCGACACGCACGCCCGCGGGCTCAACGCCGGCTCGGCCGAGGTGGTGCCGTACAGCGTCGGCGGCCTGCCGCCTTCGAC
The DNA here is from genome assembly GCA_035720085.1 of Gaiellaceae bacterium. Taxonomy (GTDB): domain Bacteria; phylum Actinomycetota; class Thermoleophilia; order Gaiellales; family Gaiellaceae; genus Gaiella. The sequence goes on from DASTPC010000065.1 coordinate 8,759, forward strand.
GGAGCTCGGCCTCGCGCTGTGGAACGCCGACGCGAGCGGGCAGAACTCGCTCGCCGGCACGGTGACGACGAGCGCTGCAGGCGTCGCC
>DASTPC010000066.1:0-5290 GCA_035720085.1 Gaiellaceae bacterium
GCGCAGCCGGTAGCCGAACAGCACGTCATGCTCCGACATGCGGCTCACTCCTCTCTTCCGACTTGGCGGTCGAAGGCGAGAGTGAGCCGAAGACCGGACGGCGCCCCAACGGGCGCCGTCCACGTCTGATCAGCTCAAAGATGACCCGAGTGTCTGGACCACCCGGTGACCGTCCACGCTAGCCGGCCGCGAGGGCCTCGCGCAGGCGGGCCAGCGCCCGCGCGCGGTGGGCGTCCTGGACGAAGACTGCGCGCTCGGCGTCGCCTGCCGCCACCGCCCGCAGCAGGTCCCGGTGCGCGCGGTCCGCCTCCTGCGCCTCGCCGGGCAGTGCGTAGTAAAGGGCGCGGTACGCCTCGGTGGAGTCCCAGAGCAGGTCGATCAGCCGCGCCAGCGGCCGACTCCCCGCGAGGCCGTGGAGCAGCCCGTGGAAGCGGCGGTTGGCCGCGAGCCGGCCGGCCGGGTCGCCCGTCGCGCACGCGTCGGCGGCCTCCTCCAGCGCCGTCACGTCCGCCGCCGTCGCGTGCGGCACGCCGCGCCGGAGCGCCTCCGTCTCGAGCGTGCGCCGCAGCGCGTAGACCTCCTCGAGCCCGGCCAGGTCGAGCTCGGTGACGGCGTATCCGCGCCGGGGCCGGTACTCGACGAGGCCCTCGCCGGCGAGCGCGCGCAGCGCCTCCCGCACCGGGATCTGGCTGACGCCGGCCCGCTCCGCCCAGAGCTCCTGGTTGACCCGCTGACCGGGACGGAGCTCGCCCTCGAGGATCGCCGCGCGCAGCGCCGCCGCCGCGCGGTCCTGCGCGGTCGGGCGCGCCGCCTCGCTCGTGGCGAGCGCGGCTCTCAACGGAACGCGTTCTCCCCCGTCAGCGCCTGCCCGACCACGAGCGTGTGCACCTCGTGCGTCCCCTCGTACGTGAGGACGCTCTCGAGGTTGTTCATGTGCCTGATCACCGGGTACTCGAGCGTGACGCCGTTCGCCCCGAGCACCGTCCGCGCGCTGCGACAGACCTCGAGGGCGCCGCGGACGTTCCCCATCTTGCCGAGGCTGACGTGCTCCGGGCGGAGCGTCCCCTCGTCCTTCATCCGGCCGACGTGGAGCGCGACGAGCGCGCCGCGGTTCACCTCGAGTGCCATCTCGGCGAGCTTCTGCTGTGTCAGCTGGTAGCCGGCGATCGGCTTGCCGAACACGATCCGCTCCTTCGCGTAGTCGAGCGCGGACTCGAAGCAGGCGCGTGCGGCGCCGACGGCGCCCCAGACGATCCCGTAGCGGGCCTCGTTGAGGCAGGAGAGTGGCCCGCGCAGCGTCGAGGCGCCCGGCAGCATCGCCCCCTCCGGGACGCGGACGTCCTGGAGCACGAGCTCGCTGGTGACCGACGCGCGGAGCGAGATCTTCTTGTGGATCTCCGGGGCCGTGAACCCGGGCGTCCCGCGCTCGACGAGGAAGCCCCGGATCTCGCCGGCGTCCGTGCGCGCCCAGACGACCGCGACGTCGGCGATCGTCCCGTTCGTGATCCACATCTTGGCGCCGTTCAGAATCCAGTCCGAGCCGTCGCGGCGTGCGTGCGTGCGCATCGAGCCGGGGTCGGAGCCGGCGTCGGGCTCGGTCAGCCCGAAGCAGCCGATCGCCTCGCCCGCGTGCATCGCCGGCAGCCAGCGCTCCTTCTGCTCCTCCGAGCCCCAGCGCCAGATCGCGTACATCGCGAGCGAGCCCTGCACGGAGACGGCGCTCCGGACGCCTGCGTCGCCCGCCTCCAGCTCCAGGCAGGTGAGCCCGTAGGCCACCGAGCTGGCGCCGGGCAAGCCGTAGCCCTCGAGGTGCATGCCGTAGAGGCCGAGCTTGGCCAGCTCGCCGAGCAGCTCGCGCGGGAGGATCCCCTGCTCGAACCAGTCGCCCACCTCGGGCAGCACGCGCTCGCGGACGAACTGGCGGACGGTGTCGCGGATCGCCTTCTCCTCGTCGTCGAGCAGCGCGTCCAAGGCGAGGAAGTCGAGCGGGTCGATTGCCGGCAGCTCGATGGTCGTGGCCACGATGGCGGTACCTCCGGGGATCGAGAGTGTGACCGAGATTCTATAGAAAATCTGACTTGCGACGATCAGCTAGCGGCGGTGGCCGACCAGCGGCCGTTCGCGCGCGCGACCGCCACCGGCAGGCCGAAGCACGCCGAGAGCTGCTCCGACGTCAGCGTCGCGGCCGCAGGGCCTGCGGCGACGACCCGCCCGTCGCGCAGCAGGAGCGCGTGCGTCGTCGAGGCAGGCAGCTCCTCGAGGTGATGGGTGGTGGCCACGAGCGTCAGGCCCGCGTCCTCGGCCGCCAGCCTCGCGAGCGCCCCGAGCAGCGTCTCGCGGCCGGCCAGGTCGAGACCGGCGCCCGGCTCGTCCAGGAGCAGCAGGCGAGGGCGCGGGACGAGCGATCGCGCGATCAGCGTCCGCTTCCGCTCGCCCTGGGAGCAGTCGGCGAAGCGGCGGCCGGCGATGCGGGCGCAGTCGAACAGCTCGAGCAGCGCCCCGCTCCGCTCGCGGGCGACCGCGTCGAGGCGCTCGGGAAACCAGCCGATCGTGCCCGTTGCCCCCGTCTGGACGACCTGCTCGACGCTCAGCTCGTGCAGGAAGCGGTGCCCGAGACGTGCGTCGACGAAGCCGATCTCCGCGCGCAGCCGGAACACGTCCGTGCGCCCGAGCCGGCGTCCGAGCAGCTCGACCGTGCCACGGCTCGGGAACTCGACTGCGCCCAGCAGGGTGAGGAGCGTGGTCTTGCCGGCCCCGTTCGGGCCGAGGAGCGCCCACCGCTCCCCGGGCTCGCCGCGCCAGTCGATCCCGTCGAGGATCGGCACGCGGCTCGTCGAGGCCGCGTGCCAGCGCCAGAGCGAGACGTCGGCGAGCGCGAACGACGGCGTCATGACCCGCGACGCTAGCGCGGGCGGTCAGCGACGGTTGCGGACGACCACCGAGAAGCGATGCCGGACGACGCGGCCGTCCTGCGCGCGGGCGACGACCTCGAGCACGTGCCGGCCGTTCCGGCGGGCGCGCGTGTCCCAGCGGAAGCGGTAAGGCGCCCGCCGGTCGGTCGCGACGCGCCGCCCGTCGACTCGCAGCCACACCGCCCGCGCCGGCGCGTTCCGCGGCCGCACGCCGAGCCGCACGACGCCGCGCTCCACCGACCAGCGCCGCGCGCCCGCCCAGGTGATCCGGAAGGGCCGGTTGAGCACGCGGACGTCGACCCAGCGCGTGTCGTGGCGGCCGCCGCTCCAGTAGGCGCGCAGCTCGAGCCGGTGGCTGCCGTTCGTGAGCCCGAGCGTGTCCAGGCCCCGGCCGCCGGCGTAGGCGAACGGCGCCACCGCGTCGCGCCAGCGCAGCCGCCCGTCGACCACGAACTCGACCGCGTGCGCGCCGTCGGTGACCGCTGCGCGCCAGGGGAGTCGACCGGAGAGGAGCTGGCCGTCGGCCAGCGCGACCGGCTCGACGCGCACCGGCTGCGGCCGTCCGCGCGCGGCGATCGTCCGCGCGAGCGCGAGGTAGCGGTCCCAGCGCCAGTAGCGGCCGGGGTCCGCGTGGTTGCTCCGGCCGCCGAACCTGCCCCGCACGAGCGGGTCGGGCACCTCGGCATGCTCGACCAGGTGCGTCCGCTCGAGCGGAAAGCCGTAGCGGGTCGAGAGCCAGGCGCCGAGCCGGGCGGCAGCGAGGTACTGCGCCTCGGTGAAGCCGCGCGGGTCGCCCGCCCAGCCGACCAGCTCGATCCCGATCGAGCGCCGGTTCATCTTCCGGTTGCCCGAGTGCCAGGCGACGTCGGAGAGATGCACGAGCTGCACGACGCCGCCGTCCCGGGCGACGACGAAGTGGGCGGACGCGCGGGCGCGCGGGTTCTGCAGCCAGCTGACCGAGCCGCGGAAGCCGCCCTCGGTGGAGTGGATCACGATCCGGTCGATGTGCCGGGCGCTCCGCGAGGCCTTCGTGTAGTTGCCCTCGCCGCGCAGCCACGTGAGCGGCGGCGGGGAAGCCGGGCCGGCCATGCGTTCCGCCGCGGCGGCCGCAGGCGCGAGCGCCGCGGCGGCGGCCACGGCGAGCGCGGCGAGACGGACGGCAGGCGACCCCGGCACCGAGCACGACGTTGTAGCGGGTCCAGGCGCTCCGGCGCCACCCCCGGGCGGGTGCTTGACCCGACGTGCGGCGGCGCCTACCATCATTGACTGACTAGTCAATCAAGTAGAGGAGCGGTCAGGATGGCAACGGTCGAGACGGGCGTCGCGGGCGGCGTCTCGTTCGCGCTGACGGACGAGCAGCGCGAGCTGCGCGCCCTGGCGCGCGAGTTCGCGGAGAAGGAGATCCGGCCGAAGGCGGCCGAGTACGACGAGCACCAGACTCACCCGGCGGAGGTCGTCGCGAAGGCCCACGAGATCGGCCTGATGAACGTGCACGTCCCAGAGGAGTACGGGGGCCCCGGCCTGCCCGGCTTCGACGGGATGCTGATCGGCGAGGAGCTCAACTGGGGTTGCTCGGGGATGGGCACCTCGATCCTCGCCAACACGCTGGGCGCGGGCCCGGTGCTGATCGCCGGCAGCGACGAGCAGAAGCGGCGGTGGCTGCCGCCGCTCCTCGAGGCGCCGATCCTCTGCTCGTTCGGCCTCACCGAGCCCGACGCGGGCTCAGACGTCGCGCGGATCAAGAGCACGGCGGTCAGGCACGGCGACGAGTACGTCCTCAACGGCTCGAAGACGTTCATCACCAACGCCGGCCACGCCGTCTGGACGGTCGTTTTCGCAAAGACGGACCCCGCGCAGGGGCACAAGGGCCTCTCTGCCTTCGTCGTGCCGATGGACGCCGAGGGCGTCGTCGTCGAGAAGCACCTCGACAAGATGGGCCAGCGCGCGACCGACACCACTGCGTTCTCGCTCGCGGACGTCGTCGTGCCGGCGGCGAACAGGCTCGGCGAGGAGGGCGACGGGTTCAAGATCGCGATGCAGACGCTCGACCTGACGCGGCCCGGCACGGCCGCAGGCGCGGTCGGCGTCGCGCAGGCCGCGTTCGAGCTGGCGAAGGCGTACTCGGTCGAGCGCGTCACGTTCGACCAGCCGATCGCGATGCACCAGGGCGTCAACTTCCTGGTCGCCGACATGGCGACCGAGATCGAGGCCGCCCGGCTGCTCGTCTGGCAGGCGGCGTGGATGCTCGACTCGGGCTACGGCCGCAAGGCGACGCTCTACTCGTCGTTCGCGAAGCGCTTCGCCGCCGACACCGCGATGAAGGTGACCACCGACGCCGTCCAGGTCTTCGGCGGCTACGGCTACATCAAGGAGTACCC
>DASTPC010000067.1:0-5751 GCA_035720085.1 Gaiellaceae bacterium
GGCTGGCCGAAGACGTCAGGCAACCGCGGCATCCACGTCGCCTGCCGGATCGAGCCGCGCTGGGAGTTCCCCGTCGTGCGCCGGGCCGCTCTCGCGTTCGCGCGGGAGATCGAGCGGCGGGCGTCCGGGCTCGTGACGACGGCGTGGTGGAAGGAGGAGCGCGGCGAGCGCGTCTTCATCGACTACAACCAGAACGCGCGCGACCGGACGATCGCCTCGGCCTACTCGGTCCGCGGCCGGCCCGACGCGACCGTGTCGGCTCCGGTCACGTGGGACGAGCTCCCGGACGTCGAGACCGAGGACTTCACGCTGGCGACGATGCCCGCGCGCTTCGGACGCCTCGGCGACGTCCAGGCGGCGATCGACGACACCGTGTGCGACCTCCGCGTCCTGCTCGAGTGGGTGGAACGGGAGGAGGCCGCCGGCGTGGGCGAGGCGCCGTACCCGCCGAACTTCCCCAAGATGCCCGGCGAGCCGCCGCGCGTCCAGCCGTCGCGCGCCCGCCCTGTCAAGGAGACGTGACAGGGCGACGTCGAGCGACCGGCCGCGCGATCAGGCCGGCACGGGGGCTGGCGCCTCGGCCAGCTCGAGCCCACGCAGGTCGTCGAGGGTGCGCGCGCCGGTGCAGTGCATCGCGACGCGCAGCTCGTCGACCAGCCGGCCGAGCGTCTCGCAGACCGCGTCGGCCGACTCGAGCGCCGGGCGCAGCAGCGGCAGCGCGACCGCCACCGCGTCCGCGCCGAGGGCGAGCGCCTTGGCGGCGTCGACGCCGCTGCGGATGCCGCCGGAGGCGATCAGCGTCAGCCCCGGCGCCTCCAGCCGCGCGGCCGCGAGCGCGTCCGCCGTGGGGATGCCCCACTCGGCGAGCTCCGGGTGGACGATCGTCCCGTGGCGCACGTACTGCTCCACGCGCGCCCAGGAGGTGCCGCCGGCGCCGGCGACGTCGAGGCCGGCGAGGCCGCTCCCGGCGACGGCCCGGACGACGTCGGCGCCGAGCCCGTGTCCGACCTCCTTCAGGAGCAGCGGCCGCTCGACGGCCGCCGCCACGTCCCCGATCCGCTCGGCCAGCCCCCGGAAGTCGCCGTCGCCGTCGGCCTGGAGGGCCTCCTGGAGCGGGTTCGCGTGCAGCGCGAGGCCGTCCGCGCCGACGAGCGCGATCGCCCGCTCGACCTCGGTCGCGCCGAAGCCGCGGTTGAGCTGCGCGACGCCGAGGTTGCCGAGCAGGAGCACGTCCGGCGCGTACGGGCGAACCTGGAACGACGGGAGCGCTGCGGGCTCCTCGAGCATGATCCGCTGCGAGCCGAGCATCATCCCCACGCCGAGGCGCTGCGCCGCCGCGGCGAGGTTGCGGTTGATGCGCTCCGAGTGGCGGCCGCCGCCGGTCATCGCGCCGATCAGAAACGGGGCCCGCAGGCGCCGGCCGAGCAGCAGCGCGGACATGTCGATTCGGGCCAGGTCGCTGTCGGGTAGCGCGCAATAGGGCAGGTCGAGGCGCTCGAAGCCGGTCGTCCGCGTCCGGTACTCGACCGGATGCCGGAGGCAGGCCTCGACGTGGGCGCTCTTGCGGGCGGCCGCGCCGGGGCGGCGCAGCCGCCTCACTCAGACGACCCCCTGGTCGAGCATCGCGTCGGCGACCTTGACGAAGCCGGCGATGTTCGCGCCGTTGACGTAGTTCCCCGGCGTGCCGTAGTCGGCAGCCGTCTCCGCGCACTGCCGGTGGATCGAGCGCATGATCTCGCGCAGGCGCCGGTCGACCTCCTCGCGCGACCACTTCAGCCGCAGCGCGCCCTGCGAGAGCTCGAGCCCGGAGACGGCGACGCCGCCGGCGTTCGCGGCCTTGCCGGGGCCGAAGAGGATCCCCGCCTCGAGGAACCGCGCCACTCCTTCTGCCGAGGTCGGCATGTTCGCGCCCTCGCAGACGAGCGTGACGCCGCCCGCGAGCAGCGCCTCGGCGTCGGCGAGGCCGATCTCGTTCTGGGTCGCCGACGGAAACGCACAGTCCGCGGGCACCGCCCAGAGCGGGTTCGCCGGGCGGGAACGGTCGGCGGGCAGGAACGTCGCGCCCGGATACCGGTCCGCGTACTCGGCGATCCGGCCCCGGCGCACGTTCTTGAGCTCCATCACGAACGCGAGCTTCTCCGCGTCGATCCCGTTCGGGTCGTGGACGAACCCGCCGGAGTCCGAGAGCGTGACCGGCTTCGCGCCGACCTCCAGCAGCTTCTCGACGGTGTACTGGGCGACGTTGCCGCTGCCGGAGACGAGGCAGGTCTTGCCCTCGAGGCCGTCGCCGCGGGTCGCGAGCATCTCCTCGGCGAAGTACACGGCGCCGTAGCCCGTCGCTTCGGGCCTGATCAGCGAGCCGCCCCAGCCCATGCCCCGGCCCGTCAGGGCGCCGGTGAACTCGTTGCGGATCCGCTTGTACTGCCCGAACAGGTAGCCGATCTCCCGGCTGCCGACCCCGATGTCGCCGGCCGGGACGTCGGTGAACGGGCCGATGTGCCGTTGCAGCTCCGTCATGAACGACTGGCAGAAGCGCATCACCTCGCCCTCGCTCCGCCCGTGTGGGTCGAAGTCCGCGCCGCCCTTGCCGCCGCCCATGGGCAGTGTCGTGAGCGCGTTCTTGAACACCTGCTCGAAGGCCAGGAACTTGAGCAGCCCGATGTAGACGCTCGGGTGGAAGCGCAGGCCGCCCTTGTAAGGCCCGATCGCACTCGACATCTCGATCCGGTAGCCGCGGTTGACCTGGATCTCGCCCTGGTCGTCGACCCAGGTGACGCGGAACGAGACCACCCGCTCGGGCTCGACGATGCGCTCCAGGATCTTGGCCTGCCGGTAGTGCGGATGGCGCTCGAAGACGAGCTCCAGCGAGGTCGCGACCTCCGCGACGGCCTGGTGGAACTCGACCTGGCCCGAGTCGCGAGCGCGGACGGCGGCCAGAACCGCCTCCGCGTAGTCGCCGCGCGGGCGCGCGGGCGACGCGGTCAGCTCCGCCACCGCGCCGTCAGCTCCCCGGCGGCGGTCGCAGGGCAAGCGCGAGCCGGGCGAGCCCCGCCTCGATCGCGTCGGCTGCCGCCGCCAGCGACACGCGGACGTAGCCCTCGCCGCCGGCGCCGAACGCCGAGCCGGGCACGACCGCGACGTGCTGGTCGCGGAGCAGCCGGAGCGCGAAGTCCTCCGACGTCTCCGGCGTCGTCGAGACGTCGACCATCAGGTAGAAGGCGCCGCTCGGGCGCGCGTAGGCGATCCCGTCCGCGTCGAGCCGCTGGAACGCCGCGTCGCGCCGGCGGCGGTACGCGTCGCGCATGCCCGCGACCGCCTCCTGCGAGCCCAGCAGCGCCGCCTCGGCCGCCTTCTGGGAGACGGTCGAGGAGCTGGAGACGACCGCCTCCTGCGCCTTCGCCAGCTGGCGGACGACGGCCGGAGGGCCGACGGCGTACCCGATCCGCCAGCCGGTCATCGCGTAGGTCTTGGAGAAGCTGAACACGCTGAGCACCCGGTCCGGGTCGCCCAGCGAAGCGGGGCTCAGGTGCTCGCCCTCGAAGACCAGCTCCTCGTAGCACTCGTCGGAGATCAGCCAGAGGCCGTGTCGGTCGGCCAGGTCGAGCACCTGCTCGAGCGCCTCGCGCGACGCGACGGCGCCGGTCGGGTTGCCCGGCGAGTTGACGACGAGGGCGCGCGTGCGGGGGCCGATGCGAGCCTCGACCGCGGCGGGGTCGAGCGCGAACGCCCGGCGCCGGTCGAGCGCGTACGGCACGGGGGTGACGCCCGCCGCGAGCGCCATCGGCGTCATCGTCGTCCAGCCCGGGTCGGGGACGAGCACCTCGTCGCCCGGGTCGAGCAGGACGAGGAACGAGGCGTGGAGCGCGCCGCAGGCGCCGGTCGTGACGACGACCCGGTCGGGCGTGCAGGCGAAGCCGTTGCGGGCGACGACCTTCTCCGCGATCAGCTCGCGCAGGCTCGAGAGGCCGATGCCCGGCGCGTAGTGCGTGAACCCCGCGCGCGCGGCCTCGGCGGCGGCCTCGACGATGTGCGGCGGCGTGGGGAAGTCGGGGTCGCCGATCTCCAGCCGGATCGCGTCCGGCAGCTCGAGCGCCAGCTCCATGATCCCCCGGATGCCGGAGCGCGGCAGCCCTTCGATCCTCCCGCTCGTCGCGAGCGCGCTCATCTCTGGCTCAGCTTGACAGCGACTCGGCAGCGCGGCAAGGTATCTTGATCATAAGACATCTCCGCGTAGAGGGTCGCACATCCTCGCTTCGCCGACCGGTCAAGTGACCGGAGAGAAGGGGTAGACGATGGAACGAGTTGGGTTCGCCACCGGGTACGACGCCAGCCTCACCAACAAGGACATGGCCCAGTGGATGGCGGAGGCCGAGAAGCGCGGCTACGAGATCGGCTTCTTCTCCGAGACGATCGAGCTGAACCGCGACTCGCCGACGGCGCTGGCCACGTTCGCGCTCTCGACGTCGAAGCTGACGCTCGGCACGACGCAGATCGTGCGGCTGCGCAGCCCGCTCGTGATGGCGCAGACGCTGGCGGCGCTCGACGAGATGTCGGGCGGCCGGATCATGCTCGCCCCGGGCGCGTGCACGCAGACGCACTCCAAGCGCCACGGGCTCGAGCACATCAACTCGTCCGTCGCCCTGCGCGAGTACGTCGAGTCGATCCGCCTGATCCTCAGCGGCGAGCGCGTCTCCTACCACGGCGAGGCGGTCAACTTCGACGACGTCGAGCTCGGCTTCGAGCCGCTCCGCAAGTACATCCCGATGTACCTGCCGGCCACGAGCAAGCCCGGGCTGCGTCTTGCCGGCAAGATCGCCGACGGCGTGCTCCTGAACGCCATCTGCTCGCCGGAGTACAGCGCCAACGCGCTCAAGATCGTGCGCGAGTCGGCCGAGGAGGCAGGGCGCGACTGGTCCGAGTTCAAGGTCGCCCAGCTGATCAACTGCTCCGTCGAGGACGACCACGACGCCGCCGTGCAGGCGATCAAGTGGGAGGTCGCGAGCAAGCTCGACCCGATCCAGCTGCCGTTCATCGCCGGGCCGAAGATGCGCGTCGGCGAGCCGTACATCCGCGAGGAGGACATTCCGGTCTTCGAGGAGGCCTGGGAGCGGGGCGGGAAGGCGGCGCTGATCGAGGCCGTGCCCGACTCGTACGTCGAGGGGATGACCGCGAGCGGCACGCCGGACGAGGTGCTGGCGCGGGTGCAGAAGTTCCGCGACGTCGGCGTCCAGCTGCCGATCCTGCGGCCGGCCGCCGCCCACCAGACGGAGCGGCTGCTCGACCTGTTCGCCCCCATCAAGGCGCCTGCACCGGCGGCGGCCTGAGCGCGACCCACGCCGTGCGCGTGCCAGGGGTTCTCCGCGCGGCCGGGAATCCGCTTCCGCGGATTCCCGGTCAGCCGGTTGCATTGACGGACGAGCGCGGCGATCAGCGGCGGCGAAGCCGCCGTGCTTCAGGGGTTCTCCGCACGGTCGGGAATCCGCTTCCGCGGCTTCCCGACCGTGCGCCCAGGTGATGCTGCGCGCCGGCGTCGACATCGGCGGCACGTTCACGGATCTCTGCGTCGTGGACGGCGGCCACGTGGTCGCCGTCGGCAAGACGCTGACGACGCCGAGCGACCCGTCCGAGGGCGTCGAGACGGTCCTCGCCGAGACGCTCGAGCGGCTCGGGCTCGGCTTCGACGACCTGCAGCTCGTCGTCCACGGCACGACGCTCGTCACCAACGCCATCCTCGAGCGTCGCGGCGCGCGG
>DASTPC010000068.1:0-9203 GCA_035720085.1 Gaiellaceae bacterium
GGTCGCCGCGGCGAAGGCCGCCTTCCCGGCCTGGCGCGCCACCTCGCTCGCGAAGCGCGCCGAGCTCCTGTTCCGGATCCGCGAGCTCGTGGCCGCGCGCCGCGAGGAGGTCGCCCGGATCCTGACCGCCGAGCACGGCAAGGTGCTCTCGGACGCGATGGGCGAGGTCACGCGTGGCCTCGAGGTGATCGAGTTCGCCTGCGGCATTCCGACCCTGCTGAAGGGCGGCATGTCCGAGCAGGCGTCGACCGGGATCGACGTCTACTCGATCCGGCAGCCGCTCGGCGTCGTCGCCGGGATCACGCCGTTCAACTTCCCCGCGATGGTCCCGATGTGGATGTGGGCGCCGGCGCTCGCCTGCGGGAACACGTTCGTGCTCAAGCCGTCCGAGAAGGACCCGTCGGCCTCCGTCTTCACGGCGGAGCTCCTCAAGGAGGCGGGAGTGCCCGACGGCGTCTTCAACCCGGCGACGGGCAGGCAGACGGGGGAGGTGGACTTCGCCTCCGTCGAGGAGGTTGGCGCGGCCGTCGCAGCGGCGAAGGAGGCCGCCCCGGCCTGGCGCTCCCTCTCGATCGCGCGGCGCGCGGAGCTGTTCTTCCGCATCCGCGAGCTGCTGCACGACCGGCGCGAGGAGATGGCCCGGATCCTGACCGCCGAGCACGGCAAGGTGCTCTCGGACGCGCTCGGCGAGGTGACGCGGGGACTCGAGGTGGTCGAGTTCGCCTGCGGCATCCCGACGCTCCTGAAGGGCGCGTTCACCGAGCAGGCCTCGACCGGGGTCGACGTCTACTCGATCCGCCAGCCGCTCGGCGTCGTCGCCGGGATCACGCCGTTCAACTTCCCGGCGATGGTGCCCATGTGGATGTGGGCCCCTGCGCTCGCCTGCGGGAACACGTTTGTGCTGAAGCCGTCGGAGAAGGATCCCTCCGCGTCGCTCTTCGCCGCCGAGCTGCTTGCCGAGGCGGGCGTCCCCGACGGTGTCTTCAACGTCGTCCACGGCGACAAGACGGCGGTCGACGCGCTGCTCGAGCACCCCGACGTGACGGCGCTGAGCTTCGTCGGCTCGACGCCGATCGCGCGCTACATCTACGAGACCGGCACCGCCAAGGGCAAGCGGGTGCAGGCGCTCGGCGGGGCCAAGAACCACATGGTCGTGCTGCCCGACGCGGACATCTCGATGGCTGCCGATGCTGCGGTCAGCGCCGCCTTCGGCTCCGCCGGCGAGCGCTGCATGGCCGTGTCCGTGGTCGTCGCCGTCGGCGATGCCGCCGATCCCCTGGTCGAGGCGATCCAGGAGCGGCTGCCGAAGGTCAAGGTCGGCGACGGGCTCGACCCCAACTCGGAGATGGGGCCGCTCGTCACCCGCGAGCACCGCGACAAGGTGGCGTCGTACCTGGAGTCCGGCCCGGACCAGGGCGCAACGCTCGTCGCCGACGGGCGCGAGTCGGCGCCGGACGGCGACGGGTTCTTCCTCGGCGTGTCGCTGCTCGACCACGTCTCGCCGGAGATGGACGCCTACCGGGACGAGATCTTCGGCCCGGTCCTGTCGGTCGTGCGCGTCTCCAGCTACGACGAGGCGCTGCGGCTCGTGAACGAGAACCCGTACGGGAACGGGACGGCGCTGTTCACGCGCGACGGCGGCGTCGCCCGGCAGTTCCAGTTCGACGTCCAGGCGGGGATGGTCGGGATCAACGTGCCGATCCCCGTCCCGGTCGCCTACTACTCGTTCGGCGGCTGGAAGGCGTCCCTGTTCGGCGACCGGCACATCTACGGCCCCGAGGGGATCGACTTCTACACGCGCACGAAGGTCGTCACCAGCCGCTGGCCGAACCCGGCCACGAGCAAGGTCGACCTCGGCTTCCCGCAGACGCGCTGAGCGTGGCGGCTCGGGCGCGGCCGGCCGGCCGCGCCCCGGCCGCCCGACCAGGCGCGGACGCGCGCGACGGAGTAGCGTCACCGTCGTGCCTGCCGCCAGGCCCCACGACGACCTCGACCTGCTCCGCGTCGAGGACCTGAGCGCGTCGGGCCTCCCCGTCGCGATGCGCGGCTACGACCGCGACGAGGTCGAGCGCCGCCTCAGCCGGGTTGCCGACAACTACGCCCGCGTTCTCCGCCAACGGGACACGCTGCGCGAGCAGGTCGCGGACCTGGGGCGGCGCGCCGAAGAGGCCGAGGGCGAGGCCCGCGTGAGCGCCCGGGAGGTGGCCGCCCTCGCCCAGCGGGCCGCGACGGCGGAGGACGAGCTCGCGCAGGCGAGCGAGCGCGCGGCCGCGGCCGAGTCGGAGCTCCGCGCCGCGAGCGAGGCGCGCCGCGACGCCGCCGCGAGGCTGCGCGAGGCCGAGGAGCAGGCGGCCGGGCTGAGCGGCCGCGTCGAGACGCTCGAAGCGGCGCTCCGCGATCGGGTCGCCCAGGCCGGGCCGGAGGCGGAAGCCGCGGCGGAGGAGCCGGGCGAGCTGCTGGTGGCCGCCGTTCGCGCGGCCGAGGAGCTCCGGGCGCTGGCGCACGAGCGGGCGACGGCCGCGGTTCGGAAGGCGCGCCTGCGCGCGGAACGGCTCGAGCAGGAGGCCGCACGCGACGAGCGCGCGGCGGCCGAGGCGCGGGAGCGGCGGGCCGCCCTCGCTGCCGACGCGGAGCGCCTCCGCGCCGAGGCGGCCGAGGCGCACGGCCGGCTCGAGCGCGCGCGCCGCGAGGCCGACGAGCTGCTGGCCCGGGCCCACGGCGAGGCGCAGCGCTCGCTCGAGGAGGCGCACGGCGAGGCACGGCGCCTGGTCGAGGAGGCGCGCGGCGAGGCCGAGCGCATGCTCGGCGAGGCCCACGCGGAGGCGGAACAGGTGCTCGGCGCCGCCCGCGGGCAGGCCGAGCGGACGCTCGGCTCCCTGGACGAGGAGCGCCGCCGGGTGCGCGGCCTGCTGACCGCCGCGCTCGAGTCGCTGCAGCTCGCCGACGAGCCGGCCGACAGCGTCCTAGCAGACCTTTCCGCGCGGCTGCGCTCCCGCGACCAGGCCTAACGTCGCGCCGCCGTTCCAGCGTCAGGACGCCAGGCGCAGCCGGCAGTGCGGCTGGTAGGCCGCGGGCACGCGGGCACACTCCTCCAGGCGGCCGAGGTCGGTCAGGATCGTGCCGAGCCCGTTGAAGCAGCGCCCGCGGTAGGCCACCGGGACCGCGTCGCAGAACCCGAGCGCCCGCACGCCGCCCGCGTCGTTCGAGGCGATGTCGCGGACGGCCCCGTAGATGCAGTCGGAGCGGCCCGACGCCGGCGCCTCGGCGCAGTAGGCGAGCAGCTGCTTCCGGTCGAGCCGCGAGGTGCCCGAGGCGCTCCGGCCGTACGACTGGAAGCACGTGGCGATCCAGTCCGGCTCCGCCTGCAGACAGGTGCGACCCGTCGCGGCGAAGTCGTAGCCGTTGAGCTGCAGGATCCGGTCCGTGATCTGGAGGTAGCAGTAGAGCTTGTGCCGCTCCTCGACCGCCGTGCAGGGGTAGAGCGGCTGGTCGTCCTTGAGGAAACGCGACTTGACGCCGTACGACGTGTTGAAGTTCTCCATGAAGACGCCGCCGTCGCAGGAGGTCTGCTCCCACGGCGTTTCCAGCTGGGTGCACATGTCCAGCGAGTAGGGCAGGTTCAGCCCGGTGCGGATCATCAGCCCGTGTCCGAGCCCGTGGACGCACTGGTACGCCGTGAACGTGTCCTCGCTCGCGAGCACGTCCTGGCAGAGCGCGCGGAGGCGCGCCACGAGCACCGTCTCCTCGGTCGCCCCCTTGAGCGCCCGCTCCAGGATGCCGTGGTAGTAGCCGGACCAGCAGGTGGAGTCGCCCTCGCTGAACGCCTTGCCGACGTCGCCGTCGTCGCGCGCGAGCGTCGCCGAGCCGATCGTGTGCGCGATCCGGTGGCAGCCGCGCTCGACCACCGGGTCGGACGCGATCGCGGCGGCGAAGCGCGCCAGCGCCACCTTCGGCCCCTCCTCGTAGGCGAGGTTCCCGTAGCCCTGCTCCAGGCAGGTCTGGAACGCGGAGTCGCCGGTGGTGCAGTCGGCGAGCGTCGACCCGTCCGGCTTGAAGTCGCCGGCGACGGGGTGCGGGTTGACGGCCTGGCTGCCGCCGGTCGAGCCGCCCTGCGTGGCGCCCGAGGACGAGTCGTCGCTCGAGCTGCCGCAGCCCGCGAGCAGCAGGGCGGCGAGCACGGCCAGGAGCGGCGGGAGCAGCCTGTGCACCCCCATAGGGTAGGTACGGTTCCGCTCCGGGGGTAGTGGATGAAAGTGACGATGCTTCTCGCCGACTTCGCCCAGGTGTCCGACGGCAAGCTGACCGTCGTCGGCGGCGGCTGGTCGATCACGGGCCCGGAGGCGACGCCGTTCGGGATCGGCATCCTCGTCCACGTGCCCTGGGACCAGGCGAACCGGCGTCACATCATGCGGCTGGAGCTGCTCGACGCCGACGGCCAGCCGGTGCTCGGGGTCGACGAGGAGGGAGAGGAGCAACCGGTCGTCTTCTTCGACGACGTGCCGTTCGAGGTCGGGCGGCCGCCCGGGATCAAGCCCGGCACGCCGCTCGAGTTCACGGTCGCGGTCAACTCCGGGCCGTTGCCGCTCGACCCGGGCGCGCGTTACGAGTGGCGCCTGACGATCGACGGCGCCTCGCGGGACGACTGGCGGCTGCCGTTCTCCGTCCGCGACGCCGAGCCCGACGCGTAGGGCCCGGCGACGAGCGCGCGCACGCGCACGAACGGGCCCTCGTCCTCGTCCGGCGGCAGCCTGCCCGACCACGCGAACACCAGTTCGCCGCAGATCAGGAACGCAGTCGCGCTCACGTAGACCGCGAGCAGGAACGCGAGCGCCGCGCCGAGCGAGCCGTAGACGGCGTCGAGCTCGGCCGGGCCGGACAGGTACCAGGCCATCCCGAGCTGCACGAGCTGGAGGGCGAGCGCGGCGAGCGCCGCTCCGGCGAGCACGCAGCGCCAGGGCGCCCGGATCGGCGGGATCACGCGATACAGGAAGACGCACGCGCAGAACATCAACAGCATCGGTGCGACGAGGCCGGAGACCACGTCGTTGAAGAGGGTGCCGAGGGCGCCCGCGTCGAGCTTGTCGGCGAACTCGTCGCTCCACCGGGCGACAGCGCGCGTGATCACGTTGAGGGCAGCCGCCGCGAGCACGAGGACCGTGACGAGGAACACGAGCAGGAGGTCGAACAGCTTCGACCGTGCGAACGACCGCGTCCGCATCCCGCCTGCCGCGACCGTCAGCCCGATCCGGACCGAGCTCATCACGCCGCTCGCCGACCAGAGCACCGCAACGATGCTGACGATCCCGAGCACGCTCCACGGCGACGGGATGCTGGTCAGGATCTTCTCCAGGTCGGCGCGCGTCTCCTCGCTGAACGAGAAGCGGTCGACGAGGTCCGTGATCAGCGCGTCCCGGCGGCTGTCGTCGCGCAGGACGACGCCGATCACGGTGACCGCGAAGGTGAGCAACGGGATCACCGAGAAGATCGCGCGGTAGGAGATCGCGGCCGCGAACTGCGAGCCGCGGTCGAAGAAGTAGTTCTGGACGCCGGTAACGGTCGCGCCGGCGAGGCGCCGAAGCCGGCGCAGCCCTCCGCCCGGGTCGGGCTCGCGGTCGCCCTCCACGGGGCCGACACTAGCGCGACAGCCGGGCCTACCCGCCACGGCCGGGGGCAGAATGAGCCGATGCGGGCCGAGACCGTGATCGCCACGCACGGGAACACCGACTTCGACGCGCTCGCGTCGCAGCTGGCCGCGCGCCGGCTCTACCCCGGCTCCGTGGTGGCGCTGCCAGGCTCGCTCAACCGCAACGTGCGCGACTTCGTGCGGCTGCACGCGGACGAGCTGGAGCTGGTCGAGGCCTCACGGCTGGAGCTGGACGCGATCCGGCGGCTCGTCGTCGTCGAGACGACGCAGGCGTCCCGGCTCGGCGAGCTCGAGGCGGTCGCGCTGGGCGGCTCGGCGGAGGTCGTCGTCTTCGACCACCACGGCGACGACCTGCCCGACTGGGTCGACCCCGAGACGGCCGTGCTCTCGCGCGACGGCGCGCTGACGACGACGCTGGTCGGCGTCCTCGCCGAGCGCGAGCTCGCACCGACCCCGCTCGAGGCCACCGTCTTCGCGCTCGGGATCCACGAGGACACCGGCTCCCTCACGTACCTGACGGCGACGCAGCGCGACGCCGACGCCCTCGCCTGGTGCATGCGCCACGGCGCGAGCCAGGAGCTTGTGCTCGAGTTCCTGCACGCACCGCTCTCCGCCGCCGAGCGCGGGCTGCTGCACGCGCTCGAGGAGGCCGTGGAGGCGGTGGACGCCGGCGGGGAGGAGCTCCTGCTCGCGGCGGCGGCGTGGCCGGAGTACGTCGACGGCGTCTCCAACCTGGCGCACAAGCTCGTCGACCTGACCGACTGCCGCGCCCTCGTCGTGCTCGTGGAGATGGAGGAGCGCACCGTCCTCGTGGCGCGCAGCCGGAGCGAGCGGATCGACGCCGGCGCGCTCGCGGCGGCCCTCGGCGGCGGTGGCCACGAGGGGGCGGCGTCGGCAGTCTCGCGCCTGGCGCTGGCGGAGGCGCGCGACCGCGTGCTCGCCGCCGTCCCGGGGGCGCTGCGCGAGCCCCGCCGCGCCCGTGACGTGATGTCGGCGCCCGTCCGCTCCGTCTCGCCCGACGAGACGGTCGCCCGCGCGATGACGATCTGCCAGCGGTACGGCCAGAGCGGGATCTTCGTGGTCGACGGGGAGGGGCGGCCCGTCGGCGTCGTCCGCCGCGAGGACCTGGACAAGGCGATCGGGCACGAGCTCTCGCACGCGCCCGTCAAGGCCGTGATGAGCGGGCGGGTGACGACGGCCGCCGAGGAGACGACGCTGGCCGAGCTGCAGCGGCTGGTCACGCTGGCCGACGACGGCCGCGTCGCGATCGTCCGCGAGGGCGTCGTCGTCGGCGTCGTCTCGCGCCGCGACCTCCTCCGCGCCCTCGGCGGGCGTCCGGGCGGGCCGCCCGAGCCGGCCGCCAGCCTGGCCGAGGAGCTGCGCGCGCTCGTCCACCTCGCGTCGGTCTTCGACGCGGTCGCGGCGCTCGGCGACCGGGCCGAGGGCGTCTACCTCGTCGGCGGCACGGTCCGGGACATCCTCCTCGGCGAGCGCGGCTTCGACGTCGACATCGCCGTCGAGGGCGACGCGATCGCGTTCGCCCGCGACCTGGCGCGCGCGCTGGGCGGCCGGGTGACGCCGCACGAGAAGTTCGGCACGGCGGTCGTCTCCTACGGCGACGGCGGGCGCGTCGACGTGGTCACGACCCGCACAGAGCTCTACGACGCGCCGGCCTCGCTCCCGTCCGTCGAGCGGGCCGGCCTACGCGAGGACCTCTTCCGCCGGGACTTCACGATCAACGCGATGGCGGCCTCGCTCAAGGCCGCCGACTTCGGCCGCCTCGTCGACCCGTTCGGGGGCCGGCGCGACCTCTCCGAGGGAGTCCTCCGCGTCCTCCACAACCTCTCGTTCATCGACGACCCGACCCGAATCTTCCGGGCCGTCCGCTATGAGGCCCGGTACGGCTTCCGGCTCGACGAGCACTCGGCCCGGCTCGCGCGCGGCTGTGTCGAGATGGGGCTCGTCGGCGACCTCTCCTCGGCGCGTCTCCGCGACGAGCTCGTCGCCCTGCTCGAGGAGCACGAGGCGCCGCACGCGCTCGTCCGGCTGGGCGAGCTCGGCGCCGAGCGCGCGGTACACCCCGGCCTCCGCGCAGACGAGGAGGCCGAGCGGCTGCTCGGGCGGGCGCTCGCGCTCCGGCAGGAGCTGCACCTCGACGTGCCGGTCTGGCGGCTGGGGACGGCGGTGCTCGCGCGCGACCTGGAGGCGAACGAGGCGCTCGACTGGCTCGCCCGGCTCAAGGTGCGGCGTCGCGACGCGGAGCGGATCGCCGGCGCGGTCGCGATCGCGCCGCGGATCGTCGAGCGGCTCCGCGCCGACGGGCTCGCGCCCGCGGACGTGGTCGCCCTGGCCGACCCGTACGCCCCGGACGCGCCGCTGCTCGCGCTCGCGCTCGACGCAACGCTCGAGCCGCTCCGCGACTACTTCCAGCGGCTGCGGGACGTCCGGCTGGAGGTGACGGGTGCCGACCTCGCGGGCCTGGGCCTGGGTGAGTCGCCGCGGGTGGGGGAGGTCCTCGGCGAGCTCCGCCGCCGCAAGCTCAACGGCGAGCTCGACGGCCGCGAGTCCGAGCTGGCGGCCGCACGCGAGCTGGTCGCCGGTGAGTAGGTCGCGCGCGCCGCTCGTGGTGGCGGCCGCCGCGCTCGTGCTCTCGCTGCCGGCTGCGGCCGCGCAGGGGCGGCCGTCGGCGGCGGAGCTCGTCGGCACGCGCCTCGTCGTCGCGATGCGCGGCACGGCGCCGTCCGCCGACCTGCTCGCACGCGTCCGGCGCGGCGAGGTCGCGGGGGTGATCCTCTTCCGCGGCAACGTCGTCGGGCCGGGGCAGGTGCGGGCCTTGACGGACCGGCTACGGGCGGCAGCCCGCGCGGGCGGGGTGCCACCGCCGCTCGTTGCCGTCGACCAGGAAGGCGGGCTCGTCCGGCGCCTGCCGTGGGCGCCGCCGGCGCCTTCCGCAGCGGAGCTCGGAGCGCTGGGCGCCACGGCCGTGCGCCGCGTCGGCGCCCGCACCGGACGCGCCCTGCGCGCGGTCGGCATCGACGTCGACCTCGCGCCGGTCGCCGACGTGCCGGCGGTGCGCGGGTCGTTCCTCGCCGCCCAGCGTGCGTTCTCGACCGACCCGGAGCGGGCTGCAGTGCTCGTTGCAGCGTTCGCCGCCGGCCTGAAGGACGCGGGCGTGCTCGCGACCGCCAAGCACTTCCCCGGCCTGGGCCGGGCGACGCGCTCGACCGACCGCTACCGCGTCGCGATCCCCGCGCGGGCGGCCAGGCTCGCGCCGGGGCTCGTCCCGTTCCGGCGGCTGGTCGACGACGGCGTGCCGCTCGTGATGCTGTCCAATGCCGCCTACGCCGTGTACGGCGGCGAGCCCGCGGTCTGGTCGCCTCGCATCGGCAGCGACCTCCTGCGCGGCCAGCTCGGGTTCGCGGGCGTGACGATCACGGACGCGCTGGAGGCGACCGCGACGACGTGGCACACGACGGTGTCGGAGGCGGCGCTCCGCGCGGCCGCAGCGGGCGTCGACCTCGTGCTCGTGACCGGGAGCGAGCTGTCGAGCGGCGAGGTC
>DASTPC010000069.1:0-4722 GCA_035720085.1 Gaiellaceae bacterium
GCCGAGCGCGAGCGGGCCGTGCTCGGCCGAGCGCACGAGCAGCCAGCCGACGTGCGGATGGCTGCGCAGCGCCGGGAGGAGCTCCGGATGCCGCTGGTCGATCTCCTCCATGGTCAGCCGGCGCGGCTCCTCCATCAGGTAGACCAGCCCGAGGTTGCCGGAGCCGAGCACCACGACCTGCCGGTCGGAGACGTCCTTCTTCGAGCGCTTCTCGCCCTTCGGCGCGCGCCCCGTCGCCTCCCCGAGCGCGTTGCCGACCATCGCGTGCTGCTCGTCGCCCCCGGCGATCTCCGTCACCTCGCCGCGCGCGAGCGACCGCTGGACGAGGTCGTCGAGGCCGTAGCCGTTGCGCTGCTTGAACGTCGCCCCCTGCGTCTGGCCGTGGTCCGAGAGCACCACGAGCTCGTACGGCCGCGGCGCGAACCGGCGCGCGTTGTCGATCCGCCCGAACTGCTGGTCGAGCTTGCGCAACGCCTCCAGCGTGTCGGACCGCTCGAGCCCCGAGTGGTGCGCGACCTCGTCGTAGCTCGAGAACGTCGCGTAGACGGCGGGCCGGCCCTTCATCATGTCCGTGAGCACGCCGTAGACGATCAGGTCGCGGACGACGACGCACATGGCCGCCCGCATGAACGGGTAGAGCCCGCCGCGGTGCCCGCGCGGTCGCACGTCACGGCGGATCGCTCGGAGCGCCGCGACCCACTCGAGCACCAGCTCCCAGAAGAACAGCACCAGCACCCGTGTGGCGTTGAACCCGTTCGCGAAGAACGCGCGGTACCCCGGGTTCGCCCGCTTCTCGGCCTCGATCCGGCTGACCGTGAGGATCACGTGGTCGGCCTCGCCGGAGAGGAGGTTGCCGCGGCTGGCGCCCCCGTCCACGAGCAGTCCGACTCCGGTCGCGTGACGGCGCTCGAGCTCCGCGCAGTCCTCCGGGGCCGAGCAGGTCATCAGCGTGCCCGTCTCCTTCTCGACCCAGCGGAACGCGGGGATGTCCTCGTTCGAGCCGAGCAGGATCCCCGCCTGGCTGGCGCCGGTCTGGGAGGAGAGGTCGGTCTCCCATTCGGTCAGCTTGTGTGAGCCCTCGGCGAGCCAGCGGGCCATGTGCGGGGCGCTGCCGTCGCGCATCGCGCGCCGCAGGATCGGCAGCCCCAGGCCGTCGATCTCGAGGTAGACGATCCCGCGGACGTCCGTCTCGACGCGCTCACCCGAGCGGCGCGCGATCCGCTGCACCACGCGCAGCGTGTACGTGTCGTCGTCGTTCGTGCCGACGATCACCTCGAGCACCACTGTCACCGCGGAGATGATCAGGGCGGCGAGGAGCGCCCACCAGAACGAGTCCACCGAGATCGCGCTGTCGAACAACGCGGAGGCGGCCCGGAGCATCAGCGCGTCCAGCACGAGCACGAGCAGGAAGCCGAGCACGAGCGTGAACGGCAACCGCAGGGCGGCGAGGAGCGGCGGCAGCACCGCGTTCAGGGCCGCGATCACGAGCGCGACGAACACGGCACCCCAGAAGCCGTCCACCGAGACGTGCGGCGTCAGCCCCGCGGACACGAAGACCGCCGCCGCGGCGACGAGCCAGGCGACGAGAAGCCGCAACGGCCGGAACGTCGGCCGCTCCGGCTTCCAGGCGAGCGTCTCGCCGGCCGCGGTTGGCCGCGCGCTATCCGCCGTCATCGTGATCCTCCTCGTCGTCGCGGCCGCGGCGGAACAGCCCGCGTCCCGTCTTGGCGCGCTCCGCGCGCTTCTCCGCCCGCTTCTCGGCGCGCTGGGCCTTCTGCTCGGCGACCTTCACCTTGGCGTCGGCGTACGACTCGGTCACGAGCAGCTTGCCGCCGGCCCAGCCGAAGACGAGCACCACCAGGACGATCGCGACGACGACGTTCCAGGCGGTCGTGATCAGCTGCTGGGCGGTCGAGTAGTCGATCGCCGTCGACCGTGCCACGTCACAGCACGTGTCGAGGGCGAGCGCGTTCGTCGCCTGTGTGATCCCGACGGCGCCGGGCGTGAACGAGGCGACGTTCGCGAGCGAGCCCGAGCCGGTGACCCACATGATCGACTCGAACGTGACCGGGATTGCGAACGCGGCGAGGAAGATCCCGATCACCGTCAGCTTGCAGAGCCACGACAGGAGCGACGGCAGGAACGCGTGCGTCAGGTACTCGCGCGGGCGTGTCAGGATGGCGCCGCCCTCCTTCGCCTGCGCCCAGAGCTTCTTCACCTGCTTCCAGAAGATGCGGCCGACGAGGACGATCAGGAGCACCGCGCCGACGGCGATCACCACCGACAGCACCGGATGCGCCGAGATGTTGCCGAGGTTCGCGTCGAACGAGCCCGGCACGGAGAGGAAGAGGTAGAGGTAGACGAAGGTGCCGGCGATCGTGAAGAAGATCTTCTGCACGAGGTAGGCCGCGATCGCGCCCGGGAACGTGCACGCGGGGATGATGGCGACGAACATCAGCAGTGTCACGAACGTGCCGATGTTCGCGGGCAGGAAGTTGTTCATCGAGACGCCGACGGCGTAGGCGGTGACGATCGGCCAGAACTGCACCTGGCCGGGGTAGGCGGCCCGCAGGATCCCGTAGTAGGAGAGCCCGGCGAAGAACGTCTGGCCCGTCTGGAAGGCGAGCCCAGCGACGATGTAGGCGACCGGGACGTCCTTGATCTGCTGCCAGAGGTCGGACAGCCAGCCGCCGACGTCGACGCCGAGCAGCTCGAGCAGCAGAACGACGACGGCGATGCCGGCCAGCCACGCGGCGATCTTGACCAGGCGCCGCCGCCGGGACGGGTCGTGGAACGGCAGCACCGCATCGCTCGTCTGGAGGGTCTGTTCGCTCAGGGCTGCTCCGGGGGCATGGTTCCGGGATCCGGGACCGCCCGCATCATCCCATGCGGACGATGTCGAGTCAGCCCGCGTGTGGGACGGTGCGCGGGATGGACGGGGCCGGCCGCGGATCGATTGCGGGAACGGCGCCTGCGCGCGCCGGTCTCGTGCTCGGCTCGCTGATCCTCGTCGCGGCGGTCGCCAACCTCAACCTGGCCGTGGCGAACGTCGCACTGCCGTCGATCGCCCAGGCCTTCGACTCGTCGCAGACGACGCTCGACCTGATCGCTGTCGGCTACTCGCTCGGCCTGGCGGCCTCGGTGCTCTACTTCGGCGCGATCGGCGACCGCTACGGGCGCAAGCTGATGCTGATCCTGGGCATGGCGCTCTCGATCCCGGCGTGCCTGCTGGCAGCGTGGGCGCCCTCCGACGAGGTGCTCTTCCTGGCCAGGCTGCTCGGGGGGCTCTCGGCCGGGATGGCCTACCCCACCACGCTCGCTCTGATCACGGCGCTGTGGTCCGGGCCGGGCCGGACGAAGTCGATCGCGCTCTGGTCCGGGCTCGGCGGCGCGATCTCGTCGCTCGGGCCGGTGCTCTCCGGCGCGCTGCTCGAGCACTTCTGGTGGGGCTCGGTGTTCCTCATCACCCTCCCCCTCGCCGCCGTGGCGCTCGTGATGGCGCTCGTCTTCGTCCCGGCCCACGTCAACGAGGCCTCCGACCCGGTCGACAACCTCGGCGGGATCCTCTCCGTCGTGCTGGTCGCCTCGATCGTCCTGGCGATCAACTTCGCGCCCGTGCCGGACAAGACGACGCTCGTGCTCGGCCTCGCCGCGATCGCGGTCGCCGCCCTGGCTGCGTTCCTGCTCCGGCAGCGCCGGGCGGCGAACCCCCTCTACGACCTGGACATCGCGCGGCGCCGGATCTTCTGGGTGGCCGCGTCGGCGGGGTTGATCGTCTTCGGGACGCTGATGGGCGCGATGTTCGTCGGCCAGCAGTTCCTGCAGAACGTGCTCGGCTACTCGACGTTCGAGGCGGGGCTCTCGATCCTGCCTGCGGCGGCTTGCATGGTGCTCGTCGCGCCGCGCTCCGCGAAGCTCGTCGACGCGCGCGGGGCGCGCCTGACGCTCCTGACCGGGTACGCGTTCTGCCTGCTCGGGTTCCTGGCCATGCTGCTGCTCTGGGACGAGGGCAGCGCGTACTGGCAGGTCGGGCTGGCCTACGCACTCGTCGGCACCGGCGTGGGCTTCGCGGGCACCCCGGCCTCGCACTCGCTGACGGGCTCGGTGCCCGTGCAGCGGGCCGGGATGGCCTCGGGCACCGCCGACCTCCAACGCGACCTGGGCGGCGCCGTCATGCAGTCGATCCTCGGCGCGCTCCTGACCGCCGGCTACGCGTCGGCCGTGACGGCGGCGATCGCCTCTTCACCCGACCAGGAGCAGATCACGGACGGCGTCGCGAACCAGTTGACCAAGTCGTTCGCGGGCGCCGAGCAGATCGCGGCGCAGTACCCCCAGTACGCGGACCAGATCACCGCGGCGGCGAAGACCTCGTTCCTCGACGGCGCCGACTGGGCCTACACGGCCGGGATCGTCGCGATCCTGGCCGGTGCGGCGCTCGTCTACACGCTCTTCCCCCGGCGTGGCGAGGAGCGGCGCCTGCTCGCCCGCTACCACGCCGAGGACACCGGCGAGCAGCCGCCGCCGGCCGCCACCGGCGAAGCCCTGCCCTCGCAGCCCGCGGCGACCTAAGAACTCGTTTCGGAATGACGCTTCGCCGGCGGGGCGCGCCGGTCGAGTGCGATGCGAGGACGCAGGGAGCCCCGATATGAGACAGATCGGGGCGACCGAGGACGAAGCAGCGTGCCGACCGGCGCGTTCCGACGGCACAAGGCTTCATTTCGA
>DASTPC010000070.1:0-9576 GCA_035720085.1 Gaiellaceae bacterium
ACCCGTACCTGAACGTCGACCCGGGCACGATGAGCCCGTTCCAGCACGGCGAGGTGTTCGTCACCGAGGACGGCGCCGAGACCGACCTCGACATCGGCCACTACGAGCGCTTCGTCGACGAGAACCTCTCGCGCAACGCGAGCCACACCGCCGGCGCGATCTGGGACACGGTCCTGCGCAAGGAGCGCAAGGGCGAGTTCCTCGGCGCGACGGTGCAGGTGATCCCGCACATCACGAACGAGATCAAGGAGCGCATCCGCCGCGGCGCCGCGGCGGTCCCCGCCGACGTCGTCATCTCCGAGATCGGCGGCACGGTCGGCGACATCGAGTCGCTGCCCTTCCTCGAGGCGATCCGGCAGTTCCGCCGCGAGGTCGGGCCCGAGAACGTCCTCTACCTGCACGTCACGCTCGTCCCCTTCATCGAGGCGGCCGGCGAGCTGAAGACCAAGCCCACCCAGCACTCCGTGAACGAGCTGCGCCGGATCGGCATCCACCCCGACGTCGTCGTCTGCCGCTCCCGCGAGGAGCTGTCGCCGGAGATCAGGGACAAGATCGCGCTCTTCGCCGACGTCGACGTGCGCGCCGTCGTCGCCTCCCCCGACGTGCCCGACGTCTACCTGATCCCGGAGGTGCTCCAGGCGGAAGGGCTCGACACGCTGGTCTGCGAGCAGCTCGGGCTGCAGACGCCGCCTGCCGAGCTCGGCGAGTGGGAGGAGCTGACCGCGCGGATCCGCGAGCTCGACGAGGTCGTCGAGATCGCCCTCGTCGGCAAGTACGTCAAGCTCCACGACGCCTACCTGTCCGTGCACGAGGCGCTCAAGCACGCCGGCGTCCACGCCGGCTGCCGCGTGCGCGTGCGCTGGGTGGACGCGGAGAACATGTCGTACGACGAGGCCGCGGAGCTGCTCGAGCGGGTCGACGGCGTGCTCGTCCCCGGCGGGTTCGGCTCGCGCGGCTGGGAGGGCAAGATCCTCGCCTGCCGGGTCGCCCGCGAGCACGCCATCCCCTACCTGGGCATCTGCCTCGGCATGCACGTGGCCGTCTCCGAGTACGCGCGCCACGTCTGCCACCTCGACGGCGCCAACTCGACCGAGATGGACCCCGAGACGCAGTTCCCGGTGATCGACCTCCTGCCCGAGCAGAAGGAGATCGAGGATCTCGGCGGCACGATGCGGCTCGGGGCGCAGGCGGTCGAGCTGGCGGAGGGCACACGCGCGCGGGAGGCGTACGGCGAGGCCGTCGTCCACGAGCGCCACCGCCACCGCTACGAGGTGAACAACCACTTCCGCGAGACGCTCGTCGACGCGGGCCTCGTCGTCTCCGGGACGTTCCAGGAGGGCAGGCTCGTCGAGGTGGTCGAGCTGCCAGACCATCCGTGGTTCGTCGCGAGCCAGTTCCACCCCGAGTTCAAGTCGCGCCCGACCCGGCCGGCGCCGCTCTTCCGCGAGTTCGTCGGGGCGGCGCTCGAGCGCGCCCGCTCGCGCGCGCACGTACGGGCCGCTGCTGCCGGGTAGACGGGCGTGCCGCCCGAGGCCGAGCTCCTGCAGACGCCGCACGGGCGCGTCCCGGAGGGCGAGGGCTGGTTCGTCGTCAACGCGCGCGAGGCGCGCTGGTGGCACACCGAGAAGCTCGGCTCGGCGTGCGTGTTCGAGGGCGACGTCCCCTTCCCGGCCTTCGGCATCAACGTCCACGTCCTCCAGCCCGGCCAGCCGAACTCCATGTACCACGGCGAGGACGCCCAGGAGAGCTTCCTGGTGCTGTTCGGCGAGTGCCTGCTGCTCGTCGAGGGCGAGGAGCGGCGCCTGCGGGCGTGGGACTTCGTCCACTGCCCCGCCTGGACGGAGCACGTCTTCGTCGGGGCCGGCGACGGCCCGTGCGGGATCCTGATGGTGGGCGAGCGCCGGCCCGAGGTCGGCCTCCGCTACCCGGTCCGGGAGGTCGCGCTGCGCCACGGCGCCGGGGTCGAGCAGGAGACGACCGTCGGCCGGGAGGCGTACGCCCGCTTCCCGGACCCCGACGAGGGCGAGTACCGCGAAGGCAGCTTGCCGGGCTGAGTCGTGAGCCAGGCCGAGCCGGTCCTGCGGGTCGCGACGCCCGCCGACGCGGCCGCGGTCGACGAGCTGATGAAGACGTCGGCGGCGGCGCTCTTCCCGCGCTTCTACGACGAGCGGCAGACGGCGAGCGCCGTCAGCCACGTCGCCCACGTCGACCCGCTCCTCCTCGCCGACGGCACCTACTACCTGCTGGAGGCGCGCGGAGAGCCCGTCGCCTGCGGCGGCTGGAGCCGGCGTGACCGCCTCTACACGGGCAGCGGCGACGCGGACGGCGACGCGCGCCTGCTCGACCCGGCGACGGAGCCGGCGAGGGTGCGGGCGATGTTCGTGCGTGCGGACTGGACGCGCCGCGGGCTCGGGCGTCGCATCCTCGAGGAGTGCGAGGCGGCGGCGCGGCGCGAGGGCTTCCGTCGGCTGGCGCTGATGTCCACGCTGCCCGGCCTGCCGCTGTACGTCTCCTACGGCTTCGAGCCGCTCGAGGAGGCCGAGGTGACGATGCCCGACGGCGTCGCGATCGCGTGCGTCTCGATGGAGAAGCCGATCGACCCCGACGGCCGGCCGCGTCGGCCCGGCGCCTAGGATTGCGGGCGGTGCCGGCGCCGCCCCTTCTGGACCTGTTCCTCGAGCTCTGCGCGATCTCGAGCCCTCCGGGCGAAGAGCGGCCGGTGGCCGACCGCGTGCTGGCGTACCTGACGGCGCTCGGCCTCGAGGCCGACGAGGACGACGCCGGCCCGCGGGTCGGGTCGAGCGCCGGCAACCTGCTCTGCCGGCTGCCCGGGGCGAACGGGTCGGGAACACCCCTCTTTCTGTGCGCGCATCTGGACACAGTGCCTCCCGAGGGGCCGATCGAGCCCGTCGTCGGCGAGGACGGCGTCGTGCGCAACGCGGCCGGCACGATCCTCGGAGCCGACAACAAGGCCGCGGTCGTGGTGATGCTCGAAGCGGCCCGCAGGATCGTGGAGGAGGGCCGGCCGCATGCCGGCGTCGAGCTGCTGTTCACGCCCAAGGAGGAGGTCGGGCTGCTCGGTGCCGGCGCGTTCGACACGGGCCGGCTCGAGGCGCGGGTCGGTTACGTCTACGACCAGGCGGCGCCGATCGGCGAGATCATCCTCGGCGCACCCTTCGCGCGGACGCTCGAGGCGCGCTTCCACGGCCGCGCTGCGCACGCCGGCATGTATCCCGAGGAGGGGCGCTCGGCGATCGTCGCCGCCGCCCGCGCAATCGCCGACCTGCGGCTGGGGCGCATCGACGAGGCGACCAGCGCCAACGTCGGCCGGATCGTCGGCGGCACCGCCCGCAACATCGTCCCCGAGTGGTGCACCCTCGTCGCCGAGGCCCGCTCACACGACGAGGGCACGCTCGCCGAGGTGGTGCAGGAGACGCTCGACGTGCTCTCTTTCGCCGCCGCCACGTCGGATTGCACGGTCGAGCTGGAGGTCTCCGAGCAGTACCGCGGCTACCGCTTCCGGCCCGACGACCTGCCCGTCCGGCTGGCCGGCGAGGCGCTCCGGCGGAGCGGCTTCGAGCCGACGACGGCGCTCTCCGGCGGCGCCGCCGACGCGAACGTCTTCAACGCGCAGGGCCTCGCCTGCGTCAACCTCGCCAACGGGATGGCGGAGATCCACACGCCCGACGAGCACATCGCCGTCGCCGACCTGGACGCGATGGTCGAGGTCACGCTCGCGCTGGTCGACGTCGCGCGGGAGGCCTGAGGCCCTGCCGCTCAGCCTCCGCTGGGGCTCCGTCACGGCCGTCACGGAGCGGCTCGAGGAGCTCGTCCGCCTCGAGGTCGACGGCGCCCCGTGCATCGCCTATCCGCGCCTGACCGGGCCGGTCGAGGAGGGCGACACCGTGATCGTCAACACGCAGGCCCGCGACCTGGGCCTCGGCTCGGGCGGCTTCGACGTCCTCTACGCGAACCTCACCCGCGGGCTCAACCTCGAGCCGGAGGACGGCGCGCACGTGATGACGCTGCCGTACACGCCCGCCCAGGGGGCGGCGCTCTTCGCGGAGGAGACGGCATCGCTCGGCGACGAGCTCGCCGGCCTCCCCGTCGTCTGCTGCTCGCTCCACAGCCAGCTCGCGCCGGTGTGCGCCGCGCTCCGGAGCGACCACGTCGCCTACGTGCAGCTCGGCGGCGGCGCCCTGCCGGTCTCCCTCTCCGACACCGTGCGCGCGCTCAGGGAGCGCGAGCTCCTCGGCGTGGCGGTCGCCGCGGCGCCGTGCCTGGACGGGGACGTGCAGTGCGCGACGCCCGCATCGGCGCTCGCGTGGGCGGCGTCCGTGGGCGCCGACGCGGTGGTGTGCGCCGTCGGCCCGGGGATCGTCGGGACCGCCAGCGAGCTGGGACACGGCGGGCTCTCGGTCGCCGAGGCGGCGAATGCGGCCGCCGCGCTCGGCGGGCGCGCGATCGTCGCCCCGCGCGTGTCGCTCGGCGACCCGCGTGAGCGCCATCAGGGCCTCTCGCACCACACGCAGTCGGCCCTGCGCCTGTGCCTCGGCGAGGTCTTGGTGGCGTGGCCGCTCGGGCTGCCGCCGCCAGCCGAGCTGGAGGTGGTCGTCGTCGACGTGCAGGGCTGGGAGGACGCGTGCGCCGGGCTTCCGCTCGAGCACATGGGCCGCGGGCCGAAAGAGGACCCGTGGTTCTTCATGGCCGCCTATGCGGCCGGGCGGCTCGCCCGCTGGGAGCGGGACTGACGTCGGCCAGGCGCCTCGGCCCGGCCGTCGGCCTCGGCACCTACGCCACGTTCGACGCCGACGAGGCGCTCGCGTCCGCCGTCGTCGGCGCCGCGCTCGCAGCGAGCACGCTCCTGTTCGACTCGTCGCCGATGTACGGCGCGGCCGAGCGGTCGCTCGGCGCTGCGCTCGAGGGACGCCGTGCGGGCACCACGGTCGCCACGAAGATCTGGGCGGGCGACGTGGAGGAGGGCCGGCGCCAGCACGACGCCCAGCGGGCGTACTTCGGCCGCGTGGAGATCGAGCAGGTGCACAACCTCGTCTCGTGGCGGGAGCACCTCGTCTGGCTGGAGGCCGAGCGCGAGGCGGGAAGGATCGACCGGCTGGGGGTGACCCACTACGACCCGAGCGCGTTCGGCGAGCTCGAGCGTGCGCTCGGGACGGGGCGCTTCGAGACCGTGCAGGTGCCGCTCAACCCGGTCGAGCGCGAAGCGGAGCAGCGGATCCTCCCGCTGGCCGAGCAGCTCGGCGTCGCCGTGATCGTGATGCGGCCGCTCGGCGGCGCCCGAGGGTCGCTGCTGCGGCGGCGGCCGTCCGAAGCGGAGCTGGCGCCCCTCCGGCCGTTCGGCGTGGAGACCTGGCCGCAGGCCTTGCTCGCCTGGGCCCTCGCCGACCGGCGGGTCGACGTCGTCATCCCGGCCACGTCGCGGCCGGAGCGGGCGGCCGAGAACGCGGCCGCCGCGGCGGTGCGGCTCGGGCCCGACGAGCGCGCGCTCGTGGGGAGGCTGGCGGGCGCCGGCTGAGCCGAGCACACCTCGCGCAGGCTCCGTCCGAGCGATTGCCGCCGGGCGCGGATTCTGTATCGTCCGCCCGCCCATGCGCGTCGGCGTTGCGAGGGAGATCAAACCGCAGGAGTACCGGGTCGCGCTGACGCCGGCCGGAGCGCTCGAGCTCGTCCGGCATGGGCACGAGGTGCTCGTCGAGTCCGGCGCGGGCGTCGGCTCGGCGTTCTCCGACGAGGCCTACGAACGCGCCGGCGCTCGCATCGCGAGCGTGGACGAGGTGTGGCGGGAGGCCGAGCTGCTGCTGAAGGTGAAGGAGCCGATCGCGCCGGAGTACCCGCACCTGCGCGACGACCTCGTGCTGTTCACGTACCTCCACCTCGCGGCCGACGAACCACTGACGCGGGCGCTTGTCGAGTCCGGCGTCAGCGCGGTCGCCTACGAGACGGTGGAGACGCACGACCGGCGGCTGCCGCTGCTCGCGCCGATGAGCGAGGTCGCGGGGCGCCTGGCGACGCAGATGGGCGCCTGGGCGCTGGAGAAGTCACAGGGCGGGCGCGGCATCCTGCTGGGCGGGCTCCCGGGGGTGCCGCCGGCCAACGTCGTCGTTCTCGGCGGCGGGATCGTCGGCTACAACGCCGCCTTGATCGCCGTCGGCATGCAGGCCGAGGTGTGGGTGCTGGACAAGTCGGTCGAGCGCATGCGCGACCTCGAGATGATGCTCGACGGCCGGATCACGCTGGCGATGTCCAACCGCCTCCAGCTCGAGGAGATCCTGCCCCAGGCGGACCTCGTGATCGGCGCGGTGCTCGTGCCGGGCGCGCTCGCGCCGAAGCTCGTGACGCGGGACATGCTGTCGGCGATGAAGCCGGGCTCGGTGCTCGTCGACGTCGCGATCGACCAGGGCGGCTGCTTCGAGACGTCGCGTCCGACGACGCACGCCGAGCCGATCTTCGAGGTCGACGGGATCGTGCACTACTGCGTCGCCAACATGCCCGGCGCCGTGCCGATCACCTCCACGAAGGGTCTCACGAACGTGACGCTTCCGTACGTCGAGGCGATCGCAAACCGGGGGCTCCGCGGCGCGATCGCCCGCGACGCGACGCTGGCCAAGGGCGTGAACGTCGTCGGCGGCAGGGTCACGTACGCAGCCGTGGCCGAGGCGCACGGGCTGCCGTTCACTCCGCTCGAGGACGCGCTGCCTCCGGTCGCCGCCTAGCGCGGCGCGATCGCCGCGGCGACGCGGGGCGGCGTCAGGAGTCTTTGGCCGCCTGCTCCTTCGCGCTCTGCGACGGCGAGATCTTGATCACCGCGAACGTGACCGCCGCTGACAACGCCAGCATCCCGGTCACGTACACCGCCAGCTCGAGCAGCCCGAGGAACGTGTCCATCCGCGGCGTAGAATAGCCGCGTGCCGCGTGCGTGCGTGATCGTGCTCGACGCCGTCGGCGCGGGGGAGCTGCCGGATGCGGCGGAGTACGGGGACGAGGGCTCCGACACGCTCGGCAACGTCGCCCGCGCGGTCGGGGGCCTGGACCTGCCCAACCTGGAGGCACTCGGCCTGGGCAACGTCGAGCCACTCGAGGGCTGCCCGCCGCAGCCGGGGGCGCCGGCCGTCGCCGGGCGGCTGCTGGAACGGTCGAAGGGCAAAGACACGACGACGGGCCACTGGGAGCTGATGGGCGTGCTGACGCCGGTCGCGTTCCCGACGTATCCGCACGGCTTCCCCTACGACGTGATCGACCCGTTCATGAACCGCACGGGGCGCGGCGTGCTCGGCAACAAGCCCGCCTCGGGGACGGAGATCATCCAGGAGCTCGGCGAGGAGCACCAGCGCACGGGCAAGTGGATCGTCTACACCTCCGCCGACTCCGTGTTCCAGGTCGCCGCGCACGAGGAGACGATCCCGCTCGAGGAGCTCTACGAGGGCTGCCGGGTGGCCCGCGAGATCCTCACCGGCAAGCACGCCGTCGGGCGGGTGATCGCGCGCCCGTTCCTCGGCACGCCGGGGCACTACGAGCGGACGCCGAACCGCCACGACTTCTCGCTCGAGCCGAAGCGCCCGAACTACCTGACGACGGTGCGCGACGCGGGCCACACCGTCTACGGCGTCGGCAAGATCTCCGACATCTTCGCCGGCTGCGACATCGACGAGTCGTTCCCGACCAAGTCGAACGTGGACGGGATCAACCGGACGATCGAGCTGCTGCAGAACATCGAGGGCGGGCTCGTCTTCGTCAACCTCGTCGAGACCGACATGCTCTGGGGCCACCGCAACGACCCCGAGAACTTCCACCGCTGCCTGCAGGACTTCGACCGGCGCCTGCCAGACATCCTCGAAGCGCTGCAGGAGGGAGACCTGCTCGTCGTCACGTCCGACCACGGCTGCGACCCGACCACGCCGTCCACCGACCACTCGCGCGAGCACGCGCTCCTCCTCGCGTACGCCGCCGGGCGCAACGCGGCGGGGCGCGTCCACGAGGGGGGCGAGTTTGCCGACGTGGGCGCGACCGTCAACGCCTGGCTCGGCGGCAAGGCGCCTGGACGAGGCGTGCCGGGGGCGCCGATCGTCGAGCCGTGAAGCGGCCGCACGGAGCGACCTGCGGTTCGGACGGCCGCGCCACGGGCGCGCCGGCGTCGGCCGAGCGCGCGCCTCGGCCCGCCTGCCCCGCCGCGCGACGTCGGCCGGGGCCGGCGTGACGATCCGGCCGGCCGAGCTGATCGAGGCGAAGCGTGACGGCGGCGAGCACTCCGCCGAGGAGATCGCCGACCTGATCCTCGCGTACGCGCGCGACGAGGTGCCCGACTACCAGCTCGCCGCGTGGTGCATGGCCGTCTTCTTCCAGGGGCTGTCGGGGGCCGAGACGTACGCGCTCACCGACGCGATGATCCGCTCCGGCGAGACGCTCGACCTCGGCACGGCTCTCGGCCGCAAGGTCGTGGACAAGCACTCCACCGGCGGGGTCGGCGACAAGACGTCGATTGCCGTCGGGCCGATCGTGGCCGCCTGTGGCGTGCCGTTCGGGAAGATGAGCGGGCGCGGCCTCGGCCACACCGGCGGCACGCTGGACAAGCTCGAGTCGATCCCCGGCTTCCGCGTCGAGCTGACGACCGAGCAGTTCGTCCAGCAGGTGCGTGAGGTGGGGCTCGCGATCATCGGGCAGAGCGCCGATCTCGTCCCCGCGGACAAGAAGCTCTATGCGCTCCGCGACGTGACGGCGACGGTCGACATCGTCCCGCTGATCGCGTCCTCGATCATGTCGAAGAAGATCGCCGGCGGCGCAGACGCGATCGTGCTCGACGTCAAGGTCGGTGACGGCGCGTTCATGAAGTCGCTCGAGGACGCTCGCGTGCTGGCGACGCAGATGGCAGATCTGGGGCAGCGCTCCGGGCGGGAGGTGGTCTGCCTCCTGACCGACATGGACCAGCCGCTCGGGAGCGCGGTCGGGAACGCGCTCGAGATCCACGAGGCCGTGGAGACGATCAAGGGCGAGGGGCCGGCAGACTTCGCCGAGCTCGTCCTCGACGCGTGCGCGCGCCTGCTCGCGCTGTCCGACCTCGGCGTCGACGCCGCCGAGGGCAGGCGGCGCGCGGAGGCAGCCGTCGCCGACGGCACCGCGGGCGCCGCGTACGACCGCTGGGTACGCGCCCAGGGGGGCGACCCCGACGTGGAGGCGCTGCCGCAGGCACCGGTCGTCGTCGGCGTGCCGGCGCCGCGCGACGGAGTCGTCCAGCGGCTCGGTGCGCTCGCCGTGGGCGTCGCCGCGCTGGAGCTCGGCGCCGGCCGCCGCACCAAGGCGGACGCGGTCGACCACTCGGTCGGCATCCGGTGCTTCGCCAAGCGCGGCGACACGGTGCTCGCGGGCGACGACCTCGCCGAGGTGCACGCGCGCGACGACGCCTCGGCGGCGGCGGCCGTCACGGCCGTGCTGGCGGCGTACGAGCTCGGCGACGGGGCGCCGCCGCCGTCCGGGATCCTCCTCGACGTGATCGGCTGAGCGCGCACGAGAGCAGGTCTCGGATGGCGCAGCGCGGCAGGCGTCAACCGGCGAGAAGCCGGGGCC